>CAMFLL010000327.1 GCA_945957405.1 uncultured Mycolicibacterium sp. | reverse complement strand
CCGGCGGGGGGGTGCGGGGGGGGGGTGGGGGTCTCCGGGGTGCCCCTGCCCCCGCGGGGCCGGGCTCCGCCCCGGCCGCCGCCGGGGGGGGCCCCCACGCCTGGTCTGCCTGCGCCGCCGCCCGCGCCCAACGGCCGGCCGACGACAGCGCCGTTCAAACCCGGTGACCCGCCCCGGGCCCTGCTCCTGGGTCTCGAAGAACTGCACCACTTCATCGGTGGCCGGCTGGAGTACCGGGTCGACACCGATCAGCCACTGCCCGAGACCGTGGACCGGCCGGAGTGCGGCGGTGTCGTCAATGTGCCCACCGCGCAGGTGCTTTCGGGATCCGGATACACCGCGATGCAGGTTCAACTGGTCACCGACACCCGCGGATCCGGCGGTGACGTCGAACAGTTCGCGATCGAATTCCCCGACGGCGCCGCAGCCGAGGCCTTCCTGGTCGGCCAGACCGACCGCTGGCGCAGCTGTGACAAACAGGAGCTCAGCATGACCAAGGACAACACCACCACGCGCTGGCAGGTCGTGACGGTCAACGACGCCAACCTGTCCGGCGGGATCGTCCTGCCCGCCGTGCGCGAACTGCGGCCGGGACCCGACGGCGAGGTCGACCCGTTCGACACCAGCCTGTACTGCGGGCAGACGGTTTCCCGGGTGGGCAAGTACGTCGTGGGCGCGCAATCCTGCGCCTCCGGTCCCAACAACGGCCTGATCGGCAGCCTGCTGCGCGCCCGGGTGCCCGCCGAATGAGGCGGCAGAACACCGTGTGGTGGGCGCTGCTGGCGCTGTCGCTGACCGCGATCGTGATCTCCGTCGTGGTGACCGTCGTGAACTGGAATCCGGCGCCATCGGCGACGGCCTCACCGGCCCAGGTACCGACGGGTTCGACCGACCGCAAGCGCACTGCCGTGACCGCCGACGGGGCATCCACGATGCTGTTGGGCGCCGATCAACTCAACTCACTGCTGACAATGGCCGGCCTACAGGAATCGGGCCGCTTCGCCCAACCGGTGACCGCCGCGATCGACCGTCCCGAATGCGGTGGCGCGGTCGACCCCGCCACCGAGTCGGCCTATGCCGACAGCGGCATGACGGCGGCGGCCGGTCAGTCCTATCGGCTGCCCAACTATCAGCACGCCGATGCGGTGGTCGAGGCCCTCGCCGTGTTCCCCGACGCCGCGGCGGCAACCGCGTTCGCAGCCAAGGAGACCACCCGCTGGAAGCTGTGCGAGCGCGCCTTGGTGATGGTCGAACCGTCCGGCCCGATGGTCCCGGTCGGTGAGGTCACGCTGGTCGACGATGTGCTGCAGACCAGCGCGACGTCCAATCCCGGGTCCTACGGGTGGCTCTGCCAGCGCGCGCTGACCGCCGTCGACAACGCGGTGGCCGATGTCAAGGTGTGCAACTTCGGTGGCACGAACGCGGCGGGGGACTTGGCGACGGCCATCGCCAACCGCGTCCGGACCCGTTAGAACCGCCCGCCACCGCCGCTGTAGCTTCGGCCCGACGAATTACCCGATCCGCCGTAGGTGGTGGGCCGGCCGGGGCTGCGTCCGCTGCCCCAGCTCCCGCCATAACCACCGCCGTACCCGCCGCCCATCCCGCCGCCGCTGAATCCGCCGCGCAGGATGTTGCCGATGATGATGCCGCCGATCACCGAACCCAGATCGGAGTTACCGCCGTACTGCTGGCCGTACACAGTTTGTTGTGAGCGGCGGACGTCGTCATTGGCCAGCGACTGCGCCTGGGCGGCCAATGCCGCGGCGCCGTTGGCGTGTGCGATGGCCTCGGCCGGGTTCGCATCTTTCTTGGCCTGGGCGGCCTCCAACTGCCGCGCGGCCTCCGACAGTCGGGTGCGGGCTTCGGGGCCGATGCTGCCGCGGCGGGTGTCGATGAAATCCGACACCGACTTGACACGGGACTGTGCGGTGAACATCGCCTGTTCCAGTGTCCTGGCCTGCTTTTCGGCCTCTTCACGTTGTTGACCCACACTGGCCAGGATGCGGTCCAGGTCGGCGTCGGCTTTGGTGAGGCGGGTGAACGTGCCCAGCGGGTCGGTGCTGCCGTTGGTCTTGGCGTCATTGACCGCCGCCCCTGCGGCATCACTGGCGGCGCGCAACTGATCGGCCTGCGGTGTTCTCGGCTGGGCCAACTGCGCGGTCGCGGCGTCGATCCCGTTCTGGATGTCGGCGATGGCAGCCGGCAGACCGTCGGTGGCACGGTTGATATCCGAAGCCGCGCTGTCGACGGCGTCCAGCAGGGTCTGCGCCTGCCCGAGGGAGCCCTCGGCCGCCCGCACCGCATCGACGAGGGGGAGCTGATCGGGGGCCGGCTTGCTGATCAGGGTCCGGCCCGTGGAGATGTTCTTGTCGGCGAATGACAGTCGGTCACTGGCCTGGTCGACATTGCCTGCCACCGACGACAGTGCCGTCTCGGCGTACTGCTGGCGCAGGCTCGCCAGGGTCTGGCGGGCCGGTTCGATGCGGGCCGTCAGCGCCACCATCTGCTGCGTGAGCGCGTCGAGTCGCGTCGGGGCATTGATCACCAGATCGCGGAGCTTGCCGAACGCGTCGCTCTGCTCGTCGAGGGTGCGGTCGGCCTTGGCTGCCGCGACGATCACCCGAGTCAGCAGGTCGCGACGCTGCAGCGGTGTCTCTGGCACCTCGTCGTCGAGGATCTGACGGACGTTGAACGCCTGTGTCAGTGTGGTTTTGGCGCTCGCAACAGCCGCGCTGAACGGTTCGGTACGCCGGGGGCCGAATTCCTCCACGGCCAGCGCGAGCTCACTCTCGCTGGTCCGCACGGCGTTGTCGACGTCGACGACGATGGTCTTGGACAGTTCGTCGAGTGCCTCCAGCGGCACCGCCGCCAACGCGTTCGGATCGGTGGGGTCGACATGTTTGGCCGCGGCCACCTCGGCCGCGCGACGACGACGGTGCCTCCGCCGCAACCAGAGCCAGCCGATCAGGCCAACGACGACGATGCCCGCAAGCACGATGCCCATCCCGAACCAGGACACCCCGGAACCCTTACCGGCGGTGTAGTCAAGGCCGTTGGCCGCCGCGATCGCGGCGCCGGCCCAGTCGTTGTTACGCAGTTTGGGTTCAATACCGTTGCGCCGCGCGTCATCGACGCGGTTCGAGTTGCCCTCGGTGACCGTATTGGGGACCTGGAACGCGAACTCCCGGTCCTTGGTGGCGATGGCCAGCAGCGCGTCGTCGTCACCGAAACCACTCTTTTGCATGGTGTCCTGGGCCCAGCTCATGAAGTTCTGGCCGTCGAAGGAGTCGACGTAGACCACCCAGAGTTGTACGTGCCGATCGTCGTACAGCTTGTCGAGTGCCGCCTGCACGTCGGTGCGCTCGCTGTCCGAGAGGACCCCGGACTGATCGGTGAGCTGGGTGGGCAGGCGGAACGGCGGATCGGCGACCGCCGACGGTGCGATCAGCAGCCCGGCGAACAGAACCACCAACACCATGCTGAGCAGGCGAGCGATGCGCATGCTGCTCAATCTAGTGGTCACGGCGCGGGCGTCGACAATGATTGACTGCCCGTGCTGGCAGACTGTGCCACGGTGAGCACGATTCCGCAGGACCGGTACGGGGCCTTCGACCGCGAACGCTTGGTGGCCGAGGACGCCAAGGGTTCTGTGCTGCCAGGAACCGTCAGCGAGCATCGCAGCGACTTCGCCCGCGACCGGGCCCGCGTCCTGCACTGCGCGGCCCTGCGGCGGCTGGCTGACAAAACCCAGGTCGTCGGGCCGCGCGAAAGCGAGACGCCGCGCACCCGGCTGACGCATTCGCTGGAGGTCGCCCAGATCGGTCGGGGCATGGCCATCGGCCTGGGCTGTGACCCCGACCTGGTGGACATGGCCGGGCTGGCGCACGATATCGGCCATCCGCCCTACGGGCACAACGGCGAGCGTGCGCTCAACGATATCGCGATGGTGTTCGGCGGATTCGAGGGTAACGCGCAGAACTTTCGCATCCTGACCCGGCTGGAGCCCAAAGTGCTTGACAGCGAAGGGCGTTCCGCGGGACTCAATCTCACCAGGGCCGGGCTCGACGCGGTGACGAAGTACCCGTGGCAGCGGACCGGCGAGCGTCGCAAGTTCGGGTTCTACGACGACGACGCCATTGCGGCCGACTGGGTCCGCGAGGGCGCGCCCGCCGAACGGCCCTGCCTGGAGGCGCAGGTGATGGATTGGGCCGACGACGTGGCCTACTCCGTGCACGACATCGAGGACGGCATCGTCTCGGGACGTATCGACCTGCGGGTGCTGGCCGATACCGACCAGGCCGCCTCCTTGGCCCGGCTGGGTGCCGAGTCCTTTCCGTCGCTGTCGCTCGACGAGTTGATGGCCGCCTGCGAACGGCTCTCGCAGCTGCCGGTGGTGGCGGGCGTCACCAAGTTCGACGGAACGCTGGCGGCGTCGGTGGCGCTCAAGCGGTTGACCAGCGAGCTGGTCGGCCGGTTCGCCAATGCGGCCATCACGGCCACCCGTCAGATCGCCGGAAACGGCCCGCTGGGCCGCTTCGACACCGACCTGGCGGTGCCGCCACTGGTGCGCGCCGAAGTGGCCGTCCTGAAGATGCTGGCCCTGCAGTTCATCATGTCCGACCACGGACATCTGCGGATCCAGGCCGATCAGCGCACCCGTATCCACGAGGTGGCCCTGGTGTTGTGGGCACAGGCGCCCGGCAGCCTGGACCCGCAATTCTCGCCAGAATTCATCGCCGCCGAGGACGACGGCGCGCGATTGCGGGTGGTCATCGACCAGATCGCGTCCTACACCGAGGGACGTCTGGAGCGGGTGCACGAGGCGCGTTCGCCCAAGCCGTTGTGAACGGGCGGTCCGCACCGGGTTCTATTCGATTGCCTCACTCCTCCTCACCCCGCTCCGCAGGCTCCGCGGGGCGCATCGTCGTTCGGCTGGAGCTGATTGCCTCACTCCTCCTCACCCCGCTCCGCAGGCTCCGCGGGGCGCATCGTCGTTCGGCTTAGACTGTGCCGATGGCCGGGCGGATTCCTGATCGCGATATCGCCGCCATTCGTGAACGCGTAAAAATCGAGGACCTCGTCGGGGACTACGTGCAGCTGCGGCGGGCCGGCGCCGACTCGCTCAAGGGGCTGTGCCCCTTCCACGACGAGAAGTCCCCGTCGTTTCATGTGCGTCCCAACCATGGGCATTTCCATTGCTTCGGCTGCGGCGAAGGCGGCGACGTCTACGCGTTCATGCAGAAGATCGAACATGTCACCTTCGTCGAGGCCGTCGAGCTGCTGGCCGACCGCGTCGGGTACACCGTCACCTACACGGGAGCGTCGAACACCAACGTCCAGCGCGACCGTGGCAGCCGCAGCAGGCTGATCGCCGCCAACGCCGCCGCCGCCGAGTTCTACGCCAACGAGTTGGAGAGCCCCGACGCGGCACCCGCCCGCCAGTACCTGACCGAACGCAACTTCGACGCCGCCGCGGCCCGTCACTACGGCTGCGGGTTCGCCCCGGCCGGCTGGGACACGCTGACAAAGCATTTGCTCCGCAAGGGTTTCGAGTACAAGGAGCTCGAAGACGCCGGTCTGTCGCTGCAGGGTAAACGGGGCCCGAGGGACCGGTTCCACCGCCGGCTGCTGTGGCCCATCCGGGGTTCCAGCGGTGAGGTGATCGGATTCGGCGCCCGGCGCATCTTCGACGACGACACCATGACCGCCAAGTACCTGAACACCCCCGAGACCGTGCTCTACAAGAAGTCGCAGGTGCTGTTCGGCATCGATCTGGCCAAACGCGATATCGCCAAGGGGCATCAGGCCGTGGTGGTGGAGGGCTACACCGACGTGATGGCCATGCACATGGCCGGTGTCACCACCGCCGTCGCTTCGTGCGGTACCGCATTCGGCGACGAGCACCTGTCGATGCTGCGCCGACTCATGATGGACGACAAGTTCTTTCGCGGTGAACTGATCTACGTGTTCGACGGTGACGCCGCGGGCCGGGCGGCCGCGCTCAAGGCGTTCGAGGGCGAACAGAATCTGGCCGGGCAATCGTTCGTCGCGGTGGCCGCCGACGGTATGGACCCCTGCGATCTGCGGTTGAAGTCCGGCGACGGCGCGCTGCGTGACCTGGTGGCGCGGCGAACCCCGTTGTTCGAGTTCGCCATTCGCACCGCCCTCACCGAAGTCGACCTCGACAGTGCGGAGGGCCGGGTGACCGCGCTGCGCCGCTGTGTGCCCATGGTGGCCCAGATCAAGGACCCGACACTGCGCGACGAGTACGCGCGCCAGCTCGCCGGCTGGGTCGGCTGGGATGACGTCGCGCAGGTGCTGGGCCGCGTCCGCGAAACGGCGGGCGGCGGCAAGTCCGGCGGCCGCACCGAGTCACGCCGTTCCGCGGCGTCGGCAGCGCGACCGGACGCCGCCCAGCGACCCGACCCGCGCGACCCCACCCTGTGGCCTCAGCGCGAGGCGCTCAAGTCGGCGCTGCAGTACCCGGCGCTGGCCGGCCCGGTGTTCGACGGGCTGACGGTCGAGAGTTTCACCCATCCCGCCTACGCCGCCGTCCGGCGCGCGGTCGAGACCGCCGGCGGTACGGCCACCAGCGGCGGTGGCGCGCATTGGCTCGACGCGGTGCGTCAGCAGGCGGCGACCCCCGCGGTCGCGGCGTTGGTCAGCGAACTCGGCGTGGAAAGCATCAAGGTCGACGACGACGAGCGGCTGCCGCGTTACATCTCCGGTGTGCTCGCGCGCCTGCAGGAGGTGTGGGTCGGGCGTCAGATCGCCGAGGTCAAGTCCAAATTGCAGCGGATGTCGCCAGTCGAGCAGGGCGACGAGTACCACGCGCTGTTCGGGGACCTGGTGGCCATGGAGGCCTACCGCCGCAGCCTGCTGCAGCAGGCGTCCGGAGATGATTTGACGGCGTGAGGCTGCGTAACCGTCATCACTCCGGTTACTCTGGACCCGCTGATCGTCGACCGGAAGGCTCTCACATGGCACGCAGGATCGTTCGGGGTATTGCAGTAGGCGCGTTCGCCGCCGCTGCCATCGCAGCCCCGATGTACGCGGCCCTGAGCACGCCCGCCCCCACCACCAACCAGGCCGGTTGCACCGCATGGCTGGGTAGCCGCATCGACGGACAGTGCATCGCGTGGTCGATGTCCGGGAACAACGGCGTCGGCGGCGGCATCCCGCCGGTGGCCATCGGTTCGCCCAACAGCGGTAACCCCGGTCTGAGCACCGGTCCGCTGCTGCCCGGTACGTCCTGGAACGTCCCCCTGGGCTAAGCCTCTTACGTACCGAGAACGAGCCGCGACATCAGTTCTGTCGCGGCTCGATCACTGTCGTGCCCTCGTCGATCTCGGTCAGCTTCACCATCGACGGTTCCGGCGAGATGCGCTCGGCGATCTTGCGGCGTCCCGCGTCGATGGCCGATCTGGTGGCCGGATGCCCCGTCACCGCGCGATACGTGCCGACGATCTGCTCATAGCGCTTACGCCCAGCCTTCGCGCCGAGCACATAGCCGACTCCGAGCACCGCGATCGCACCCAACACAGATCTGCCTCCAGCTTGCTCGACGGACGTGTGCTGTCCATCCTGCCTCACGCGGCTGAGAGGCACCGCGACGAGTCACCAGCAGGGTTGTTCACGAAGCAGTCCAGCAGCAGTTTGGTGACCCCTTGGAACACCTGCTCCAGCACCTTCGTGCCGGACCAGGCCGCTGTTACGCGTGGTGATCCATTGCAGGAGCTGATTCTCGTAGCCGGCCAGTAGTCCGTTGGTCTGCGACAGCAAAAGCGGGGCGAGGACTGCCACGAATGCTCTGCGTCCTGTGGGGTCAGGGAGACTGCACAACAGCTGTGTGTCGGAGGGAAGGGCTGTCCGCTTCAGTCGCGCACTCCACAAAAGGCCGGTGCGGCAATGTATTTCGAGCGTGCAATGGCCACGGGTCGATTGGTCGCCCGGCAACGGTCCACACCTTGTTCAGCTGGTATTGCAAGATGGCCACGAGTGCAGGAACAAACAACAGCCCCAGCGGAAGCGCCCAGACCGCACGCAGTGGCGCCACCCCCGCCCTCACCTGTGCCCGTCGTAGGCGCCTGCCGAACATGATCAAACCGGGCACGACAAGCAACCACCCGATCAGAGCCAGGATGCGTCGATGGGTAACCCCGTAGGTGCGATCCAGATCGCGCAGTTCACGGTTGACGCGGCACCACCATCCGACGTTGCCGACGAACGACACTGGCGCAGTCACCAGGTACACGAACATCAGGATTTGAAGCACCGGCATGGCTGTTGTCTCCGAGTCGAAGTCGCCGAGACCAGATCCGACCAATGTCAAAC
>CAMFLL010000326.1 GCA_945957405.1 uncultured Mycolicibacterium sp. | reverse complement strand
GACCCTGTTCTTCGACCCGTCCATGGCCGAAGTCACATATCAGGGCGCCTACCAACCACTTCGCGGCGTCCTGATGTCGAAGGCGTACGAATCTGCGCTGAACATCAGCTTCGAGGTCCGCGGCGGCCTGTTCGTCCGCCAGATCCACCACTGGGCGGCACTGCTGTTCGCGGCCTCGATCATGGTGCACCTGGCCCGCATCTTCTTCACCGGCGCGTTCCGCCGGCCCCGTGAGGCGAACTGGGTGATCGGCTCACTGCTGCTGATCCTCGCGATGTTCGAGGGGTTCTTCGGCTACTCACTGCCCGACGACCTGCTGTCCGGCACCGGCCTGCGCGCCGCTCTGTCCGGCATCACGATGGGTGTCCCGGTGGTCGGCACCTGGATGCACTGGGCGCTCTTCGGCGGCGACTTCCCCGGCACCATCATCATCCCGCGGTTGTATGCCCTGCACATCCTGTTGATCCCGGGCATCATGCTGGCGCTCATCGGCGCGCACCTGGCGCTGGTGTGGTTCCAGAAGCACACCCAGTTCCCCGGCCCGGGTCGCACCGAGAAGAACGTCGTGGGCGTCCGCGTCATGCCGGTGTTCGCCGTCAAGTCCGGCGCGTTCTTCGCCATGACCGTCGGTGTGCTCGGCATCATGGGCGGCCTGCTGCAGATCAACCCGATCTGGGACCTGGGGCCCTACAAGCCCTCGCAGATCTCCGCGGGTTCGCAGCCGGACTTCTACATGATGTGGACCGACGGCCTGATCCGCTTGTGGCCGGCGTGGGAGTTCTATCCCTTCGGACACACCATCCCCCAGGGTGTCTGGGTCGCCGTCTTCATGGGCTTGATCTTCACGCTGCTGATCGCATATCCGTTCCTGGAGAAGAAGTTCACCGGCGACGACGCGCACCACAACCTGCTGCAGCGTCCGCGCGACGCACCGGTGCGCACCGCCGTCGGCGCCATGGCGATCGCGTTCTACATCCTGCTGACGTTCGCCTGCATGAACGACATCATCGCGCTGAAGTTCCACATCTCGCTCAACGCGACGACGTGGATCGGCCGGATCGGCATGGTGATCCTGCCGCCGATCGTCTTCTTCATCGCCTACCGCTGGGCGGTCGGCCTGCAGCGCAGCGACCGTGACGTGCTCGAGCACGGTATCGAGACCGGCATCATCAAGCGCCTGCCGCACGGTGCCTACATCGAATTGCATCAGCCGATCGGCCCGGTCGACGACCATGGCCACCCGATCCCGCTCGAGTACCAGGGTGCTGCGCTGCCGAAGAAGATGAACAAGCTCGGCTCCGGCGGAGCTCCCGGTTCCGGCAGCTTCCTGCGCGCCGATCCGGTGTCCGAGGACCGCGCCCTCGCCGAGGCCGCGCACGAATCGGAGCACCGGGCGCTCACGGCACTCAAGGAATACCAGGACCGTGAGTACGGCAACGGCTCCGATGGCTCCAACGGCCATGGCTCGAATGGCCACGGCTCCAACGGTCACCACTGACCAACACCACCAGATCGACAACGTCAGGGCCGTGATCCCCGCCCGGGGTCACGGCCCTGATGTCATCTCCGGGCAAACCGGCGTCATAAATCGGTAAGACCACGGACGGTTTGAGCAATCCGACGTACGGGTTAATTCCTCAATCAAACAGTCCATCCTTCAACGACGAAGGGGTTTGCCATGCGCGTGCCAGTCCGGTCCTATCTCATCGCGGGGGTATCTCTGCTCGGCGCGGGGGCGCTCGTCTTCCCCACCGCCGTGCCGCCGGCGGCAACGCCGGAAAGACAAGTGACACAACCACAATCGGTCCTCACCGCGGTGTCGTCGGTGCTGCCCGCCAACGGCCCCAACCTCGGCATCGGCAACGAAGGCCGGTTCGACATCGGCGCCTTCAACGACGGCAAGTTCAACATCGGCACCCGCAACATCGGTGACTTCAACATCGGCAACCGCAACACCGGCAACGCCAACATCGGACGGTCCAACGCCGGCAACCTCAACATCGGTGGTTCCAACACCGGCGTACGCAACATCGGCATCGGAAACACCGGGGACGGCAACATCGGTGCGTTCATCGACGACGACTACACCGTCGGCGTCGGCGACATCGGATTCCAGTACCGCAGGCCGCCCGCATCGACGGCTGCGCAGCTCGTCGACGAGCCCGCCGGTCCGGGAGTCCAGTTGAGCCTGCTGACCGGCAGCCCCAACCTCGGATACGGCAACGAAGGCCGGTTCAACATCGGTGTCCTCAACGACGGCAACTTCAACATCGGCAACCGCAACACCGGTGACTTCAACATCGGCACCCGCAACACCGACAACTTCAACATCGGCACCCGCAACACGGGCAACGCCAACATCGGTACCGACAACGACGGCGACTTCAACATCGGTGGCTCCAACAGCGGTCGGCGCAATTTTGGCGTGGGTAACGACGGGCGCCAGAACGTGGGCATTGGAAACACCGGCGTCGGGAACGTCGGCGCGTTTGTGGACAACGACTACACCATCGGTGTCGGCGATGTCGGCTTCCAGTACCGCCGGCCGCCGGCCAGCGCGGCGGCGACGCAGACCGCCGCCCGCTCGACGCAGACCGCCTCTGCGCCCAAGCACGCAGCAGGTGGTGCCGCCAAGAAACTCGGCGCCTCACGAGTCCAGAAGGCGGTCTCCGATCTCGGCGTCAAGCCCAAGCATCGCGCGGCCCGGGCCGGCGGCTCCGACGACTGACCGCGGGTGCCGCGCCGGGATCAGTCGGCGTCGGCCAACGCTGCGCGCAACTGGCGCAGGAAGTACACCGGGATGGCCGCCATGGCCACGGTGATGACGCCTGCGGCGCCGTAGACGCCCCACGCGACACCGTCCATGTCCACGGCCATCAGGTGGGTGGCGATCGCCACGGCGGCCATCGCGGCACCGGCCGCGGTCAGCACCCCGACACCACACCGCAGCCACATCCGGTCCAACGCGGCCGCTGAGATGACACTGGCGGAGTATCGCGCTGGCGTCGGACCGGGATACCCCGGCGGGTCCCGATCGGCCGCCGAGCGGGCCGACAGCCGCGGACTCGGCTTGACCGGTTCCGCCGACGCGTCTCGGCGTGCCCGCAGCAGCAGCGGTATCGCCAGGATGATGACCAGGGCCGAGATTCCGATCACCACGTACAGCAGCCACGGCGTCGATCCACCGTCACCGCTGCCCGCCGAATGTGCGCGGCCCAGATCAACCAGCGCCGCGCCGGCAGCAACACCGAAGCCGAGCGCCAGCAGCCATACGACGGCGCACGCGATGATGAAGGCGCGGTCGATGGCCTCGGGCGATCGCCCGAGCACCCCTGTCGAGCGCCAAGCCGGCGCGTCGGCTCCCCGACTGGCCCCAGTCATCAGCAGCTGGTCTGAGCGGAGTTGCTGGAGTTGGACGACAACACGGTCCCGTCGCTTGTGGTGATCGAGCAGTTGAGTTTGCTGACCAGGAACAGGCTGGACGCCTGCACCGAGCCGACCTCGGACTGCGAGATGGGCGTGACGGTCAGCGACCACGGAATGTAGACGTTGCGCTGGGTGCGCCGCCGGCCCGAGGCGTCGACGTAGGTCACCGAGATGATGTCACCGGGCGCCTTGGTTCCGGTCACCGAATAGGTCACTTGCCGTGGCCCGGCCGGCGTCGTCGTGACCGGCGGGGGCGGAGCCTCGGTGGTGGTCTCCGGCGGCGGTGGCGCCTCGGTGGGGGCCGGTGGTGGCGGCGGTGGCGGCGGTTCGGGTGTCACCGTCACGGTTTCCGGCGGCGGAGGCGGTGGAGGCTCCTCGGTGGTCGGCGGCGGCGGGGGTGGCGGCGGAGGCGGTGGCGTGGTGGTGGTGATTTCGTCCTGCACCGGCGGCGCCGTCGTCGTGGTGGTGGTCCCCCGGTTGGCCAGATCCTCGGTGTCGGTTCTGGTGACCAGCAACGACACCGAGACCACCAGAGCTATCGCCGCGACGATCGCCGTGACACCCACCACCCACGGCCAGCGCGGCGGCCGATCCCCGTCCTCGTGCTCGGCGGACGGATGGTAACTGTCGTAGTCGTAGAGGTGCGGATCCGCAGGGACATATGGGCCGCTGTGGAACTGCTCGGACTCCGGAGCGGAGTACGCCTGGGACGGGAATTCGCCTGCCGGGACGATGTCAGTCCCGTACTCCTGGGTGGGGCCTTCGGAGGTGGGTTTGCCGTCCGGCTCGTCATCCGGTCCGGGGGAATTCGGCCCACTCATCTTGCCTGTCCTTCCCGACTAGATCACCGCGGCAGCGACGTGGCACGAGCCGGAAGCCCAACTGCCGTATCGTGCCCCGGCAACACTACCCAACCGGAGGTGCGGAGCGAATTCGACAAAACGGTGGCCGACAGACTCGCGGCACGATTGTGACCTTCGCCAGCCACCGCACCCGATGAGGTCAGTGCTTCTCGGGTCCGAGGTAGTACTCGAACACCAGACCGCACACCGACGACAGGACAAAGGTCACGCCGGCGGCGATCAGCCAGGGTAACCAGAACGCCATGCCCACCGCGGTCACCGAAGCGGACAGCGCGATCAGGACGGGCCACCAGCTGTGGGGGCTGTAGAAGCCCAATTCACCCGCGCCGTCGGAGATCTCGGCGTCCTCGTAGTCCTCGGGGCGGGTGTCCAGACGACGCGCGACGAACCGGAAGAACGTGCCGATGATCAGCGACAGGCCGGAGGTCAGCACCAGCGCCACGGTGCCCGCCCACTCCAAACCCGGGGTGAACAGCGCGGTCAGGACGGCGTAGACCACCGCGCACAGGACGAAGAACGCAGTGAGGATCTCGAACAGCCTGGCTTCGATATGCATGCTTGACGCCCCTAATTCCGGACCGGCGGCGCCTGCTCACCGCGGCGCGTGTCGAACGGATGAGTGGTGACCGCCACGGGCGACTGGTTGATCGCCTGCAGTGCCTCGGCATTGGTCTTGCCGGAAATGCGCTGCTGCAGATAGGCCTTGAAGTCGTTGGGCTCCACCACGCGAACCTCGAAGTTCATCATCGAGTGGTAGGTGCCGCACATCTCCGCGCAGCGGCCGACGAACGCACCGGTCTTGGTGATCTCGCTGACTTGGAACACGTTGTCGGAGTGGTTGGCCTTCGGCTCAGGGAACACGTCGCGCTTGAAGAGGAACTCGGGCACCCAGAAGGAGTGGATGACATCGGCAGAGGCGATCTGGAACTCGACCCGCTTACCGGCGGGCAGCACCAGTACCGGGATCTCGTTGCTCGAGCCCAGCGTCTCGACCTTGTCGAAGTTGAGGTAGGTCTTGTCCTCGGGATTCAGGCCGCGGATGGCGCCCACGATCTCTTCGCCATGTGCATCGAGACCCTCGGGCTTGGAGGCCATGGCCTCCTTGCGGGACGGATCGGCACCTTCGTAGTCGAGCGTGCCGTCGCCGAACGCCACCTTCTGGTAGCCGAATTTCCAGTTCCACTGGAACGCCGTGACATCGATGACGACCTCGGGGTTCGGGTCCTTGTGCATCATCTTCTCCTGCACCACGACGGTGAAGTAGAAGAGCACCGAGATGATGATGAACGGCGTCACCGTCAGCACCAGCTCGAGAGGCATGTTGTAGCCGAACTGCCGGGGGAACTCGGTGTCGCCGGCCTTCTTCCGGTGGAATGCCGCGGCCCAGAACAACAGTGCCCACACGATGATGCCGACCACGAAGGCCGCAATCACCGAGTAGATCCACAGGTCGTAGTTCGCATGCGCCTCGGGCGTGATGCCCTTGGGCCATCCGAGGCCGACCACGTCTTTCCACGAGCAGCCGCTGAGGGTCACCGCCAGGGCGCCCAGCGTGGCTGCGAGACCGACCATCCGGAACCGACGAGAACGGCCTGATAGGGCCTGCCCGCGGGTTTTCACGTCGGCGCCTCCTGTGTGAGTTCCAGCTCTCAAGAACACGGTTTCTCCTGGCGCCGGAGCACGGCGCGAATCGAATACTACGCAGCGTAGACCACGCCCACACTCCAAGCTCGATGCCCTGCCGGATCCGGCCCCACGATTGCGGGATGCGGACCGCAGTGCGGCATACTTTGCTTCCGATGTGCGGACTGCTAGCGCTGGTATGTGACCCGAACCGGTCCGTCACCGACGAGATCGTCGACACTGTCGCGGGTGCGTCGCACCTGATGCGGCACCGCGGACCCGATGAGCCCGGCACGTGGTCGGACCGGCATGTCGTCCTCGGGTTCAACCGGTTGTCGATCATCGACATCGCCCATTCCCATCAGCCGCTGCGCTGGGGCCCGCCGGACTCGCCGGACCGCTACGTGCTGGTGTTCAACGGCGAGATCTACAACTACCTCGAACTGCGCGCGGAGTTGGCGCAGGACCACGGCGCGGTCTTCGCCACCGAGGGTGACGGTGAGGCGATCGTCGCCGCCTACCATCACTGGGGCGCCGACGCACTGACCCGGCTCCGGGGCATGTTCGCCTTCGCGATCTGGGACACCGTCGCGGGCGAGTTGTTCTGCGGACGCGACCCGTTCGGTATCAAACCACTGTTCATGGCCACCGGGCCCGGCGGAACGGTGGTCGGCAGCGAGAAGAAATGTCTGCTGGACCTCGCCGTTCCCCTTGGCGTCGACCTGGCCATCGACGAACGCGCCGTGCAGCACTACACCGTGCTGCAGTACGTCCCGGAACCCGAAACGCTGCACCGAGGTGTGCGACGGCTGGAGTCCGGCTGCTACGCGCGCATCCGGCCAGGTCATGCGCCGGAGGTGACGCGCTACTTCGAGCCCAGGTTCAGCGCCGTGCCGTTCCGCGCCCGTGCCGAGCAGGCCCGCTACGACGAGATCACGGCGGTCCTCGAGGATTCGGTGGCCAAGCACATGCGCGCCGACGTGACGGTGGGTGCGTTCCTGTCGGGTGGGATCGACTCGACCGCCATCGCGGCGCTGGCGATCCGCCACAACCCACGGCTGATCACGTTCACCACCGGGTTCGAACGCGAAGGCTTCTCGGAAGTGGACGTCGCCGTGGCGTCGGCCGAGGCGATCGGCGCGCGCCATGTCACCAAGGTGGTCAGTCAGCCGGAGTTCGTGGCGGCGCTGCCCGAAATCGTGTGGTATCTGGACGAACCGGTGGCCGACCCGGCCCTGATCCCGCTGTTCTTCATCGCCCGCGAAGCCCGCAAGCACGTCAAGGTCGTGCTGTCGGGCGAAGGCGCCGACGAGCTGTTCGGGGGTTACACGATCTATCGGGAACCCTTGTCGCTCAAGGGTTTCGACTACCTGCCGCGGCCGGTGCGCCGATCGCTGGGCCGCGCATCGAAACCGTTGCCTGAAGGTATGCGCGGCAAGAGCCTGCTGCACCGCGGCTCGCTGAGGTTGGAGGACCGCTACTACGGCAACGCCCGCAGCTTCAACGACGCCCAGCTGCGTGCCGTCCTGCCCGGTTTCCGCGAGGACTGGACGCACACCGACGTCACCGCACCCATCTATGCCGAGTCCGACGGCTGGGACCCGGTGGCGCGGATGCAGCACGTCGATCTGTTCACCTGGCTGCGGGGCGACATCCTGGTCAAGGCCGACAAGATGACCATGGCCAACTCCCTTGAACTTCGGGTGCCGTTCCTGGACCCGGAGGTGTTCGCGGTCGCGTCGCGGCTGCCGTTGGACCAGAAGATCACCAGGACCACCACCAAGTTCGCGCTGCGGCGCGCGCTCGAGCCGATCGTGCCTGCGCACGTGCTGCACCGCGCGAAGCTCGGCTTCCCGGTGCCGATCCGGCACTGGCTGCGCGCGGGTGAGTTGCTCGAGTGGGCCTACGAGATGATCGATTCGTCTCAGGCCGATCAGCTGGTCGACCGCGCCGGCGTCCGCCACATGCTCGACGAGCACCGCACCGGCGTCAGCGATCACAGTCGACGGTTGTGGACGGTGCTGATCCTGATGCTGTGGCACGCCATCTTCGTCGAGGGCACCGTTGTGCCGCAGATCAGCGAGCCGACCTACCCGGTCGAACTCTGATCGGCCCGGGCCGATCCACGGCTACACCAGCGCCGCGGCGATCTCGGAGCCGGCTTCCTCGCCGTAGGCGTCGGTGATGCGGGTGATGGCCGCGGCCTTGTCCCACGTCCACTCCTGCGGACCGGGAGCCTCCAACACCAGCGTGGCCACCAGCGATGCCAACTGCGCGGCGCGCTCGAGACTCAGGCCCGCGCTGCGCCCGGTCAGGAAGCCGGCGCGGAAGGCGTCGCCGATGCCGGTCGGGTCGGCCTTGTGGGTCTCCGGCACCACGTCGACGTGGATGAAGGTGCCGTCGCGGCCGACGATGTCGACGCCCTTCTCCCCCAGCGTGGTGACGCGCCTCTGAATCTGTCTCTTATA
>CAMFLL010000325.1 GCA_945957405.1 uncultured Mycolicibacterium sp. | reverse complement strand
ATTCACTGAGGAATCGGGGTCGCCGGAAAAGAAGCCGTGGTGCCGAAATCAGTCGGGAATGGTCAGTACCTGTCCCGGATGGATGAGATCGGGATTGGCGATTCCACTCGCGTCAGCAATCCGCTGGTATTTGCTGCCATCGCCGTAGAAGCGTTCGGAAATGGCCCACAACGTGTCGCCCGAGACGACGGTGTAGGTCCGTGGGGCCGGCGGCGGCGGGGGCGGCGGCGGAGGTGCCGGAGCCTCGGCGGGAATGGGTTCCTCGGCTGCGGCGGGAGCCACCTCAGGTGCTGCTTCGGCAGCCGGCGGGGCCGCGGCCTCGGGCTCCGGAGGCGGTGCGTCGGTGGTGTCTGTCTTCGACGACCAGGCCGGCCCGTCGGCGGCGTAGAGGACCAGGTTCCGATCATCCTGCAACACCAGTTTGACGTTCTTCTTGCCCTTGGTGTCGGTGTGCCAGACCGGCTTGTCTGCTGTGTAGAGAACGAAATTGCCGTCGGTCTGCACCTCGGCGCGCACCACATCTTGACCGTTGGTGGCGGTGGCCCAGACCGCCTCGCCGCGGGCCGCGAGAACGAGGTTGCCGTCGTCCTGCAGGGTCAGGGTGTAGGCACCGTTGTTGGAGGTGAGTGAACCTCCCTTCACAAGCTTCTGTCCTTCGGTGAGAGTGTCTCCCACGTTCATCCCCTTCTATTCGGGTGCGTGCCGGCCATGCGACCAGACACCTTCGGCCGGGCGGAGCAGCATAGGCACTCGACGCCCGGGAAAGCTGAGGCCCGGCCACCGCCGAGCTTACTGATCTTGGATTTGCTAGGGAAGGGTTCCGCTCGCGCGGATTGTTGTCCGTCAGGAATCGAATCCGAGGCCCAGTTTGTCCAACGTCTTCAGCAAAATGTTGCGACGTCCGGCCGAGTGGTCGGCCTGGTCCAGCGACCATCGGGTGGCCTGGATGCCGATCGTTGCTAGTGGCTCCGGCGGGAACGGAAGCGGCTTACGGCGCACCATCTCCAGCCGGGTGCGTTGCGTCGGTTTGCCCTCGAGAAGGTCGAGGCAGACGTCGGCGGCGAACCTGGTCGCGGCGACGCCCAGGCCGGTGAACCCGTTGACGTAGGCAACCTTGCCGTCGTAGGCCTGGCCCCAGTGAGCGCAGAACCTTGTGTTGGTGTCGATGGCCCCGGCCCAGCGGTGGGTGAACCGGACAGCCTCGAGTTGCGGGAACGTCAGGAAGAAATGCGCCGCCAGCTTCCGGTAGGTCTCGGGGCGATGTTCGTAGGACGGGTCGACGCGCCGGCCGAAGTGGTACACCGCGTCGTAACCGCCCCACACGATTCGGTTGTCGGCGGACAGTCGGTAGTAGTGGAACTGGTTGGCGCTGTCCCCCACGCCCTGCCTGCCGCGCCAGCCGATGCTGTCGAGCTGCTCACCCGTCAGCGGTTCGGTGGCCAGCACATAGTCGTAGACGGGAACCGTCGCGAAGCGGTTGCGCTTCAGCAGGCTCGGGAACACGTTGGTGGCCAACACGACACGGTCGGCGGTGATCTCACCGGCCACGGTGCTGACCCGAATGGTCGACGACTCGTGCTTGATCGCGGTGGCCTTGGTGTGCTCGTAGATGACCACCCCGGCGCTGGCGCAGGCGCGGGCCAACTCGATCGCCAGCTTGGCCGGGTCGACGATGGCACAGGTATCGGGGCTGAACAGGCCGGCCAGATAGGTCGGCGAGTTGACCTCGGCGCGAACCTGCTCGCGGTCGAGGAAGCTGCCCTCACCGCCGTCGGCGGCTTCCTTGAGCCACTCGACCTGGTGTGGTTCGGTGGCCACCGCCAGCATGCCACTGCGTTCCCAGTCGACGTCGAGCCCCAGCCGTGTGATGTCGTCCTGCATCCCGTCGAGGTTCGCCAAACCCAGGCGATCGAGTTCGGCGAGTTCGTCGGGCCAGCGCGACCTGCCGTTCTCGGTGCCGTGCGTCAAGCTTGCGTCGACGAAGCCGCCGTTGCGGCCCGACGCAGCCCAACCGACGCGTTCGCCCTCGATGACGATGATGCGCGCCGACGGATCACGTTCGGCGGCGTGCAGAGCCGTCCACAGTCCGGTGTAGCCGGCACCGACCACCAGCAGATCGCAGCGTGCCGAACTCAGCAGCGGCGGATAGTCGGGCCGGCCGCCCGCCACGGTGTCCAGCCACATCGAGCCGAAGGTGGCATCGGCCAGGGAACGTTCGATCAGTTTCGAGTCGACGGGTTGGTCGAAGACGGTCTGCACGTCAGGCAGCGTACGGCCCGTCACCGACCGGCGGTGGCCATTCGACGCCCGCTAGGTGACCGCGCCTGCTGCCGGACTGGGCACATCGGGCTGGCCATCGTGCTGCGGTGCCCAGCCGGGCGGCCCGAACACGTACCCCAGCTTGTGCCGCCACTTCCGGCTGGCGCGGACGTCGCGCACGATCGAGACGTATTCATGCGTCTGCAGCTTCCAGATGTTGAAGGTGCCGACCGGTTTGGTGAGCCCGTAGTGCGGGCGGAACACCTCGGGCTGGAATGTGCCGAACATGCGGTCCCAGATGATCAGGATGCCGCCGTAGTTCTTGTCCAGGTATTCGGCATCCATCCCGTGGTGCACGCGGTGATGCGACGGCGTGTTGAAGACGAATTCGAAAGGGCGCCAGAGTTTGTCGATTCGCTCGGTGTGGACCCAGAATTGGTAGATCAGGTTGACCGAGAAGCTGAAGAACACCATCCATGGCGGAACGCCCAGGAGTGGCAGCGGAATCCAGATCAGTATCTCGCCGCTGTTGTTCCATTTCTGCCGCAGTGCGGTGGCAAAGTTGAAGTACTCGCTGGAATGGTGCGCCTGATGCGTGGCCCAGATCAGCCGAACCCGGTGCGCGATACGGTGATAGGTGTAGAACAACAGGTCGACACCCACCAGCGCGATCGCCCACGTGTACCACTGCGACGCGGGTAGATGCCACGGCGCGACGTACGCATACAGCGCGGCGTATCCGAGCAGGGCCACGAATTTCCAGGCCGCGGTGGTGGCAACGGACACCAGGCCCATCCAGATGCTCGCCCAGGCATCGCGGCGCAGATAGCCGCCGGCGGCCGGCCGGCCGGCTTCGAGATGCTCGAGCTTCCGCGCCGCGGTCCATTCGACGATCAGCAGCAGTAGGAAGAACGGCACCGCGAACAACACCGGGTCGCGCATCTGCGGCGGCAGTGCCGACAGCAGATCCGTGACACCTGTCATGAAACCGCTCACGAAGCCAAAGTCTAACCGCCGCCGCGCCCACTGTTAGACACGATGTCAATACCCCGATCGGGCACTACGGTGCATCCATGAGCGACGTGGTGATCATCGGGTCAGGTTTCGCCGGGTTGTGGGCCGCGCTCGGCGCCGCCCGTCGACTGGCCGAGAATGCCGAGAGTTCCAGTGCCACCGACACGGTCCAGATCACGATGGTCAGCGCGCAGCCCTTTCACGACATCCGGGTGCGCAATTACGAGACCGATCTGTCCGACTGCCGGATCCCGGTGGCAGGGCTGCTCGACCCGGCGGGGATCCGGCACGTCACCGCGACGGTCACCGCGATCGACACCCAGCGCAGGCAGATCACTGCCGGCGACGCCGTGATCGGCTACGACCGCCTGGTGCTGGCCGCGGGCAGCCACGTCGTCAGACCACCAATCCCAGGACTGGCCGAATTTGGCTTCGACATCGACACCTTCGACGGCGCGACGAGGCTCACCGAACACCTGACTCGGTTGGTCGCCACGCCGACGCAGGCGGCCAGCACGGTCGTCGTCGTCGGCGCAGGCCTAACCGGTGTCGAGGTGGCCAGTGAGCTGCCCGCCCGGCTGCGGGCATTGTTCGGCGACGGCGTCACACCACGGGTGATGCTGGTCGACCGCAACCCGCGGGTCGGTTCCGACATGGGCGACTCGGCCCGTCCGGTGATCGAAGCGGCGCTGGCCGACAACGGTGTGCACGCGATCACCGGCGTGGGCGTCACCGCGGTCGACGCGGACAGCGTCACCCTGTCTTCTGGCGACGTTCTTGCGACGTCGACGGTGGTGTGGTGTGCAGGCATGCGCGCCAGCGATCTGACCACGCAGATCCCGGGCAACCGGGACCGGCTCGGCCGACTCGAGGTCGACGACTACCTGCGCGTCGTCGGGGTGCCCGGCGTCTTCGCCGCCGGTGACGTCGCAGCCGCCAAAATGGACGACGAGCATCTGTCGGTGATGTCCTGCCAGCATGCGCGCCCGATGGGCCGCTACGCGGGTTACAACGTGATCGCCGATCTGCTCGGCGCACCGATGCTCGACCTGCGAATACCTTGGTACGTCACGGTTTTGGACCTCGGCCCGGCCGGCGCGGTGTACACCGAGGGCTGGGATCGCCAGGTGATGACCACCGGCGACGTGGCCAAAGCCACCAAGGTCACCATCAACAGCCGGCGGATCTACCCGCCGCTCGACGGTGACCGTTCGGCACTGCTGGCCGCGGCCGCCCCGGAGGTGCAGGCACCACCACAGAAGTGAGCGGCCCGGCATCGTCGAGATTGCCGCTACGGTCGTGATCGAGCACATTCCACAGCCATGGCGACGATCTCGACGGCCCGGTCAACCGGCTCGTACCTCGCCGGCATCGTCGCTCAACGGAAGCTCAGCACCTCATCGCCCCACGCCGCCCTGATGTCACCGTCGAGGTCTCCGACCACCCGATCCTCGCGGTCGATCACCAACGTCGAACGGTGCTCCGCTTCATAGGCCGGCCACGGCTCCCCCGCCGGCCCCGCGGGCTCCTGGGCTTTCGCGAACTTCGCCCACCGGGTCCGCATCCGGTCCGACACCGCCCTACCCGGCTTGAGTCCGCCGAGCTTGAAGGTGATATCGCGCGGGCCCATCACGAGATTGCCGAATACATAAGGCAATTCGGTGGCGTGAGCGGCGCCGAGGCGCAGTGCGCGCAGCATCGGCGTGGTCCAGTCGAACCGGTACAGGTAAACCGGGGCGACCGCGCTGTGCCCCTCGGCGAACCACACCGTGGGCATCCGGAAGCCGACATCACGCGCGACATGCAGGCCGCGCGCCTTGGTGCGAATTCCGGAGTAGGCCGACCCGATCTGGGCCTCCGAGGGAAGCTGCAACTCGGGCTGCTCGGAGGCGATCTGCTCGAACATGGCCCGAATGGTCTTGGGCGCGATCGGCATCAGCGGTGACTTCATCCACCGGAACAGCGCGGCCTCGTCGCGGTTGGTCCCGATCAGCAGCGGTACCGGATGCGACCGGCCGTCGCGCGCCAGCTTGACGGGATAGTCCGGGATCAGGTCACCGTCGACGATCGGCGCGAACGCCAGCGTGCCCGGTGTGGTGGTTGGAATGTGGTCGAAGACGTACATTGCCGCGTCGACGATGTCCTCGACAGGCACCGAACGTGCCTGTGCGGCAGCAACTCCCAACCGGTCCAGCACCAGCTCGGCGACGCTGCGCCCGCGCGCGACGTCGTATGTCGATGTGGCGGGCGAACTCTGGGCGATCGCCCGCTGGAACAGACCCGCCGCGGCGGGCACCGTCAGAAGCGTGGTCACGATCCCGGCACCCGCCGACTCGCCGAACAATGTCACCTGACCCGGATCCCCGCCGAAGGCCGCGATGTTGTCACGCACCCACTCGAGGGCACGGATGACGTCCCGGATCCCGACATTGGTGTCGAACTGCGCGCCATCGGTATCGCACGCCCCGAGTTCGAGGAAGCCCAGCGCACCCATCCGATAGTTGAGCGTCACGACCACGACATCCTCGGCCGCCAGGGGGCGTCCGTCGTACAGCGGCTGGCTGCCGGAGCCGAAGATGTAGGCACCGCCGTGTACCCAGACCATCACGGGTTTGGCGCCGGCGCCTGAGGGCGCCCAGACGTTGAGGAACAAACAGTCCTCGGACGACGTGGTGTCGGGCCCCATCGGAATGGGGCTCTTCGGTTGCGGGCAGATCGGCCCGTACCGGGTCGCGTCGGCCACCTCGACCCACGGCTCGGGCGGTAGCGGGGCCCGCCAGCGCAGCTCACCCACCGGCGGGGCGGCGTAGCGGACGCCTTTCCAGCTGGCGATGAGGCCGTCGTCCACGCCGCGTACCGGCCCGGCGTCGGTCTGCACCACGGGGTGCGTGATCGGTGGCGGCGTACCGATCTCATCGGTTGCCAGCACCGTTTTCCCGCGCCCAGCCATGCGTGCACTCCTTGTCGATGGACCGATCAATCCTCTCCAGGTTACCCGCCAGTACGCCCTTGTTTGTTACAGAAGATGCTTCTACTGTCACATTTATCTACCTGGAAGGGAACGTCGTGAACGCGCTGCAACGCCGCATCGTCAAGGAGTTCGAGAAAGCCGCAGGTAGCCACGACAACCCCGAGATCTACGGCGGTACCACGGGAGACCCGGGTCTCATCGGACCCGGCAGCATGTCGTGGCTCATCAACGCCGACATCGCGGCCGTATCGCAGGCCGGACTGCCCGCCATCGTGCTGGAAATCCTGCACCCGTCCGTGATCGCCGGCGTCCAGGACCATTCCGGCTACCGCGACGATCCGTTCCGCAGGGCCAGGAGCACCCTCGGTTACGTCCTGACCACCACCTTCGGTAACACCGCGGCGGCGACCGCGCTGATCGACCAGGTCCGTCACATCCACTCGTTCGTCACCGGCACGCGACCCGACGGTGTCGCCTATCAAGCGCTGGACCCCCAGCTCATCGCCTGGGTGCACACCTGCATCCCCTGGATGATCATGTGCTGTTTCGAACGCACCAACCGGGCGCTGACCGTTGAGGAGAAGGACCGCTACCTCGCCGAGCAGGCTGTGATCGGCCGGATGGGCGGCGCCTCCGACGTCCCCACCTCGGTCGCCGAACTCGACGAATTCGTCGCAGACATGCGCCCCAAACTCGGCGTCAACGCCCAAACCCGGGAATTCCTCGACTTCCTGCTGTCGGCGCCGTTCGGCCCGACACTGCCCGCGCCCATCGACCGGGAACTGCACCGGTTCGCCATCCACGCCGGCATGAGTCGGGCGCCGCGCTGGGCGCGCGAACTGATCGGCTACGACCGCCCGCCGTGGCTGACCGACCGCCTGATGCGCCCCTACCTCGGCATCGACGCGGCGACCATCCGCTGGGCCTTCGGCACTCCCGCGTGCGTGGCGATGGCCCGCCGCCGAGCCGGTGCCGACCTGCCGCTGGTGTCGTGGTGACGCCGGGCGGCCTGGCGACGCTCATCGAGTCCGCGGCCGGCGCGGGTACCGCCACCGCGACCGATCGCACCACGGCGCGGATCCTCGACGCCGCCGTGACCGAGGCCGCCAGCGTCGGCATCAACCGCATCACGGTCGAGGACGTCGTCCGTCGCGCGGGTGTGTCGCGGATGACCGCGTACCGCCGCTACCCGCGCCGCGATGACCTGATCGAAGCACTGGTCCACCGCGAGACCCACCGCTTCCTGGCGGCGGTGAGCGCGGGCATCGCCGCCGCCCCCGCCCCCGGCGAGGCTGTGGTGGAGGCGTACGTCGCCGCCGTCGCGTTCGCGCGCGGCCATCCGATGTTGCGCCGCGCGGCGCACACCGACTCGGCGCTACCCGGGCCGGAGACCGTCGCCCTGCTCGAGATGGGTCGCTCATTCATCGCCGCCCACATCAACACCGGCTCGGCGACCCCGGATCAGCCACCGTCACAACAGGTTCGCTGGGTCGCCGACGTGTTTGCCCGGCTGTTCCTCACCTACCTGTCGGCCCCGCCGAGAGATCCGGACTTCGACGACGAGGCGCAGGTGCGCCGATTCGCCAACGAGATCCTGACCCCGATGGTCGCGCAGGCGCTGTCCGGGCAACCGCTATCCTGACCGCGTGCAGAGATGGGCGCTTCTGGCTGGTGCGATCCTGACCGAAGTAGCCGCGACGTTGTCTTTGCGGGCCTTCCAGGACGATGCTCGATGGCTGGCTGTCGTGATACCCGGCTACGCCGCGTCCTTCGTGTTTCTGACGCTGGTGCTGCGCGCCGGTGTGCCGGTCGGTGTCGCCTACGGATTCTGGGGTGCCTGTGGCACCGCGTTGACCGCGGTGTTCGCCGCGGCGATCTTCGGTGACCCGTTCACCCTGCCGATCGTCATCGGAATCCTGCTGATCGTGGCAGGTGTCCTGCTGGTCGAATTCGGGTCGCACCGCGCCGAACAACACCGCGCCAGGGCGTCCGCCCCGTGACGTGGCTCGCGCTCGCCGGCGCGATCATCCTCGAGGTGGCGGCGACGTTGTCGTTGCGTGCGTCGGACGGATTCCGCAAGAAGATCTGGCTCGTCCCGGTCATCGTCGGCTATCTGGCGTCCTTCGCGCTGTTTTCGCT
>CAMFLL010000324.1 GCA_945957405.1 uncultured Mycolicibacterium sp. | reverse complement strand
ACCCGTGCCGCAGACTGGACCGTGGACCGGTGACCCGGTTTGGCTGGCCGATGTTCTTCGGGCCGAGGGTGTCCGGCTTGTTGAGTATCCGGGTTGGCGTGATCGTGGGCATGGCGATTTCAAGGACATCCGCGGGGTGATGGTGCACCACACCGGATCGGACACCGCGAGTGCGGCGTCTATTGCCAACGGTAGGCCGGATCTTCCCGGTCCGTTGTCGCAGTTGCATATCGCGCGGGATGGCACGGTGACGGTGGTGGCGGTTGGGGTGGCCTGGCACGCGGGGGTGGGGATGTATCCGTGGTTGCCGACGAATATGGGTAACTGGCACATGATCGGGATCGAGTGTGCGAACACCGGCACCAGTTTGACGGCGCCGCACCGCACGAACTGGCCGGATGCGCAGTACGACGCGTTGGTGCGGTGCTGCGCGGCGATCAACCGAAGGCTGGCGCAGAGTTCGGCGCGCACCATCGGGCATAAGGAGTACGCCGGCCGCTCACAGGGCAAATGGGACCCGGGCGCCATCGACATGGATGTGTTGCGCCGTGACGTGGCCGCGCGTATCGACGCAGTACAGGACCCGCCGCCCACACCGGTACCGCCGGTGCCCATCGGGCAGTACGCCGACATCCTGATGTTTCGCGGTTCCAAGGGGCCACAGGTGGCTGAGTTGCAGCGACGGCTGAAATACGCCTACAGCGAGTACGCCGGCGACCTCGCGATCGACGGTGATTTCGGTCCGCGGACCGAGGCGGCAGTCATGGAATTTCAGCGTCGCACACCGGGTTTGACCGTCGACGGCATAGTCGGGCCGGAGACGGCAGCGGCCCTGCGCTTACGGGTGGTCGAGCAGGGGCAGATCCGCACCTAGTCATTGCCTTACGGGCAATATTGCCCGCTGGGCAAGATTTGATTACTGTGGGCGGAGTGGATGACGTCATCGCCCGCGGCATCGTGCCGGGCCTGCGGGAACGCAAGAAGCTCGACACCCGCAGGGCACTGAGCGACGCAGCCCTGGAACTCACGCTGGAGCGTGGGCTGGACAATGTCACCCGGGAGGACATCGCCGAGCGAGCCGGCGTCTCGCTGCGGACCTTCAGCAATTACTTCACCGGAAAGCACGACGCACTGGTGTACCGCCAGGTCGAGCGCATGCGCCGGGCGCTCGCGCTTTTCCTCGAGCGGCCCGGCGACGAACCGCTCTGGTCCGCCATCACGGAATCGGTGTTGCGACCGCTGGAAGACGACGGCGCCGCCGACATGCTGCCGACGCCGCAGCAACTGGCCACCATCCGCGTGCTGGCGGCCGATCTCGACACGCGCTTCGCGGCATCCAAGCAGGTTTTCGCGGATTGGGTCGACGCGGTGGCCCAGCGTCTCGGTGTCGATCCCAGTCGCGACGTCTATCCGCGCATCGTCGTGGGCACCATCGCCGCGGTGGCTGACGCCGCGATGACGGTGTACGCCCATTCCGACCCGCCGGTACCACTTCCCACCCTCATGCGGACCGGTTTCGCCGCCGTGACCGCGGGACTGCCAGGCCCAGGAGGTGCGAAATGACCACTATGTCAACCGATGTCGTGATCTCAGGTGCCGGGCCGAACGGCCTGATGCTGGCCCGCGAACTCGCGCTGGCCGGGGTCCGACCCGTGGTGCTGGACCTGTTGGGGGAGCCGAGCCCCGAACCCAAGGCCAACGGGCTGGTGGGGCAGGTCATCCGCACTCTCGACATGCGCGGTCTCTACCACCGGTTCGGCGGCGCGCCCGGCGCCCCGACGGAATCGCCCGCGTGGACCTTCAGCGGTATTCCGGTGTCGTTCACCGAACTGGCCGACAACCCGATGTACGCGCTGCTGATCTCCCAGCCGCAACTCGTCGCGGCGCTGCACGACTCGGTGCGCGAACTCGGGGTGGATGTCCGATGGGGGCATGAGCTCACCGGATTGTGCCAGCGCGACGGTGCTGTCACGGTGGCGGTGACCGCGCCCGGTGGGGACTACGAACTCGACACCAGATACCTGGTGGGCGCCGACGGCGGCCGAAGTGTCGTCCGCAAGCGCGCAGGCATCGGCTTCCCCGGCCACACCATGGACATGGTGGCCCGGCTCGCCCATGTCCGGCTCCCCGACCACTTGCGGGTCGCCGACGGCTACGAGGTGCCGGGATACGGCCGGCTGCCGTTCGGACACAGCCGTCTCGGCGGCGGCGGATTGGTCTTCGCGTCGTTCGAGCCGAGCCGATCGATGATCGGCACCCTGGAGTACGGTGTCGGCCCGGTACGCGAGGACGAGCCGATGACCCTGGGTGAGCTCAAAGAGAGTCTGTATCGCGTTGTCGGAGTAGACATCCCGATCGAGACCCCACCCGGCCCCGGGCCACACGCGCTCCGCCGGATCAACGGCCAGAACACCCGGCAGGCGGACCGCTACCGCGAGGGTGACATCTTCCTGGTCGGTGACGCCGCCCACGTTCAGTCGGCAATGGGCGGGCCCGGCTTGAACCTGGGCCTGCAGGACGCGGTCAACCTGGGTTGGAAGCTCGCCGCCGATGTCAACGGCTGGGCGCCGGCGGGGCTCCTCGACACTTACCAGCAGGAGCGCTACCCCGTCGGTGAGCGCGTGATGATGCAATCGATGTCGCAGACGGCGCTGATGGCACCGGGACCCGAGGTGACGGCGCTGCGTGGGCTGTTCGGTGAATTGGTGCGCGACCGGGATACCGCGGGGCGGATTGCCGGCCTGCTCGCGGGATCGGACGTGCGCTACGAACTGGGCGACGACCACCCCCTGTCCGGTTTACTGTTCCCCGACCTCGAACTGCCCGGCGGCGGCCGCGTCGCCAAACTGCTCCACGACGGCCGAGCCCGTCTCGTCGACTTCGGTATCGCGGGAGATGGCGGCTACCGCTCCGTCGTCGATCCGTGGCGGGACCGGGTGACGGTCACCACGGTGGCGGCCGAGTGCGCCCCGGCCGCGCTGTTGATCAGGCCGGACGGCTATGTCGCGTGGGCTGCCGACGCTGTTAGTCCTGTCGACGCGCAGCGACTGCGCGCGGCCCTGCGGCGCTGGTTCGGGGCTCCGGCGGATTTCGTCACTCCCGGCTGATCTGCAGCGGGTCGCGACAGCGAACATAGGCGAGATTATGGGAGGCGCGGCGGGCGGCCGTGTCATGTCATCGGCGCCCGCGACGCGCTGGTGTGGCACAGGCCACGTTTAACACGCAGAAATGCCGCCTGTGATTTAGCCCTCATTTGATGTCAGGCGGCTGAGAATTTCTTATTAAGAACACTCGAAGAAAATGCGAATGCTAATTAACTGACGATGACGTAGCACCAGCTCAAATTAGTTTGATGTGCTTGCTATCAGCAAACAACACGATTGTATAACGCTGCATCCTGAGGGCCGGGTAAGTCGATAGTGGACTGCGCCAACGGATTGCTCATTCCGATATTTTTGATTGCCAATTTCGTCGCTACACTCGACCGGGGCCAGCGCCGAGGTGGCGCGTGACTGGCGACGTGTCTGTCGCCGGGTGCCCGACATGAGGGAGGTGCCGCGCACGATGGCAAACAATGTGGCGAATGTGGACGCTGTGACGGATGCGATGGGTGGGGTCGCGCTGGCGGAGCCCACGACACCGCTGGCGCCCAGCTGGTTGCCCGCGCTCCGCGGTGCCGGCGAGCAGTCGAGCCGCGCTGTTCGGTCACACCTGAAGCGACTGCCCGACGTGCTGCCGCATTCGGCGGTCATCCCTGTCGAGGAGCCCCTCGTCCAGACCGACACGGCGCCCGGGTTCTCGGCGCTGCGACGCGTCGCCGTGGGCAACGGCCCGATTGCCGACATGACCATCGACGCCGCGAGCGGGCGCATGTTCGTCACCAACCACGCCGACGACAGTGTGTCGGTGCTCGACGCGTCGACGCTGAGTGTCCGCGCCACGATCACCGATCTCTACGACCCCTTCGCCGTCACCATCGCGGACGGGCATGCCTACGTCAGCACCGCGTCCTTCCACTGCGATGCCGTCACGATGGTTGCGCCCGGCGCCGCCGACCCGATCACCCACCCGATGGCGGACTCGGTGCGCGACATCGTGGCCAACCCGGACGGTAAGCACATCTATGTCGCCCGCACCGGACGTGACGGCGCCGACATGGCCGCGATCGACACGACCGACGGGCGGGTCACCACCGTCGAGCTCGGCACCCGCCACGGTGCCACCGCCGAGGCGATCACCGTCAGCCGCGATGGCAGCCGGGTGTTCCTGGCCACCGTCGACCACCTGGGCGGAGAGGTCGTGGCGATCGACACCGACGCCCGTCGGGTCGTCTCAGGCCTGGCGTTCGACACGTCTGTCCGCGATCTCGCGGTGAGCGCCGACGGCGGCGTCCTGTTCGTCGCCGGTGACGACGCCGCAGTGGGCGGCATCGTCGACGTGGTGGACACCGCTTCCATGCGCGTCCTCGGCACCGTCGAACTCGGCAATGCCGCAACGCAACTGACGCTCAGCGCCTCGGGCGAGCGGCTCTACATCGTCAACGGCGATCGGGTGGCGGTGATGTGCACCCGCACCTACGAGGTGATCGACACCGTCACCGCGGTCGGCGAGCCGTCCTGCGTGACCGAGAGTGCCGACGGAAAATGGTTGTACATCGCCGATTTCGACGGCGGGATCACCATCTTGACGGTGGCGTCGAGCACCGAGTCGCTGCTGGCGCAGATGATGTCGGACGACGACGCGGTGATCGACGTTCCGATGCTGGAGCTGGAGCGCGCGGACCGCGTCTGAACCGCTGTCCTACCGCGACGGTGACCCCGGTCAGCTCCGGGTCACCGGCTGCTGCCGCAGTTCAGCGACACCGAGATGCTTTTGCTGATGGTGTCCTGGATCAGGACGGTTCCATTGTCGCGGCCGAGCACCGGGCCGACCGCGGGTACCCACTGCGTGATCTGCTGAGGATTGCGCACGCTGGTCACCACACATTCGGACAGCGGCCCCGAACCCACCCGGTCGATGCGCACCGTGTAGCCCTGTGACTGCAACTCATTGATGGTGGTCTGGGCGTCCTGGCCCTCCGCTGACGCCAGCGCGGCCGGCCCGGCCACCAGGCCCGCCGTCGCCAACGCCATCGCTGCAACTGTGAGCGCGGTCCGCATCGTGATGTCTCCTCGCAAGGGTTGTTCTGCCCAGTATCTCACTGCAGTACATCGTTTGCGGGTCCGATTTCGTTCCCGCCCCGATTACGGCCGTCACGCACCGCGTGGCGCGTACATGATCACCGCCACACCCAGGAGACAGATCAGCGCCCCGATTGCGTCCCAGCGATCGGGGCGGAACCCGTCGAACGCCATGCCCCACGCCAGGGATCCGGCGACGAAGACACCACCGTAGGCGGCGAGGATGCGGCCGAAATTGGCGTCCGGCTGCAGGGTTGCGACGAATCCGTAGGCGCCCAGCGCCACGACACCGAACCCCGCCCACAGCCAACCACGGTGTTCGCGAATGCCCTGCCACACCAACCAGGCGCCGCCGATCTCGAACAGGGCGGCGACCGCGAAGAGCAAAATCGATTTCCCAACCGTCACCCGCGTTAGCGTAGGGCGCATTCCCTTCTGACGTCCGTTTGCCCGCCACGGGAGGCCCGACTCGATGCTCAGCACCATGCAGACCTTTCCCCTGACGGTGACCGCGATCCTGCGATACGCCCTCGACGTGCACGGTGACCGTACGGTCACCACCGCCAACGGTGGTGGGGACTACCGCCAGGCCACCTATCGAGAAGTCGGCGCGCAAGCCGCCCGCCTGGCCAACGCGCTGCGCTCGCTTGGCATCACGGGTGACCAGCGCGTCGCCACCTTCATGTGGAACAACCAGGAGCACCTGGAGGCCTATCTGGCGGTGCCGGCGATGGGCGCGGTGCTGCACACACTCAACATCCGGCTCTTCCCCGAGCAGATCGAGTTCGTCGCCTATGAGGCGGAGGACCAGGTGGTGATCGCCGACCTTTCCCTGGCCGGCGTGCTGGGGCCGGTGCTGCCCAAGATGGAGACGGTTCATACGGTCATCGCGGTCGGCGAGGGAGACCTCGCGCCGTTCGAGGCGGCCGGCAAGCGCGTGCTGCGCTATCACGACGTCACCGCGGCCCAGTCCGATCGGTTCGAGTGGCCCGAGATAGACGAAAACTCGGCAGCGGCAATGTGTTACACCAGCGGTACCACCGGACACCCGAAAGGTGTGGTGTACAGCCACCGGTCGAGCTACCTGCATTCGATGGCAGCCTGCAGCGGCAACGGGATGGGTCTTGGGTTCTCCGACAAGGCGTTGCCGATCGTGCCCATGTTCCACGCCAACGCCTGGGGCCTGCCCTACGCGGCGCTGATGGCCGGTGCCGATCTGGTGCTGCCGGACCGCCACCTGGACGCCGCCTCGCTGGTCCACCTGATCGAGACGCAGCGGCCCACCGTGGCCGGCGCTGTGCCCACCATCTGGAACGACGTGATGAACTACCTGGACTGCGAAACCGGCCATGACATCTCGTCGCTGCGCCTGGTGGTGTGCGGCGGGTCGGCCGTGCCGGTGTCGTTGATGCGCACATTCGAGGCCAACCACGGCGTGCAGATCCGTCAGTTGTGGGGCATGACCGAGACATCGCCCATGGCGACGTTGGCCTGGCCGCCGCCCGACGTCGACGACGAACAGCACTGGGCGCTACGCGGTACGCAGGGTCGTCCGCTGTGCGGCGTCGATGCGCGGATCGTCGATGACGAAGGCGTGGTACTGCCCAACGACGGCGTGGCCGTCGGTGAGCTCGAGGTCCGCGGCGGCTGGATCACCGGATCGTATTACCGCAACACCGACCGATCGAAGTTCCAGGAAGGCTGGCTGCGCACCGGTGACGTCGGCCGGATCGACCCGCTCGGCTACATCACGCTGACCGACCGCGCCAAGGATGTCATCAAGTCCGGCGGCGAGTGGATCTCGTCGGTGGACTTGGAGAACCATCTCATCGCGCATCCGGCCGTCCTGGAAGCCGCCGTCGTCGGTGTGCCCGACGACCGTTGGCAGGAACGGCCGCTGGCCGCGGTTGTCGTGAAGGACGGCGCCACCGCCGACGCCGAGGAGTTACGAGATTTCCTGGCCGACAAGGTGGTTCGCTGGTGGCTGCCGGAGCGCTGGACATTCGTCGACACCATTCCGCGCACCAGCGTGGGCAAGTACGACAAGAAGACCATCCGTGCCCGCCACGCCGACGGCGAGTACGACGTGGTGACGCTCAGCTGATCCGGTCAGGGTCAGTTCATCGCCGCGCGCAACGCGTCACGGCTGCGGTCGAGCAGCGATGCGAACGGTCCGGCAACGAAGTTCGCCAGTGCCGATTCGGTGCCGGGGTGCGGATGCGTCGGCGCGATCTTCTCGGCGACCTGGACGGCGGCGGCGAGCTTGTGCAGCTCATCGACCTCCAGTTCGGCACGTAAGCGCGGGAACTCGTCGGCCTCCTCGTTCTGGGCGTGCTTGACCACCGCGGCCTGCAGATGGATCAGCGCCTTGCCGAATTCCGCGGTGCCGTGCGGGATCCGCTCCAATTCCTGCAGCGCCACCTTCGCATCGTGCTCCTCGGCAAGGCGAGCGTCGGCAACTGCGGCGCCGTCGTCGAGCTTGCGCCGCGCCCGGGGGTGCACGAACATCTCTTCGGCGGCCTCGTGCACCGCCAACATCACGCGCAACCGGTCGAATGCCTCACGTTGGGTGTCGGTGTCGGGCGCGTCCAGCGTCTCGGTGAAGAGATTCTTGATGGCCTGGTGCTGGGCCTGCAGGTAATCGACGACGTCGGTCTGGGACATGAATTCCTCCCACGAAAGCTGATCTCTTATTGTCGGGCGCAACGGGCTGAACACCGCTTCTGCCTGATACCCGGGGCGCCGGCGGCGCAAACTGATGTTTGCCCTGCGTCCGGACCGGGCACTGCCGCAGTAGAGGCTGTGTGCAAGGAGGATGGGCGATGATCACATCACAGGCGCCGCAGGCGTCAACCGGCGAACTGCTGAGCCGGCTCTCGGAGCAGACCAGCCGGCTTATCCGCGACGAAATGCGGTTGGCGCAGAAGGAATTTCAGTCCTCAGCCCGCCATGCGGGACTTGGCGCAGGGCTGGCCGGGGCGGCGGGACTGCTGACCGTACTCGGCTTGGCCACCCTGGTTGCGGCTGCCGTGGCGGCCCTGGCGCTGGTGTTGCCGGTCTGGGCGGCCGCACTGATCGTGGCTGCGGTGTTGTTCGCTGCCGCCGGTGCCGCCGCACTGGTGGGCAAGAAACAGGTGGAACAGGTGCCGCCGCCGGCCGCCGAGTCCGTCGACAGCGTGCGGCGCGACGTCGAAAAGATCACCGAGGAGATCAAGGA
>CAMFLL010000323.1 GCA_945957405.1 uncultured Mycolicibacterium sp. | reverse complement strand
GATATGCGGTGCGCTGCGTTGCGTCGGCGTCGACGAGGAACAGTCCGACACCGCCGGACGGCAGTACCGCGCTCACGATCAGGGTGTCGGCGCAGTCACCGGCCAGCACGGGCGCCTTGCGTCCTGTCAGCGTCCACGAATCGCCTTGTTGCTCCGCTCGTGTGGTGGGCTCGGTCGACGGTGTGCGCATCCCTGGCTCGGTGTGGGCGAACGCCAGCAGGCGCCGGCCGTCGGCGACCTCGTCGAGCAGACCCCGTTGGGCGTCGCTGCCGACCGCGGCGATCAGACCACCGGGGATCAGGGCCGCCGCGGCGACGGGCTCGGGGGCCAGCGCGCGGCCGATCTCGTTCTGCACCACCATGATCTCGATCTGACCGGCCTCCTCGGGGTCGAATCCCAACCCGAGGATGCCGATCTCGGCGAGCTGTTTCCAGACGTCGCGGCTGAAGCCCAGTTCGGAATCGACGACCTTGTTACGGGTTTCGACGTCATAGGTGCGGGACAACACCTCACGGGTGGTGTCGCAGAGCAGTTGCTGTTCATCGGTCAGGTCAAAGTCCATGGCGTGCTCACAATCCCAGGATGGTCGAGGCGATGATGTTGCGCTGCACCTCGTTGGTGCCGCCGTAGATCGATGTCTTGCGGTAGTTGAGGTACCGCGGTGCTGACTCCTGGGCCCACACGGGTGCGGCCAGCGCGACGTCGCCGCCGGTGGGCAGCGCAGCAGGGCCTGCGACGTCCATGAGCAGTTCGGTGGCGGCCTGCTGTAACTGGCTGCCACGCAACTTGAGGATCGACGACGCGGGGTTCGGCTTGCCGTCGGCCTCGGAACCGCTGACACGCAGCTGCGTCAGCTCGAGTGCCAGCAGTCCGTTCTCCACCTCGGCGACGCGTGCGGCGAACAATGGGTCTTCGAGCAGTGTCCCGCCGCCGCTGCGGACCGCGGCCGCACGCTCTTTCACCTGTGCGAGAACGACTTTGGTGCTCCCGATCCGGGCGATTCCGGTGCGTTCGTTGCTGAGCAGGAACTTCGCGTAGGTCCAGCCCTTGTTCTCCTCGCCGACGAGTTGGTCGGCGGGCACCCGCACGTCTTCGAAGAACACCTCGTTGACCTCGAAGCTGCCGTCGATCAGCTTGATCGGCCGCAGCGTGATGCCGGGCGTCGACATCTCGGCGAGCAGGAACGAGATACCGGCCTGCCGTTTGGGTGCGCCGGGGTCGGTGCGGGCCAGCAGGAAGATCCAGTCGGCGTACTGCCCGAGCGTGGTCCACGTCTTCTGACCGTTGATGACATAGCTGTCGCCGTCGCGGACCGCGGTGGTGCGCAGCGACGCGAGGTCGGAACCGGCCTCCGGTTCGGAGAACCCCTGGCACCACCAGATGTCCAGGTTGGCCGTCGGCGGCAGGAACCGCTCCTTGGTCTCCTGGGAGCCGAACTGGGCGATGACGGGCCCGACCATGCTGGCGTTGAACGCCAACGGTTCGGGCACGCAGGCCAGTCGCATCTCGTCGGCCCAGATCTGCCGCTGCAACGGCGACCAGTCCTTACCACCCCACTCGACGGGCCAGTTCGGCACGCCGAGGCCGTTCGCGTTCAGGATCCGCTGGGTGGTCACCGGGTCGTCGGGGTACTTCGGATGCCCGTTGCGGGTCCGTTCCTGGATGTCGGCGGGTATCTCGCGGGCGAAGAAATCCCGCAGTTCGTCACGGAAGGCTGCGTCGGCTTCGCTGAGCGCCAGTCTCACGGTCGGTCCTCCGATCTGGGATGGGCCCGGACAAACCCGCTACCGCGAGTACCGGCTACCAAACAGTTAGTTGAGTCCGTCGTGAACACTGTAAGACAGCAGTGCGGCGGCGCTGAAAGGGATACCGCCGGATCAGACTCTCAGCCCAGGTCGCTATCGTGGCTGCACTGGCGTCTGCAAAGCTGCGGCGGCACGGTGGGCTTTGCTCTCGCCGTTTTTGGTCATTGCCCGCACCACCAGCGAGGCGTTCTAGAGCAGTAGGAGCAGGTTGGTGAGTCTGAACACCGTCGCGCTCGAACTCGTCCCACCGAACGTGGATCGGGGTCGTGAGCAGGCACTCGAAGAGGCGCACAAGGTCCTGCAGAGCTCGGAGCAGTCCGGCCTGGAAGGCGTCATCCGCCACGTGATGATGCCGGGAATGATCGAAGAGGACGACGGCCGGCCGGTCGAGATGAAGCCCAAGATGGACGTGCTGGACTTCTGGTCCATCATCTCCCCGGAGCTGCCCGGTGTGCGGGGTCTGTGCACCCAGGTCACCGCCTTCCTCGACGAGACCGCACTGCGGCAGCGGCTGACCGTCCTCGACCAGTCGGGGATCGAAGGCATCGCGTTCGTCGGCGTCCCCCGCACCATGAACGACGGCGAGGGCTCCGGGGTGGCACCCACCGACGCTCTGTCGATCTTCGAGCCGCTGATCGCCAATCGCGGCGCGATCCTGATCCCCACCCGGGACGGCGAACAGGGCCGCTTCACGTTCAAGTGCAAACAGGGCGCGACGTACGGCATGACCCAGCTGCTGTACTCCGATGCCATCGTCGACTTTCTGGGCGAGTTCGCCAGGTCCACGGATCATCGCCCCGAGATCCTGCTGTCGTTCGGCTTCGTCCCGCAGGTCGAGACCAAGATCGGGCTCATCAACTGGCTGATCCAGGATCCGGGTAACGCCGCTGTCGCCGCGGAGCAGGACTTCGTCAAGACCCTGGCCGGCACCGAAGCCAAGGAACGCCGCAGGCTGCTGGTCGACCTGTACAAGCGCGTAGTCGACGGCGTCGGCGAGCTCGGTTTCCCGCTGAGCATCCACTTCGAGGCCACCTACGGCAACAACAAGGCCGCGTTCGACACGTTCGCCGCGATGCTGGCTCACTGGTCGCCGTCCGCGGACTGATTGCGCGCCAACCGCTGGAAGTATCCTCGTCACGGTGTCCGATCCGTCGCGTGAACTGGTGCGCGAGCTGCGTGGTCGCCTCGACGGTCTGACCTATCGGGACGCCTCCCGGCTGGGGCGCAGGCTGAAGAACCTGCGCAACGTCAGCCCCGAGCAGATCGAGAAAATCGCGCAGCAGGTCGCGGCCGCCGAAACACTGGTCGCCGCCAGGCTGGGTGCGGTACCCCGCATCACGTACCCGGATCTGCCGGTCAGCGAGCGACGCGGCGATATCGCCAAGGCGATCAGCGAGCACCAGGTGGTGGTCGTCGCCGGTGAAACGGGCTCGGGTAAGACCACGCAGCTGCCCAAGATCTGCCTGGAACTCGGTCGTGGTGTACGCGGCACCATCGGGCATACCCAACCTCGGCGGCTGGCGGCGCGCACCGTCGCGCAGCGCATCGCCGACGAACTGGACATCGCGCTGGGTGACGCCGTCGGCTACACCGTGCGGTTCACCGACCAGGCCAGTGACCGCACGCTGGTCAAGTTGATGACCGACGGCATCCTGCTTGCCGAGATCCAGCGCGACCGCAGGTTGCTGCGGTACGACACACTGATCCTCGACGAAGCCCACGAGCGCAGCCTCAACATCGACTTCCTACTGGGCTACCTGCGCGAACTGCTGCCGCGCCGACCCGACCTGAAGGTCATCGTGACCTCGGCGACCATCGAGCCCGAACGGTTTGCCGCCCATTTCGGCGGCGCCCCGATAGTCGAGGTCTCCGGGCGCACGTATCCGGTCGAGATCCGTTACCGACCACTGGAAGTCCCGGTCTACGCCGATGACGACGACGCGAACGCCGACCCCGACGACCCCGACCAGGACGTGATCCGCACCGAGATGCGGGATCCCACCGACGCGATCGTCGACGCCATCGACGAGCTGGGGCACGAGCCACCGGGCGACATCCTGGTGTTCCTGTCCGGCGAGCGCGAGATCCGTGACACCGCAGAGGCGCTCCGCGATCTCGAACGCACTGCCCGGATACCCACCGAGGTGCTGCCGCTGTACGCCCGACTCCCCACCGCCGAGCAGCAACGCGTCTTCGCGCCGCACACCGCACGCCGAATAGTCTTGGCCACCAACGTCGCCGAGACCTCCCTGACCGTGCCCGGGGTGCGCTATGTGGTGGACCCGGGCACGGCGCGCATCTCGCGGTACAGCCGCCGGACCAAGGTGCAGCGACTGCCCATCGAACCGATCTCACAGGCGTCGGCGGCGCAGCGCGCGGGCCGCTCGGGCCGCACCGCACCAGGCGTGTGCATCCGGCTGTACTCCGAGTCCGATTTCGAGGCGCGACCGCGCTACACGGACCCGGAGATCCTGCGCACCAACCTCGCCGCCGTCATCTTGCAGATGGCCGCACTGCAGCTCGGCGACATCGAGGAATTCCCGTTCCTGGATCCGCCAGACCGGCGCAGCATCCGCGACGGCGTGCAGCTCCTGCAGGAACTCGGCGCGTTCGACAATGCGGGCGCGATCACCTCGTTGGGACGGCGGCTGGCCCAGCTGCCGCTGGATCCGCGTATCGGGCGGATGATCCTGGCCGCCGATGTCGAAGGATGCCTGCGCGAGGTGTTGGTGGTCGCCGCGGCGTTGTCGATCCCCGACCCGCGGGAACGGCCCGCCGACCGGGAAGAGGCGGCGCGGCAGAAACATGCCCGATTCGCCGACGAGCACTCCGATTTCGTCTCCTACCTGAACCTGTGGAACTACCTGCGGACGCAGCGAAAAGAGCGGTCCGGCAACTCGTTTCGCCGGATGTGCCGCGAGGAGTTCCTGCACTACCTGCGTATCCGCGAATGGCAGGACCTGGTCGGCCAACTGCGGGGGATCGCGACCGGTCTCGGGCTGACCGAAGCCGGACCCCAGGACGAGCCCGCCGACCCGGCGCGCGTCCACGCGGCACTGACCGCGGGGCTGCTCTCGCACATCGGCCTGCGCGAGGGCGAATCCCGTGACTACGTCGGAGCGCGGAACACGAAATTCGTTCTCGCGCCGGGCTCTGTGCTGACCAAGCGGCCGCCTCGGTGGATCGTCGTCGCCGACCTCGTCGAGACCAGCCGCCTCTACGGTCGTATCGCGGCCCGCGTCGAACCCGAAGCGGTCGAGCGGATCGCCGCTGATCTGGTGCAGCGCAGCTACAGTGAACCGCACTGGGACGCCAGGCGCGGCGAAGTGATGGCCTTCGAACGGGTGACACTCTACGGACTGCCCCTGGTGCCGCGGCGCCGCGTCGGGTACGCCCAGGTCGACCCGGAACTGGCCCGCGAACTGTTCATCCGGCACGCGCTGGTCGAGGGCGACTGGACGACTCGACACCACTTCTTCCGTGACAACGCCCGGTTGCGTGAGGATCTCGCCGAATTGGAGGATCGCGCGCGGCGCCGCGACCTGATCGTGGGTGACGATGAGATCTATGCGCTGTACGACGGCCGGATACCGGCCACGGTGGTCTCCGCGCGGCACTTCGACGCCTGGTGGAAAAAGGAGCGGCACCGTACGCCGAATCTGTTGACGTTCACCCGGGAAGAACTGCTCCGCAACGAAAGTGACGCCGACCATCCCGACAACTGGCAGGCCGGCGACCTCGCGCTGCCGCTGACCTACCGGTTCGACCCGGGTGCCGCGGATGACGGCGTGACGGTGCACGTGCCCGTCGGGGTGCTGGCCAGGCTGGGTGGTGACACGTTCGCCTGGCAGGTACCCGCGCTGCGCGAGGAGCTGGTGACCGCGCTGATCAAATCGCTGCCCAAGGACCTGCGCCGCAATTTCGTACCCGCCCCCGACACCGCCCGTGCGGTGCTCACCATCATCGGGCCCGATTCCGGTCCGCTGCTCGAGTCGGGGGAGCGCGCGCGGCAGCGACTGTCGGGTGTGCTGGTTCCGATCACCGCGTTCGACCTGTCCAAGCTGCCCGCCCACCTGCGGGTGACCTTCGCCGTGGAGACACCCGAGGGCGCAGAAGTGGCGCGCGGCAAGGACATCGACGAGCTCAAGCAACGGTTGGCGGGCACCACCCGCGCGGCCGTCGCCGAAGCGGTGGCCGGTGAGCTGGAGCGGCGTGGGTTGCGGTCATGGCCCGAGGATCTCGATGATCTGCCGCGGGTCGTCGAAGCCGAGTCGACGGTTCCGGTGCGCAACGAAGCGGGTAGCGGGCACGTCGTCCGCGGCTACCCCGCACTGGTCGACACCGGCGGCACCGTTGACGTGCGGGTCTTCGCCACCGAGGTCGAACAGGTCGCCGCGATGACGGCCGGGATCCGGCGACTGCTGCGTCTGACCGTGCCATCGCCGGTGAAAAGCATTGAACGACAACTCGATCCCCGAACACGTTTGACACTCGGAGCCAATCCGGACGGCTCGCTGACCGCGCTGTTGGATGACTGCGCGGATGCCGCGGTGGACACCCTGGCGACCAGGCCGGTCTGGAACCGGGTGGAGTTCGAGGAGCTTCGTGCCCGCGTGGCGTCGGGCCTGGTATCGGCGACCAACGGGATCCTCACCAGGGTCGCCCGCGTCCTGACCGCCCTGCACGAGGTCCACCGCCGGCTCCCGGACAATCCGCAGGCCGCCCAGCGCGGCGCGATCGAGGATATCCGCGCCCAGCTCGACAGACTGCTCCCGGCCGGGTTCGTCACCGTCACCGGGGCGGCGCGTCTCGGCGATCTCGCACGCTACGTGACCGCCATCGAGCGGCGGTTGGACCGGCTGCCGCAGGGGATCAACGCCGACCAGGATCGGATGGGTCGGGTGCACGCCGTCGAGGATGCCTACGACGATCTGGTGGCCGCGTTGTCGCCCAGCCGCGCCGCCGGCGGCGACGTCCGCGATATCGCATGGCTGATCGAGGAACTCCGGGTCAGCCTGTGGGCGCAGCAGCTGGGCACCGCGCGCCCGGTCAGCGAACAACGCATCTACCGCGCGATCGACGCCGTCACGCCCTGAATCAGGTAGCGCAGTACGCGTGCCCGTCGTTGCGGCGACGGTGAGTGTGGTCATCGACAGCACACTCACCATCCATCTGGAGGTCACCATGCCACCGTCAGAGTTGTCCCGCATGCTCACCGCGGAGGAGGTCGCCGAACTCGGCCCGCCGCCCACTTCTGATATCGAGACACCGACGACCGGTCTGGTCAAAGAGGGCGATTCGACTGCCTCGGAGCACTTCGCCGGCATCGCCCCCGCCACCGAGTCGGCCGACGACGACGTGCTGCCCGATCCGCTTCCGGTCAAGGAGAACTGACATGGCACTCTACTTCCGGAACGGCACCAATCGCACTGTCAACGTGGCGATCGGTTACAGCTGGACCAACTGCCCCGACGGCGACAACTGGGCCAAGAAGGGCTGGTGGACGATCGGCAGCGGCGGCACGGTGTGCGTGCGTGGCGGTGCGTCCAACGGCGCCAAGTACTTCTGGCACGCGCATTCCTCGGACCGCACGTTGGTATGGGGCGGCGCGTGGAATGTCGCGTTGCCCACGGAAGCATTCGACTGGTGCTGGCCGACCAGCAGCACGTCGGCCACGATGTGGAGCATGCAGAAGCTCATCGTTCCGGTGACGAGCGTCAACCACACCGTCGTGCTCCGGCAGGCCTGACGACAGTGTCCGCAAGCGGCGCCCGGCCGCGGCGCATCGAGATCGTCGCGCAGGACCCGAGCGTCGTCACCAGCGCCGGCCGGGTGGTCACCGCCGTCGTCACGTTGCCAGCTGAAGACCTCGATGACGGCCCGATGGGCTGTTCGGTCTACATCATGGATTACGACGCGTCGACGGGCCGGATGTACCGCCCGGCCGAGCCGCGGGACTGGTTCGACATCAAGCTCCCCGCGACCCGGGCGGCGCTGCTGAACGATCCGGAATACCAGGCCTGGAATGCCTATGCCATCGTGCACAGCACTTTGCAGCGCTTCGAATTCGCGCTCGGCAGGCGCGTCGGATGGGGCATCCGCGGACATCAGCTCAAAGTCGTACCGCACGCCTTCGAGGACTCCAACGCCTTCTACTCACCCGACGCCGAGGCGCTGCTGTTCGGCTACGTCCGCGGTGCCGCAGGAGCCGAGCCCACGTTGTTGTGCCTGTCGCACGACGTCGTGGTGCACGAGACCGCCCACGCGCTTCTCGACGGTCTGCGGGCCAAGTTCATGTCACCGTCCTCACCGGATCAGGCGGCGCTCCACGAGGCGTTCGCAGACATCGTCGCGCTGTTGTCGGTGTTCGCCCAGCCCGAGGTGGTCAGCCACCTGTTGTGCCCGATTGCCGCCGAGGACGCCGACACCCCTGCCGGACTGGTGCGGCGCTCGGCCCTGACGTGGGAACGGTTGCGCGACAGCGCGTTGTTCGGACTTGCCGACAACATGCGTGGCGGCAACGGAATTCGGGCCGACGCATTGCGGCGGTCCGTCGCGATCGAACCGGATCCCGGAATACTGTCGCTGTCTCTTATACACATCT
>CAMFLL010000322.1 GCA_945957405.1 uncultured Mycolicibacterium sp. | reverse complement strand
CAGTTGCACGGCCTGATTCGCCACCCATTCACCGGCTTCGACGGCGGTGTTCTTGGCGAAGCAGACCTCGGCGATCAGATTGGTCTCACCCGCCAGCTCGCGCTCCACCACGTGCCGCGAGTACACCCGGGCGACGTCGATGCGCCGGGTCATCTCGGCCAGGGTGTTCTGCACCGGTTGGCGTGAGATCAGTGGGCGCCCGAACGTTTCGCGGTCGCGACACCATTGCACGGTCAGGTCCAGGCAACGTTGCGCCGCCGAATACGCCTGGGCGGCAAGCCCTATCCGTTCCGCGACGAAGGCCTGTGCGATCTGCAGGAATCCGGAGTTCTCCGGACCGACCAGGTTTTCCGCGGGCACCCGCGCGTCGACGTAGGACAGCTCGGCGGTGTCCGAGGAACGCCAGCCCATCTTGTCGAGCCGGCGGGTGACTTCGAAACCCCGGGTGCCCTTCTCGACCACCAGCAGCGAGACCCCGCCTGCGCCGGGTCCGCCGGTACGCACCGCGGTCACGACGTAGTCGGCGCGCACACCGGAGGTGATGTAGGTCTTCGCGCCGTTGACGATGTAGTGGTCACCGTCGCGCACGGCCCGGGTGGTCAGGTGCCCGACATCGGACCCGCCGCCGGGTTCGGTGATGGCCAGCGCGCCGATCTTCTCGCCCTGCAGTGTGGGCCGGACGAAGCGGTCGATGAGGCGCTGATCGCCGGAGGCTGCCATATGGGGCACCGCGATACCGCAGGTGAGCAGCGACGCGTAGACACCGCCGGGGGCGCCTGCGGCGTTCAGTTCCTCACACACCACCACGGCGTCGGCCGCGTCGCCTCCGCCGCCCCCGACGGACTCCGGCAGGTTGGGGCACATGAGGCCGGCTGCGGCGGCCTTGCGATGCAGATCGCGCGGCAGCTCACCAATGCGTTCCCATTCGGCGGCGTGCGGCACGATCTCGCGTTCGGTGAAGCTGCGCACGCTCTTGCGCAGCGCCTCGCGCTCCGGGGTGTTCCAGATACTCACGGCAACAGGCTTTCTGGGATGTCGACATGACGGCTGCGCAGCCACTCAGCGAGGCCTTTGGCCTGCGGGTCGAAGCGCGCCTGGTAGGCCACGCCCTGGCCGAGGATCCCGTCGATGACGAAGTTGACCGCCTTCAGGTTGGGCAGCAGGTGGCGGGTGACGCCCAGGTCGGCGGTCTCGGGGAGGAGCTGCCTGAGGGCGTCGACCGTCAGTGTGTTGGCCAGCCAATGCCACTGCTCCTCGGTGCGTACCCACACCCCGACGTTGGCCGACCCACCCTTGTCGCCGCTGCGCGCGCCGGCGATGGCGCCCCGCGGCGCACGCCGGGTCGGCCCGTCGGGTGGCGGACCGGGCAACCCGGGGTCGTCGGCGCCGATCAGAGCAAGCGTCTCGTCGGCGGGTGCGATGTCGGTCCTGGTGCCGTCGGCGTGCACGGCGACCTGTTGAACCTCGGCGGCGTCGACGAACCCCGCGTTGAACACGCCGTACACCTGACCATCGGCTGGTGGCGCGGTGACGTGAAATCCTGGGTAACTGGCCAGTGCCAATTCAATTGCGGCCGAGGAGAACTGACGGCCGACCACAGCGGGGTCGGGATCGCGCACGACGCAGTGCAGCAGCGCGCTGGCCGCCTCCTCGGTGGCTGCGTCGGGGTGGTCGGTGCGGGCCAGCGTCCAGTCCAGCTCGGCGGGTTTGACGGCCAGACCCTCGTCGAGCTGTCGCCGCACCAACTCGGCCTTGGCCTCGATGTCCAGGCCGGTGAGCACGAACGTCATGGCGTTGCGGAAGCCGCCGATGCTGTTCAGCGACACCTTGAGCGTGGGTGGCGGCGGTTCGCCCACCACACCGGTGATCCGGACGCGGTCGGCGCCGTCCTGGGTGAGCGCCGCGGAGTCCATCCGCGCTGTCACATCGGGATTGGCGTAGCGCGCCCCGGTGATCTCGTAGAGCAGTTGCGCGGTGACAGTGTCGGTGGAGACCAGCCCGCCCGTGCCCGGGTGCTTGGTGATCACCGACGATCCGTCGGCCTCGATCTCGGCGAGTGGAAACCCGGCGTAGGTCAGATCCGCCACCTCGGTGAAGAAGGCGAAGTTGCCGCCGGTGGCCTGCACCCCGCATTCGATGACGTGCCCGGCGACCACCGCCCCGGCCAACTGGTCGTAATCGGTACGGCTCCAACCGAAATGGGCCGCGGCCGGTCCGACGATCACCGAGGCGTCGGTGACGCGACCGGTGACGACGACGTCGGCGCCGCGCTGAAGGCAGTCGACGATGCCCCATGCGCCGAGGTAGGCGTTGGCGGTCAGCGGTGACCCCAGTCCCAGTTCGTCGGTGCGCCCCAGCAGGTCGTCGCCCTCGACGTGGGCCACGTTGATGTCGAGGCCCAGCCGCTCGGCCAGCGCCCGGACCGCCGTGGCCAGGCCGGCCGGGTTGAGCCCGCCTGCGTTCGCGACGATCCGCACGTTGTGGTCCTGCGCCAGCCCCAGGCAGTCCTCGAGTTGCGTGAGGAACGTCTTGGCGTAGCCGCGGTCGGGGTTCTTCATGCGGTCGCGGCCGAGGATCAGCATCGTCAGCTCGGCCAGGTAGTCCCCGGTCACATAGTCCAGGTCGCCGCCGGTGATCATCTCGCGCATCGCCGACAGCCGGTCACCGTAGAAACCCGAGCAATTCCCGATGCGAACCGCTACCGCCACACACACTCCTCGTGGTCAACTGCCGCCCAACCAACCGGTAGGTTACCCGGGACCGCCGGTCTCGCGTCAAGGGGTGTGGCAACGTATCCGGCAGGTGGGATGCAATCGCATACAACAAAGGCCGATACTGTTGGTGTGTTGACGCCTCGTGTGCAGATCGGACTCGGTGTGGTGTGGGTGGTGTTGGGTGTCATCATCGCGCTCAGCCCCAGCCTCGGTGATTCGGAAACCAACCAGCACTCTCCCCATTCAGGGTGGCTCATCGCGGCCGCCGCGTTGTTCATGATTGTGGTCGCCGTGCGCAGGCTGCGGAACCCGCCCGCCGAAAGTCCGGCCCGCCCGGCCGCGCGGCAGTTCTCACGCAGGCACAAGGTGCTGCTCATCGCGGGAAACGTGGTGGTGCTGCTCGGTGCGATCACGTTGATCGGTGTGGGGCTGAGCCGCGGGCAGGTCGGGCTGACTGCCTACGCGCTGCTGCTACTCAGCTTCGCGGCGGCAGGCATGCTGATGTTCGCGCAGGCGCGGCAGGGACGGTGATCGGCAGTGGCGCTGATCGGCAGGGCGGTGCGGTCAGAGCCCCAGCTCGGTCCGGGTGTCGTCGATCGCCTTGCAATAGGCGGCCCAGTCCTCTTTCTCCTGGGCCGCCTGCGTGGCGTCGAACAGACTGTCGCGGGAGGCCAGCAGCTGGTCGGACGTGATCTTGCCGTCTTTCTGCGCCTGATCCATTTCCAACTGGAAATCGGACAGCGCCGTCATGGCGTCCAGCCCGCTCGCGGTGCAGCCCGACGCTGGCGTCCCGCCGGCAGTGGTCTCCTGGGCAGACGATTCTTCCGAAGCAGCGACCGGCGATTCGGCGGCGCTGGATTCGGTGGCCGCACCCCCGCCGCCGCCGCATCCCGCCAAAGTCAGCGCCAGCAGGACAGCGATAACCAAATGTTTCATGAGGATCCCCTTGTAGCTCGCTGTGCAAATACCGGCCGCTGGCTGTGAGGACAGTAACTCTGCAGCGCAGGCCGCGAAGCCCGTTTGTCGTTCGTGAGGGTGCACGCAGTGAATTTGGGTGGGGTGCAGGTCACCGGCTATCCTGAAACGCAACTGTCGCCGTTGCCGTTCGCGCAGCTGCACAATCCGGTACCCCCGGGAACCACAGAGCAACCCCAGAGCAAGGAGATGCGTCATGGCTGTGCCCAAGCGCAGGATGTCGCGCGCGAACACCCGTAGCCGGCGCGCGCAGTGGAAGGCCGAGGCCACGGGCCTGGTCAACGTCACCGTTGCGGGCCAGCAGCACAAGGTGCCCCGCCGTCTGCAGAAGGCCGCCCGTCTCGGCCTGATCGACCTCGACAAGCGCTGACCCTGATCGTCGGCACCGTCGCGGCGCGCCTCTCAGCCTGGTCTCAGGCGGTGGGTTAACACTGTGGCCGTGCGGATTCTTGTCGTCGACGACGATCGCGCAGTACGTGAGTCCCTGCGCAGGTCCCTTTCCTTCAATGGATACTCGGTCTCCCTCGCAGAGGACGGCGTCGAAGCGCTGACCTCCATCACCTCGGATCGCCCCGACGCGGTGATCCTGGATGTGATGATGCCGCGGCTCGACGGCCTCGAGGTCTGCCGGCAGCTGCGCAGCACCGGCGACGACCTGCCGATTCTCGTGTTGACGGCCCGCGACTCGGTCTCCGAGCGCGTCGCCGGCCTGGATGCCGGTGCCGACGACTATCTGCCCAAGCCGTTCGCGCTCGAGGAACTCCTGGCCCGCATGCGGGCGCTGCTGCGTCGCACCACCCCAGATGATCAGGCCGATTCGGTCGCGTTGACATTCGCGGACCTGACCCTGGACCCGGTGACCAGGGAGGTCACTCGCGGTGAGCGGCACATCAGCTTGACGCGGACGGAGTTCGCGCTGCTGGAGATGCTGATCGCCAACCCGCGCCGCGTGCTCACCCGAAGTCGCATCCTCGAAGAGGTATGGGGCTTCGACTTCCCCACCTCGGGCAACGCGCTCGAGGTGTACGTCGGCTACCTGCGCCGCAAGACCGAAGCGGAAGGGGAGACGCGGCTGATCCACACCGTGCGCGGCGTGGGTTATGTGCTGCGCGAGACTCCTCCGTGATGTTGTCCTGATGTCGCTTTTCCGTCCGCCACCTCCGCGCATGCGTCCATTGCGCGCCACCACATCGCTGTCTCTGCGATGGCGCGTGATGCTGCTCGCGATGTCGATGGTGGCCATGGTCGTGGTGCTGATGGCCGTCGCGGTGTACGCGGTGGTGTCCGCCGCGCTCTACGACGACATCGACAATCAGTTGCAGAGCCGCGCACAGCTGCTGATCGCCAGCGGATCGCTGGCGGCCGACCCCGGCAAGGCCATCGAGGGCACGGCCTACTCCGACGTCAACGCGATGCTGATCAACCCGGGCCGCTCGATCTACACCGCCAACCAGCAGGGGCAGACCCTTCCGATCGGGGCGACCGAGAAGGCCGTCATCCGCGGTGACCTGTTCATGTCCCGCCGCACTGCTGCTGACCAGCGCGTTCTGGCGGTACATCTGCCCAACGGCAGCACGTTGCTGATCTCGAAGAGCTTGGCGCCCACCGATGCCGTGATGATGAAGCTCCGGTGGGTTCTGCTCGCCGTCGGTGGTGTGGGTGTCGCGATCGCCGCCATTGCCGGCGGCCTGGTCATCAGAACCGGGCTCAGACCGGTGGGCCGGCTGACCGAAGCCGCCGAGCGCGTCGCCCGCACCGACGACCTCCGCCCCATCCCGGTGTTCGGCAGCGACGAGCTGGCCCGTTTGACCGAGGCCTTCAACACCATGCTGCGGGCGTTGGCCGAATCCCGGGAGCGCCAGGCTCGCCTGGTCGCCGACGCCGGGCACGAACTCCGTACGCCCCTGACCTCGCTGCGCACCAACGTGGAGCTGCTGATCGCGTCCTCGGCGCCGGGCGCGCCGCCGCTGCCGAAGACCGAGATGGCCGAACTGTGCTCTGACGTCATCGGCCAGATCGAAGAGTTGTCGACGTTGGTGGGCGATCTCGTGGACCTCACGCGCGACGACGCCGGTGGTGTGGTGCACGAGTCGGTCGACATGACCGAAGTGGTGGACCGTTGCCTGGAACGAGTTCGCCGGCGCCGCAACGATATCGAATTCGACGTCGAGGTCACGCCCTGGCAGGTGTGGGGTGACGCGGCCGGGCTGTCGCGCGCGGTGCTGAATTTGCTGGATAACGCCGCCAAGTGGAGCCCGTCCGGCGGTCGGGTGGGCCTGCGGCTGCGGCAGGTCGATCCCGGGCACGTCGAATTGGTGGTGTCCGACCAGGGTCCGGGCATCCCGCCGCAGGAACGGCGGCTGGTGTTCGAACGCTTCTACCGCTCGGATGCGGCCAGGGCCATGCCCGGATCGGGTCTGGGTCTGGCCATCGTCAAACACGTCGTGTTGAAACACGGTGGTGCGCTTCGCATCGAGGACACCGTCCCCGGTGGTCAGCCGCCCGGCACGTCGATCTATGTGCTGTTGCCCGGTCGTCCTGTCCTGCCCGCGCCCGAGGGCGTGGACGTGGGCGAGGACGTCGTCGACATCGATACCGAATCGGTATCTAAGTCATCAGACGCACCGAGTGTTATCTCAGTGGATTCTCAGTCGACCCAGGCAAGGTAGATGCCGATACACGATGCCTTCTGGGACGGCGTCGGGACAGATAGTTCATAAAAGAAGGATGACTTCCAGCGCATGACGAATCACCCGAGATATACGCCGCCACCGCAGGGTGGCCAACCGCACCGTCCGGGAATGAATCCGCAGCCGCATCAGGACTATTCCGGACAGTACGGCCCGCCTCCCACCCAGCATTACGACTGGCGCTACGCCACGCAGCAGAGCGTCGGCCATCAGCGTCCGCCGTATGACCCGTACCGTCAGCAGCCGCCTGTCCCGGCTCCCAAGCAACGCCGGAAGCGTTCGCGCACACCGGCTTTGGCGGCCGGCGCCCTTGCCATCGCGGTCGTCTCCGCCGGTGTCGGTGGCGGGGTCGCTCTGATGGCCCGCCCCGAGACCGCATCGTCGCCGTCGGTGGTCTCGGCCCCTGGCGCCCCGCCCAGCAGCATCCCGGCGGCCAATGTGCCCGCCGGATCGGTCGAACAGGTGGCCACCAAGGTGGTGCCCAGCGTCGTGAAACTCGAGACCGACCTCGGCCGGGCCAATGAAGAAGGCTCCGGCATCATCCTGTCCTCCGACGGTCTCATCCTGACCAACGCCCACGTCGTATCGGCTGCCGGCGCGCCGTCGGCTGCCGGTCCCGACGAAGGCGGCGAGGCCCCGCTGATGCCGCCGGGTGGCCCGACCGCCCCGAGTGGCCGCAACAATGCCAAACCCGTCACCACCGTCACGTTCGCCGACGGTCGCACCACGCCTTTCACCATCGTTGGAGCGGATCCCGCCAGCGACATCGCCGTCGTGCGGGCCCAGGGCGTCTCGGGTCTGACGCCGATCACGCTCGGTTCGTCGCAGAACCTGCGGGTGGGCCAGAACGTCGTCGCCATCGGTTCACCGCTGGGTCTGGAAGGCACCGTCACCACCGGTATCGTCAGCGCGCTCAACCGCCCGGTGTCGACGGCCGGTGACTCGGGCAACCAGAACACCGTGCTGGACGCCATCCAGACCGACGCCGCGATCAACCCCGGCAACTCCGGTGGTGCCTTGGTCAACATGAACGGCGAGTTGGTCGGCATCAACTCCGCGATCGCCACGCTCGGCGGTAGCCAGGAGGGCCCACAGAGCGGTTCGATCGGGCTGGGCTTCGCGATCCCGGTCGACCAGGCCAAGCGCATCGCCGACGAGCTGATCAGCACCGGTACGGCGACGCACGCTTCGCTGGGTGTGCAGGTCAGCAACGACACCAGCACCAACGGCGCCAAGATCGTCGACGTCACCCAGGGTGGTGCCGCGGCGGCCGCCGGGTTGCCCAGCGGTGTGGTGGTGACCAAGGTCGACGACCGCGTGATCGCCAGCGCCGACGCCCTCGTGGCGGCGGTCCGGTCGAAGGCTCCCGGCGACAAAGTCACGCTGACATATCTGGATTCGTCGGGTGACCCGCAGTCTGTGCAGGTGACGCTGGGCAAGGCGGCCAAGTAATGAATACGGTCGCGCCGATGTCTCTCGCCGGATATACGGTGACATCCATGGAACAGCCTGTGGAGCTGGTTGGTAGGGCGCTCGTGGTCGTCGTCGACGACCGCACGGCGCATGGCGAGGAAGACCACAACGGGCCGTTGGTCACCGAACTGCTCAGTGAAGCGGGGTTCGTGGTCGACGGCGTGGTGGTGGTTGCCGCGGACGAGGTGGAGATCCGTAACGCGCTGAACACCGCGGTGATCGGCGGCGTCGACCTGGTGGTTTCCGTCGGGGGCACCGGTGTCACACCGCGCGACGTCACCCCGGAGGCCACCCGTGAACTCCTGGACCGTGAGTTGCTCGGCATCGCCGAGGCACTGCGCGCGTCCGGACTGTCTGCGGGCGTCACCGACGCCGGTCTGTCGCGGGGGCTGGCCGGAATCTCGGGCAGCACGTTGGTGGTCAATCTCGCCGGCTCCCGGTCGGCTGTCCGCGACGGGATGGCCACTCTCAATCCGCTGGCCGCTCAGGTGATCGGGCAGTTGTCGAGTCTGGAGATCTGAACGTTTTCTGAACGCAGCTTGAACACGAGGCGAGCGACCGCGCCCCGCGGGCGATCGCCTTCCTGGGTAGATC
>CAMFLL010000321.1 GCA_945957405.1 uncultured Mycolicibacterium sp. | reverse complement strand
GGCCAGCCTGATCCGCGCTCTAGAAGCCGGGCGCTAACTCCACAGTGTCACATGGACTTTGGGGCGGAAGCGCGTCACGCCCACCCCGGTTCCGCGGATCATCGCCTGCGTGCAGCGGGGTGTGGTGATGAACCGGACGAGTTCGGACACCGCCGGTTGCCGGGAGGCCGGTGGCAGCGTGGCCGCCGACCATTCCCCGGAGATCTGCAGGCCGGGCCCGGAGACGTGGACCAGCCGGCCGGCAGTGAGGTCTTTGGCGACGGCAAATCCGATGGTCAGCGTGACGCCACCGACGCGACGAACCTCCTCCAGTGCCGCGGCGTCACTCTGGAAGATGCGCTGCTGGCCTTCGGGGATCGCCAGATTGCGGAGCATGGTGGCGATTTCGCCGTCGGCGCTACCCGCCGATGGTCCGAGCATCCACTGCTGATCGCGCAGGAGGGCCGCCGAGGGCGGAGCGGCGCCGGTGGTGAGCGGGCCGCCGGGCGCCGTCACGGCGATGATCTGGTACTTGAGAAAGGGGCGCACCGCCAGGGCGCCGCTCGGATCGGGATCGATGGGCCCCAGCGCGACGTCGACGGCCCGCGATGAGATCAGGTACCCGAACTGGCTGGCCGGATGCACGCTGAGTTCGACCGACAGGTCGTCGGCGCGGGATGAGAACAGCTCGATCAGGCCGGGGGCGGCGTGCTCGGCGAACGCGCTCGACGCCGCGATGCGCAGTAGGCGGCGGCCGTGCGCGGCCTCGGTGACCTCGATGGCCGTCTGCTGTTGCAGGCCGAGGATCTCGATGGCCCGGCTGGCCAGGCGCAGCCCGCCGGGGGTGAATGCCAGGCCTGACGACGTGCGCGTGAACAGCTGGTCGTCGAGTTCCTTACGCAACTGCGCGACGTGCATCGAGACGCCGGCGTCGGAGACGCCGAGCTCCTCGGCGGCCGCGCGCACGGAGCCGAGTCGGACGACGGCCGAGTAGGCCCGAAGTTGCGCCGGGGTCACGCAGACGAGACTACGTGGCTGCCGAATCGGAAGGCTCGAAGTACATTGGCGGGGATGAGGGACGTGCTCGGCGACCTGTTGCGGGTCTGGCGTGCCGGCGGAACCGCCGGTGTCGGGACGGTGGTGCGCACCTTCCGCTCGGCGCCGCGCCCCGCGGGCGCGTCCATGGTCGTCACCCCGGAAGGGGTGGTCAGCGGCTCGGTGTCGGGCGGCTGCGTCGAGGGTGCCGTGTACGAACTTGCGACCGACGTGATGGGCTCGGGCGCACCTGTCCTGCAGCGCTACGGCGTCAGCGATGACGATGCCTTCGAAGTCGGGTTGACCTGCGGCGGCATCCTGGATGTGTTCGTCGAGCCGGTGTCGAAGGCCACGTTCCCGCAGCTCTCGGAGATCGCCGACGCCATCGCCGAGCACCGGCCCGTCGCGGTGGCGACAGTCATCGCCCACCCCGACCCGCGCTGGGTCGGCCGCCGACTGGTGGTCCATCGTGACGAAGCGGATTCGGCCACTGGGACACTGGGGTCGCCGCGGGCCGACCACGCCGTCACCGATGACGCCCGAGGGCTGCTGGCCACGGGTCGCAGCGAGGTCCTGATGTACGGGCCCGACGGGCAACGGCGCGGCGTGGGCATGGAGGTGTTCGTCGCCAGTTATGCCCCGCGGCCGCGGATGCTGGTGTTCGGCGCCATCGACTTCGCTGCCGCGGTGGCACAGCAGGGCGGCTTCCTGGGGTATCGCGTCACGGTGTGTGACGCGCGACCCGTATTCGCCACGTCAGCACGGTTTCCCACCGCCGACGAGGTGGTGGTCGACTGGCCGCACCGGTATCTGGCCGCACAGGTCGAGGCAGGCGCCATCGACGAACGCACCGTGATCTGCGTGCTCACCCACGACCCGAAGTTCGACGTGCCGCTGCTCGAGGTCGCGTTGCGCCTGCCGCAGGTCGCGTACGTCGGTGCCATGGGATCGCGGCGCACCCATGACGATCGGCTGGCGCGGTTGCGCGAGACGGGTCTGACCGACGTCGAGATCGCCCGGCTGTCCAGTCCCGTCGGTCTGGACCTCGGCGGCCGTACGCCCGAGGAGACCGCGGTGTCGATCGCCGCGGAGATCATCGCGCGGACCTGGGGCGGCACGGGCCGACCACTGACCGAAACCGGGGGCCGGATCCATCACGAGGTGGTTGACGCCACCCCGGAGGTTCCGGAGTTTGCGCCCTGACCCAACAATGGTGGGGTGGCGCGCAGACATGGCTGGGCCGGCGCCCCGCCCGGCAGTGACGACGAGGCGAGACAGCGCATCGTCGACGCGGCGATCGCGCTGATCGACGAAACCGGTTCCGAGATCGGCATCGCCGACGTGGCCCGGTCACTCGGGGTGATCCGCCAGACGGTGTACCGGTACTTCCCCAACGCCGAGGCGTTGATGACCGCGGCGGCGATCGCCTCGGTGGGGGCGTTCCTCGACCGCCTTGACGAGCATGTGCGCGGGCGGACCGAGCCGGCCGACGCGGTGACCGAGGGGCTGGCATACGTGCTGGAGATCCTGCCGGAGACGTTGCATCTGAGCCTGCTGCTGACACCGGTTCGCACCCATGCATTTTCGGCCATCACCTCCGAGGTCGCGCGCACGTTCGGCCGGTCGATGGTGGACCGGTTCGACGTCGACTGGCCGGCCCACGGCTACGACGAGGCGGCGCTCGACGAATTGGTCGAGTTCGTTCTGCGGACCGTGCAGTCGTTCATCGTCGATCCGGGTGATCCGCCTCGCACCGGCGCGGCGCTGCGCGCCTACCTGCGGCGCTGGGTCGGGTCGGCGGTGGCGGCGCAGCCCGCTCAGCGGTAGTCGACCTCGAATGTCTTGAGCCCGTTGAGCCAGGGTGAGCGCACCCGCGTCGGTTCGGAACGCTTCCTGATCCCGGGAATGGTGTCGGCAATCGCGTCGAACATCAACGTGATCTCCATGCGGGCCAGGTTCGCACCGATGCAGTAGTGCGTGCCGTTGCCGCCGAAACCCAGGTGCGGATTGGGGCTTCGGGTGATGTCGAAACGGCGGGGCGAGTGGAACACGGCGTCGTCGTAGTTGCCCGAACCGTAGAACAGGCCGACCCGCTGTCCGGTGCGGATGGTCGCGCCACCCAACTCGACGTCGTTGCGCGCGGTGCGCTGGAAGCAGTTGACGGGGGTCGCCCACCGCACGATCTCGTCGGCCGCAGTCTTGGGCCGCTCCCGGCGGTAGAGCTCCCACTGGTCCGGGTTGTCCATGAAGGCGTTCATGCCGTGCGTGATGGCATTGCGCGTGGTCTCGTTGCCGGCGACCGCGAGAAGCATGACGAAGAAACCGAATTCACCCTCGGTCATCCAGTCACCGTCCAGATCGGCCTGCACGAGCATGGTGACGATGTCATCCTTGGGGTTCTTGCGGCGATCCTCGGCCATCGCGTGCGCGTAACCGAGCAGGTTGGCGCTCGCGGTGGCAGGGTCCTCGGTCTGGGCGTCGGGGTCGGTGAAGTTGATGCAGGAGTTGGCCCACCCGAAGAACGCCTGCCGGTCCTGCGCCGGGACACCGATCAGGTCGGCGATCGCGAGCACCGGCAGCTTGGCGGCGATGTCCTCGATGAAATCGCCGCTGCCCTTCTCACGTGATTCGGCGACGATGGCGGCGGCGGCGATCCGCAACTTCTCATCGAGTTCGGCGACCCCGCGCGGTGTGAACAGTTTCGAGACGATTTTGCGCAGCCGGGTGTGTTCGGGTGGGTCGTGGTTGATCAAAAGGGCTTTGGTGGAGTCCAGCACCGCGGGGTCCATCCCCTCGAAAAAACTGATCACGACGCCGTTGTCGTTCGTGGACCAGTTCTCGTTGTCGCGCGATATCGCCTTGATGTGCTCGTGACGGCTGACCACCCAGAACCCGCCGTCGGAGAAACCGCCCGCCCCCAGGGGCTGGGCATTCCACCACAGCGGTGCGGTCCGGCGCAGTTCGGCGAACTCCTCGAGCGGCAGTCCGCGCTGCATCATGTCCGGATCGACGAAGTCGAAGCCGTCGCTCAGCGGGCCGCTGACGGTGCTGGTCATCATGGGCCTCCGGAGATCGGGTGTGATCGGGGTCGCAATTTCAGACCATACACTCATTGACTCGAATGTATGCTCTGAGTCAGTTCAGCGATCGCTTAACTCGGTATTGACGCCCTGGTCAGCCCGGCCCAGACTGAACCTCCTTTCGCATGAAGGTGAGGTCGATCACATGCAAGTTCCGGGACCGTTCGAGTACGAGCGGGCGACCAGCGTGGATCACGCGGTCGGCCTGCTGGACCGATTGGGTGAGGGGGCGTTGATCGTCGCCGGCGGACACAGCCTGTTGCCGATGATGAAGCTGCGCATCGCCAATCCCGAGTACCTCATCGACATCAACGACCTGGCCGTGGAACTGGGTCACATCGTCACCGACCCGACGCTGGTGCGGCTGGGTGCCATGACCCGGCACCGCGCCGTGCTCGAATCCGACGCGCTGGCCGCGGTGTGCCCGATCTTCCGTGACGCCGAACGGGTGATCGCCGACCCGGTGGTGCGCAACCGCGGCACCGTGGGCGGGTCACTGTGCCAGGCGGATCCGGCCGAGGATCTCACCACGGTGTGCTCGGTGCTCGGCGCGGTGATCCTGGCGCGCGGTCCCTCCGGTGAGCGGGAGGTGGGTATCGACGACTTCCTGGAAGGGCCGTATGAGACCTCGCTGGCCCACAACGAGATGCTGATCGAGGTCCGGATCCCGGTGCGGCACAACACCTCGAACGCTTACGCCAAGGTCGAACGCCGGGTGGGGGACTGGGCGGTGGCGGCCGCCGGTGCCCAGCTGACCCTGGACGGTGAGCACATCGCCGCGGGCCGGATAGGGCTCACGGCGGTCAACCCCGACGCGCAGGCCCTGGCCGCGGTCTCGGCCGATCTCGTCGGCAAACCCGCCGACGAGGCGACGTTCGCGGCGGCGGGCGCGGCGGCCGCCGCGGCCTGCGAACCGGTGAGCGACATGCGCGGCAGCGCCGACTACAAGCGGCATCTGGCCGCCGAACTGACCATCCGAACCCTGCGCACCGCCACCGAGCGCGTGCGTTCCGGCGCCTGACCACAGAGAGGCTGACCATGCAGGTGACCATGACGATCAACGGCGAATCGGTGACTGCCGACGTCGAACCGCGCATGCTGCTCGTGCACTTTCTGCGCGATCAGCTGCGCCTGACGGGAACCCATTGGGGCTGCGACACATCCAACTGCGGGACGTGTGTCGTGGACCTCGACGGCGAGCCGGTGAAGTCGTGCACCATCCTGGCCGCGATGGCGTCCGGGCATGCGGTGCGCACCGTGGAGGGACTGGAGGTGGACGGCAAGCTCGACCCGGTGCAGGAGGGCTTCATGCAGTGCCACGGGCTGCAGTGCGGCTTCTGCACGCCAGGCATGATGATCACGGCCCGCGCACTGCTGGACCGTAACCCGGACCCGTCCGAAGACGAGATCCGCGAGGCGATTTCGGGCCAGATCTGTCGCTGTACCGGCTATACGACCATCGTCCGGTCGGTGCAGTGGGCTGCCGAGCACGCGAACGAAGGAGCATCGGCATGACCACCGTGGAAGACCGGGCGAGCCGGCCGGAGGACGGCACGGCGAGCAACGACCTGAAGCCGTGCGGTTACGGCCGGATGCTGCGCAAGGAGGATCCACGCTTCATCCGTGGCCGCGGCAATTACGTCGACGATGTACAGCTGCCCGGCATGCTGCACCTGGCGATCCTGCGGTCGCCGTACGCGCACGCCAGGATCAACGGTATCGATGTCTCTGCGGCACAGGCACATCCGAAGGTCAAGGCCGTGGTGACGGGCGCCGCACTGGCCGAGAAGGGCCTGGCGTGGATGCCGACGCTGTCCAATGACGTGCAGGCGGTGCTGGCCACCGACAAGGTGCGCTTCCAGGGGCAGGAGGTTGCCTTCGTCGTCGCCGAGGACCGCTACTCGGCGCGCGATGCGCTCGAGCTCATCGACGTCGACTACGAGCCGCTCGACCCGGTGGTCGACGCCCGCCGCGCTCTCGACCCCGACACCGAGGTCATCCGCACCGATCTGGAGGGCAAGACCGACAACCACTGTTTCGACTGGGAGACCGGTGACGCTGCCGCCACCGAAGCGGCGTTCGCCAAGGCCGATGTGGTGGTCAAACAGGAAATGGTCTACCCGCGTGTGCATCCCGCCCCGATGGAGACCTGTGGTGCGGTGGCCGACCTGGATCCGGTGAGCGGCAAGCTCACGCTGTGGTCCACCACGCAGGCGCCGCACGCGCACCGCACGCTGTACGCGCTGGTGGCCGGACTGCCAGAACACAAGATCCGGGTCATCTCACCCGATATCGGCGGCGGCTTCGGCAACAAGGTGCCGATCTACCCGGGCTACGTGTGCGCCATCGTCGGCTCGCTGCTGCTCGGCAAGCCGGTCAAGTGGATGGAGGACCGCAGTGAGAACCTGACGTCGACGGGCTTCGCGCGTGACTACATCATGGTCGGGGAGATCGCCGCCACCAAGGACGGCAAGATCCTGGCCATCAGGTCGAATGTCCTTGCCGATCATGGTGCTTTCAACGGCACCGCGGCCCCGGTGAAATATCCGGCCGGCTTCTTCGGGGTGTTCACCGGCAGTTATGACATCGAAGCGGCGTACTGCCACATGACGGCCGTCTACACCAACAAGGCGCCCGGCGGGGTGGCATATGCCTGCTCGTTCCGCATCACCGAGGCGGTGTATTTCGTCGAGCGGCTGGTCGACTGTCTGGCCTTCGACCTGAAGATGGATCCCGCTCAGCTGCGGCTGCAGAACCTGCTCAAACCGGACCAGTTCCCCTACAAGTCCAAAACCGGCTGGGTGTACGACTCCGGTGACTACGAGACCACGATGCGACTCGCGATGGACATGATCGGCTATGACGCGTTGCGCGCCGAGCAGAAGGAGAAGCGTGAGCGCGGCGAGCTGATGGGTATCGGCATGTCGTTCTTCACCGAGGCCGTCGGCGCCGGGCCGCGCAAGGACATGGACATCCTGGGCCTCGGGATGGCCGACGGTTGCGAGCTGCGTGTGCATCCGACCGGGAAAGCCGTTGTGCGCCTGTCGGTTCAGACGCAGGGCCAGGGGCATGAGACGACGTTCGCGCAGATCGTCGCGGAAGAGCTGGGCATCCCGCCCGAGGACATCGACGTGGTGCACGGCGACACCGACCAGACCCCGTTCGGGCTGGGCACCTACGGCAGTCGCTCGACGCCGGTGTCGGGCGCCGCGGCGGCCCTGGTGGCCCGCAAGGTCAGGGACAAGGCCAAGATCATCGCATCGGGCATGTTGGAGGCCTCCGTCGCCGACCTCGAATGGGACAAGGGCGCCTTCCACGTCAAGGGTGACCCCAGTGCGTCGGTGACCATCCAGGACATCGCGATGCGCGCCCACGGCGCAGGCGATCTGCCCGAGGGTATCGAGGGCGGTCTGGATGCCCAGATCTGCTACAACCCGGAGAATCTCACCTACCCGTACGGTGCCTACTTCTGCGTGGTGGACGTCGACCCGGGCACCGCTGTGGTCAAGGTGCGGCGCTTCCTGGCTGTCGACGACTGCGGCACCCGGATCAATCCGATGATCATCGAAGGGCAGGTGCACGGCGGTCTCGTGGACGGTATCGGGATGGCGCTCATGGAGATGATCGCGTTCGACGATGACGGCAACTGCCTGGGCGGCTCGTTGATGGACTACCTGATCCCCACCGCCATGGAGGTGCCGAACTTCGAGACCGGGCACACCGTGACACCGTCACCGCACCACCCGATCGGCGCCAAGGGAATCGGCGAGTCGGCCACTGTCGGTTCGCCGCCGGCCGTGGTCAACGCCGTGGTCGACGCGCTGGCGCCATTTGCCGTCCGGCATGCCGACATGCCACTCACGCCGTCGCGCGTGTGGGAGGCGATGCAGGGAAGGGCCACGCCGCCGATCTAGGCGGGCAACTCGACGATGATGACCATACCCGAACGCGCACAACAACTCCGGCGGGCACGCACGCCGTTCGTGCATGCCACGGTGGTACGTGCCCAGCAACCCACGTCGGCACATGCCGGTGACGAGGCCATCCTGCTGGCCGACGGCACCATCGAAGGTTTCGTCGGTGGGCAGTGCGCGCAGAACTCGGTGCGCAAGGCCGCGCTCGGGGCGCTGCAGGTCGGGGAGAGCGTGCTGTTGCGGGTGCTGCCTGACGGCGACGTCCACTTCCCGGAGGCGCCCGGCGCCTGCGTCGTCGTCAATCCGTGTCTGTCGGGCGGTGCGCTGGAGATCTTCCTGGTGCCTGAGGTGCCGGCCCCGTTGGTCCGGATCTGCGGCTCCACCCCGATCGCCGACGCGCTGGCCGCGATCTGCATCAGTGTCGGCTACGACTGTCTCTTATACACATCTGACGCTGCCG
>CAMFLL010000320.1 GCA_945957405.1 uncultured Mycolicibacterium sp. | reverse complement strand
GGTGATGCCCGCGGCGTACGCGATGCGGGCGCATCGGTACCTGCATGACTGGGGTGCGTCGGTCGACGACCTGACCGCGGTATCGGTCAAGAACCGGGGCAACGGTGCGGACAATCCGCGGGGACATTTCCAGGCGCCTGTGACAGCCGGTGATGTCGAGGCGTCACGGGCGATCGCAGATCCACTGCGGTTGATGCACTGCTGCCCCAACAGCGATGGTGCGGCGGCGGTACTGCTGTGCACCGAAGGGGTTGCCCGCCAACTTCTGGGAGCGCCGGTTCGGTTGGCTGCCAGTGTGGTTCGGTCAGGGAAGTTCTCGACCGGATACCGCGATATGACATGGCCCGATATCACCGACCGTGCGGCACGTGCGGCCTACACCCAGTCCGGTTACCGGGCAGATGATCTGGACATCGTGGAGTTGCACGACGCGTTCGCCATCGCCGAACTCCTGCACGCCGAAGCGCTGGGTATCGCCGACCGTGGCAAGGCGTACGCGGCGGTGGCCGCAGGTGAGTTCGACCGCGACGGGCGTGTGGCAGTGAGCCCCAGCGGTGGTCTGCTGTCGCGGGGGCACCCGGTGGGAGCCACCGGCGTCGCGCAGATCTGCGAAATCTATTGGCAATTGACAGGTACAGCCGGGGCCATGCAGGTCCACGATGCGCGGATCGGGCTCGCGCATGTCACCGGCGGCGGCATCTATGGCGTCGACAACGGCGCCTGCGCGGTCCACATCCTGAGCAACGACTGAAACAGGGCAGACATGATCAACGATGCGAACACCGTGAAACGTGCAGTGGTGATGGCCGACGACGCGGACAGCCTGGCCTTGGCCGTCACCCGTGGCCTGCGCCTGGACGGATGGGAATTCACCACAGCGCAAACGCATTCCGGCGACGTCGACGGCGTTGTGTATCTACCGGGTCGGCTGTTCTGCGCCGCCGATGACCGTGACGCCGACCCGGCGGGCGAACTGATCGACCTGCTGGACAGGATGCGGCCGCGGTTCGGCGTCAGGGGCGCCAGGGTGGTTGCGGTCAGCACCCGTGACTGGCTGGGTTGGCCCGACCGGCCGCGGTCGGCTGCCGCATCGGCCGCATTGATCGCTGCTGTGCGAAGCCTGGCCCTGGCACACGGTCGGGCAGGGATCACCGTCAACGCCGTAGTGAGCATGCGGGCCGTCGAATCCGACGCGCCGGCACCCGGCACCCGGCTGCGCGATCCGCGTCCCCTCACCGGGGATCCCGTCGACGACGAGGATGTGGCTGCCGCCGTCGCCTTCCTGCTCGACCCGCGTAGCGCCTACATCACCGGTCAGGTGCTGCAGTGCTGCGGTGGTTCGAGTCTGTTGTCGAGTATGTCGGCATGATCGAAAGGACAACGCAATGACCGATTCTCGGGATCTGGCCGGACACGTCGCGATCGTGACGGGCGCCGGCAGTGGTATCGGGCTGGAAATCGCCCGCGAACTCGCCGCGTGCGACGGCGTGGTAGCCGTGGCCGATATCAACGTCGCTGCCGCAGAAGCCGCAGCGACGGCCATCATCGACGAGGGCGGCAAGGCGATTCCCGTCGTGGCCGATGTGACTTCACGTGCGTCAGTCGAAAGTATGTTCAAGGCGGTGGAGGCCCGACTCGGTCCGGTCGACATCATGGTCAACAATGCCGGCATCAGTATCGACCGCGGTGTTCGAGGTATCACCGACGACGAGTGGCAGCGCACCATCGCCGTCAACCAGACCGGGGTCTTCCTGTGTTCGCAAGCCGCCGCGCGCAGCATGATCCCGCGAAAGTCGGGTCGCATCATCAATATCGCGTCGCGCGCATGGCTTGGCTGGTTTGGACAGGTGGCCTACGCGTCGACCAAGGGGGCGGTGGTCTCGACCACCCGGGCCATGGCGATCGAACTGGCCAAGCATGGCATCACCGTCAATTGCTTGGCACCCGGTTTGATCGACACCCCGTTGTTGCGGGCGGAACCCGACGAGGTGATGGAGCGCCTGCTCAGCGCGCAACCCACCGGAACCATCGGCTCACCCGCCGACGTCGCGCACGCTGCGCGGTTCCTGGCCGGCCGCGGCGCGCGCGCCATCACAGGTCAAGTGCTCTATGTCTGCGGCGGCAAGAGTCTTTATGCGCAACCCGCCGGCTGAGGCCGTTACTCCGGGGGCGGAATCAGTGGCGGCGGCGGAGGCGATACCACCGGCACGTAGGCGTTCGGGTCCGGTGGCGGTGGTGGTGGCGGGACGCCCCACTGGTAATCCGGCGGCGGCGGGCCTCCGATCGGGTAGTAACCGGGAGGCAGCGCCGGCCCGCCGCTGTAGTTCTGGGGCGGGGCCGCGGTCTCGGAACCGGGCGCGTTCACCGAGGTGAACCCCGGCGGCAGGGCAGGAGCCGGTCCGGCACCCGGGGGCGGCGGGGCACCGGGCGGCAACCCCGCAGCCGGGTCACTTCCCATGTTGTAAGGGTCTTGGGCCTGGTGCCAGGCGTCGCGCAGGAATCCCAGCGGACCGCTGCCGGACCCGAACTGCGGGTTGGCCATCTCCGGCACCGTCGGTGGCCCTACCGGCGGCGGTGCGGGGGCGGCGAGTGCCGGATCGACAGGCGCGATGACGGGTTGCCCCGGCGGAACAGTCCCGTCCGGCCCCGGGACCGGTGGTGGCACCGGATCGGCGTGGGCGACGTTGGCCTGCATGAACCCGCCGAATGTGATGACGGCGGCGGCGCCGAAAACGGTGGCCCACCTGACAGTCGTGGTGCGCTTGGTAGCTCTTGCGTTTATCAATGCAGTGCCGTGCTCTCCGGTTGTCCTGACTCCATCAAGGAGGCTAGCTGGATTGTCGCCATGGTGTACACCGTCGTGGGGACCGGATCCGTTACAGACGGAATTGTCCATTGCTCGTGAATCACCGCGCTCCGAGTCCACCACAAGCCGTGGGAGCTGCGACGACAGACATGGCAATGTGTAAGGCGTGAGCACCGCAACCGTCGTGGGTGGCGGCCCCAACGGCTTGGCCGCGGCCATCACCCTGGCCCGGGCCGGTATCGAGGTCACGGTTCTCGAGGCGGCGGGCCACGTCGGGGGCGGGGTGCGCAGTGAAGAGGCGATCGTGCCGGGTCTGGTGCACGACGTCTGTTCCGCGGTCCATCCGATGGCCGTCGGGTCGCCCTTTCTCGATGACGCCGAACTACGCCGGCACGGGTTGAAATGGCTGCTACCCGATATCGACTGTGCCCACCCGCTCGACGACGGCACCGCCGGCACGCTGTACCGCTCTGTTGAGCAAACCGCGGCGGGGCTGGGGCGCGATGGCGCGCGCTGGCGATTGCTGTTCGGTTGGCCGTCGCGGACCTTCGACAAGCTGACCGAGGACATCACCGGACCACTGCTGCGGATACCGCACCACCCGTTGACACTGGCGCGATTCGGGCCGCCCACCCTGCTGCCGGCATCGACAACGGCGCGGCTGTTCACCACCGAACAGGCCAGGGCTTTGTTCGGAGGTGTTGCGGCCCACGCCTTCCGCCCGTTGCATCTACCGATGACCACCGCGGTCGGGCTCGGCATCATCACCGCCGGCCACCGGCATGGATGGGTGGTTGCAGCGGGCGGGTCGCAGTCCATCACCGACGCCATGGTCGCGCTGCTCGGCTCACTCGGCGGCAAGATCGAGACCGGGGTACGGATCGACTCGGCCGCGCAACTGCCGGTGGCCGACGTCACGTTGTTCGACCTGTCTCCGACAGCCGTCGCGGATATTCTCGGCGACAGGCTGCCGCGCCGCGTCGCTGAGGATTACCGCCGATTCCGTAGGGGACCAGGCGCTTTCAAGGTGGACTTCGCTGTGGAAAGCGGAGTTCCGTGGACCAACGCTGACGCCCGCCGGGCCGGTACGGTGCACCTGGGCGGATCGTATGCCGAAGTCGCCGCGGGTGAACGCGACGTGCATGCGGGGCGGCTGCCGGCCCGACCGTTCGTGCTGGTCGGGCAGCAGTATCTGGCCGATCCGGTGCGATCCGCAGGCGACATCCACCCGTTGTGGACGTACGCGCACGTGCCCAACGGTTACACCGGCGACGCCACCGAGGCGATCGTCGCGCAGATCGAGCGCTTCGCACCGGGATTCCGCGACCGGATCGTCGGGCAGGCCGTCCGGACCACCGCGCAGATCGCCAAGGACAACCCGAACTACGTCGGCGGCGACATCATGACCGGCGCCAAGGACATCCGCCAACTGGTGTTCGGGCCACGAATCACGTTGTCGCCCTATCGGACCGGCGTGGCGAACCATTACCTGTGTTCGGCAGCCACGCCGCCCGGTCCGGGTGCGCATGGCATGTGTGGTGTCCACGCGGCCTCGCTCGCGCTCGCCGACCTGATGCGGTGACGATCTACCGACCGACCCACTCTGGCGTCTGGAAGGTGCCGGCGTACATCGGCAGAGCGATGTCAGATCCATGGCGGGCCAACTGGTCCCACGGCCGGTTCAGGCCGAAGGTGCCATGCGCGCGAACGCGGGTGACGGTGTCGAAGTCGATGGTGTCGACCAGGATCTCGTCACCTGAGCCGGCCTGCTGCCGGATGACGCCTTCTGGGTCGACGACGACGCTGGCGCCGACACCCCATGGGTGGGCTCCGTTCACGTTGACGGTGTACATCTGGTTGGTCCAGGAGTTCGCCCTGGCGCACACCAGTTCCATCTCGCGATCGCGGGTGGTGGTCAACGTCGGCTGGAAGACCGCCTCCGCACCGAGCCAGGCCAGCTGTCGCGCCGTCTCCGGAAAGCTGCCGTCATAGCAGATCGCCAGCCCGACGCGACCCTTCTCCGGGATGTCGAACACCACGAATTCCGAACCCGGACAGGTCTGTTCGTACGGTTGCCAGGGGAACACCTTGCGGTAGCGGGCAGCGATCTCGCCCGCCGGTGAGACCGCGACAGCGGTGTTGTAGATCAGACCGCCGTCGTTCTCGTACATGCTGCCCGGCACCAGCCAGAGTCCGGTCTCCTCGGCGAGCCGGCACAGCTGGTTCGTCCACGGCCCGGGTATCTCCACCGCCACCCGCTCGCTCCAGTCTGCGCGGGCTTGGAGCAGCGGCGGCTCGGCGGCCAGTAACAGTTCAGGAACCACGACCAGCTCCACATGGGGGAACGTGTCTTTCACGGCGCGGATGTCGTCGGAGAAGCGCTTCCAGGTGGCATCGACGTCGCCGGTGACCGGCGAGTTCTGGATTGCGGCAAATGTCAAGGTACGCATGATTTACTCCGAGGTGATGGTCGAGGAGGCCACGCTGTCGCGGCCGGTGGCGAAGAATTCTTTGAAACGCGGACGCAGCGCGAGCATGACGATCGCGCCAACGATGACGGACCCGATGCCCAACAGGAACACACCACCAATACCGTCGAAGGACGTTGTGCCGTAGTCGGGTTCGATCATGTCGAGGGCACTGCGGGCAAATGCGGCAAGCATCATCAGCGCACCCAACAGCGGCAGCACACCCTTGACGACGGCGTCGCGCGCCGACCGGGCGAAGTGGTGGCGGAAGTACCAGACACACGCGAGGCCGGTCACCCCGTAGTAGAGCGCGATCAGCAGGCCGATCGACAAAATCGCGTCGCCGAGGAACTCGGTCGAGACGACGGTGAGGCCGGTCAGCAGGACGCCTGCCGCGACACCGAAGAACACGGTGCCGAACGACGGAGTCTGGAACCTCGGATGGATGCGGGCGAACGCCCGCGGCAGCGCGCCATGGCTGGCCATCGACAGCGTGGTGCGTGGGCTGCCGATGACGCAGGTCAGCAATGCGGCGACTGCCGAGACGCAGATGGCGAGTTGCAGCACCTTGGCCAGCACGGCGCCGAGCACCGGCGAGCCCAGCGTCGCCAGGATGTCGGTGGTGTTCTCCGGGTTGCCAAGTCCGAGACCGTCGGTGCCGACGCCGGCAAAGCTGATGGCCGCGAACGCGGTGAACAGGTAGGTGGCCAGCAGCACCAGCGTGGAGATCACCGCGGCCTGACCCGGTGTGCGGTCCTTGTCGCGAGTCTCCTCGTTGACGGTGATCAGCGCGTCCCAGCCCCAGTAGATGAACAGGCACAACAACACGGCCTCGGCGAACGGGCCGAAGCCCGTGAAGCCGAGCGGATTGAGCCAGCTCAAACTCGGTGCCTCGGCGCCGGGGCGCGTGAACGCGACGACGCTGAAGCCGATCAGCGACACCAGCTGCAGCCCCAGCAGCGCGTACTGGACGGTGCGGGCCAGTTCGATACCGCGGTATGCGACCGCGGTGACGGCCGCCAGGAGGGCGACCCCGACCGTCGTGACGGCGAGGGTATTGTCGGCCCACTCGCCGAGCCCGAGCAGCGTGAGCAGGTATGTCGCGCCGACATTGGCGAGGGCCGTCATCGCGATGACGGTGGCGATCTGCACCACCCATCCGCCGGACAGCCAGCCCATGCTGGGGCCGAACGCGCGGGTGGTCCACACGAATGTGGTGCCGCAGTCCGGCATCTCTTTGTTCAGTTCGCGAAATGCGAAGGCCGTCAACAGGATCGGCACGAAGCCGAGAAGCAGTGCCGCCGGCGCGAGTTGGCCGACCACCATGACGACCAGGCCGAGCGTGATGGCGATGCTGTATGCCGGCGCCACGGCGGACAGACCGAGCGCGACGGCGCCGAGCAGGCCTACGGAGTTGCTGCGAAGGCCTTTCTCGGTGGTCGCGTGGCTATTGCCCAGCAGTTCGTCAGGGTCGGCCGTCTGCGGTGTCGGTGGAGTGCTCATGGAAATCCTCTGTGTCGATCGTTAGTTAAAACAAAATTTAACAAATATGTGACGCAACACGCAATAGCAGCTGCGATATAGTCAGGTCACCGTTAAATCAAGATTCAAAGAGGGGGTGTCGTGCCACGACGAAGGGACCCCGACGCACGCCGGGACCAACTGTCCGACGCGGTACAGAAAGTAGTGGCGACCAGGGGTCTCGAAGGCCTGCGCCTGCGCGACGTCGCCGACGAGATCGGTGTCACCCCGGCCGCCGTGCTCTATCACGGTGACCTCGACGACCTGGCCTACGAGACCTACCGCCGCGCGATCGAACGGTTCTGCCAACAACGCGAATCGGTCGCACAGCAGTCACCGGACGCCCGCGCCCAGCTTGCCGCCTGCATCGACCTCGGAGTGGCCACCGGGCCCGACGACATCCTGACCCGACTGCTGTTCGAGTACTGGCCGCGATGTCTTCGCGATCCGCGTGCCGCGGTCCTGGACTCCGCGCTCACCGAACGGCAGATCACCGTCTACTACGGGATTCTGACTCTCGGCCAGGCGCAGGGGCATTTCCAGCTCCACTGCCCGGCCCGGATGATTGCCGCGAGCTTCGTGGCGATGGAGGACGGCTTCCAAATGGAAGTGCTGGCCGGACGAATGGGCAGGCCAGAGGTCCTCGACGCGCTGCACGCCTATGCCAGCCTGGCCACGGGGTATCACCCGGGTGTGGTTTGACGGTCGCGCAATCGGGCAATTAGAGGTGCCGACCCAGCAACCCTGGAAGGTGTGCAATGAAGCGCTTCACGACCATGCTCGTCACCGCCGTGGCCGCAGCGACATTGGCAGTCGGCTGTTCCTCCGAGATCACCAACCAAGGTGGGGATACGGCCTGCAAAGATTTCACGGGCTTCGACGAGAAGAAACAGAACGAGACCATCACCAAGATGCTCAAGGACGAAGGTAAGAACGAACCGTCGAACCTCGAGCTGAGCGGTACGCGCACCGCCGTGGCGACCTACTGCCAGACCCTTGGCACACCGGACACCAAGATCAGCCAGGCGCCGCACCTGTAAAGGGTCAGCGCTCGTCCTCGAAATCGGGGTCGGCCACCGTCAGCAGCGCGTCGGCGATCAACGGGTGCGTTTCCATCTGCCGTTCGAGGGCCCGGAGCCGGTGTGCCACATGGGTTTCGGTGTCATCGCCGACGAGGTCCACACTGCCCGCGAGGAAGATCTGCCGCGGTCCGATGAACTCCAGGCGCAGGTACCGTACCCGTTCCACGTCCTCGGCCTGCTCCAGCTGATCGCGCACCGCGGTGTAGAGCGCTGACGAGGCCGGTTCGCCAGTGAGGAATCGGCGGTTGCGGTCGATGAGGACCACGGCCACCGCGCCGAGCAGGACGCCCACCAGAATCGACCCGACGGCATCGAAGGCGGCGTTGCCGGTGAGCTGGTGCAGCCCGATCCCGGCCAGCGCGATCACCAGTCCGATCAAGGCGGCACTGTCCTCGGCGAACACCGCGCGGGTGGTCGGGTCGGACGTCGCCAACGCGTGTTCGAGCAGGTCGCGCTGGTAACTCTGGGCCTCGCCGCGCAGTTGCCGCACCGCCTGCACAAAGGACGTGCCCTCGAACAGCAGCGCCAGACCCAACACGATGTAGGCGATCAGATAGTCCTGTCTCTTATACACATCTGACGCTGCCGACGAAGAGGATAGTGGG
>CAMFLL010000319.1 GCA_945957405.1 uncultured Mycolicibacterium sp. | reverse complement strand
CTCACCGAGCAGCTGCAACCCGCATAGCAGCGGCAAAGAACCTGGGGCGGTTCATCGACGCCGAGAAGAACCGGCTCATCGACGAGTACGTCGCTCAACACGGACGCCAACCATCGAACGCAACAATCCTCAAACTGCGAGCCCAAGCCACACTCGCGACCCGCCCAGAGAAGCAGGTCCGATCCTTGGCTGACCTGACCGCCGAGTGGCGGGACCGCGCCACGAAGACGCTCGGCCGGGACGCGACGACGTGGGCACGCGAGGTCACCGACAACGACAAGCCGCTCCTGCTGCGCGCCGATGACGTGCCGCTCGACGTGATTGGCGAGTTGGGGCGTTCGGTCGTCGAGGTGGTCGGTGAGAAGCGCTCGACCTGGCGGCGATGGAATCTCATGGCCGAGGCATCCCGGCAGACGATGGGCTGGCGCTTCGCCACCATGCAAGACCGGGAAGCCATCGTCGCGATGACCGCCGACGCCGCCGAACTCGTCTCGCTCCGGCTGACTCCGCCTGAACTCGCAGCCTCTCCGGTCGTGTTCCGCCGGCCCGACGGCAGCTCGGTGTTCCGACCGAAGAGCTCGACCGTGTTCACCTCCGAGACCCAGCTCGCGGCCGAGGACAGACTCCTCGAACGAGCGGCGAACTTGGCCGGTCCGACAGTGCCTCTCGCAACCGTTGAGACGATCACGCGCAGTCCTGACGCAGACGGCCGGATGCTCGGCGACGACCAAGCCGACGCCCTGACCCGCATCGCGGTATCAGGACGCCTCCTCGATGTTCTCGTCGGCCCCGCCGGGGCGGGCAAGACCACCGCCATGAACGCACTCCGCCGCGCCTGGGAGGCCGAGCATGGCTCCGGGTCCGTCGTCGGGCTGGCGCCGTCAGCGGTCGCAGCCCAGGTCCTCGCCGACGATCTCGGGATCGCGACGGAGAACACGGCGAAGTGGTGGCAGAACCACCTCCTCCACGGCACCACCTTCGAGGCGGGCCAACTCGTCATCATCGACGAAGCCTCCCTCGCCGGCACCCTGTCCCTGGACCGCATCACCCACCTCGCCCAGAACGCGGGCGCGAAGGTACTCCTGGTCGGCGACTACGCCCAACTGCAATCCGTAGACGCCGGCGGCGCGTTCGCGATGATCGCCAGAGACAGAGCCGACACCCCCGAACTTGTCGACGTTCACCGCTTCACCCACGCCTGGGAGAAGACCGCCTCACTCGAACTACGCCAGGGACGAACCCAAGCCATCGACACCTACCTCGTCCATGAGCGCATCACAGATGGCGACGGCGAGGCCATGACAGAGGCCGCCTACAACGCCTGGCGCGCCGACCGCGACGCGGGACTGGTGTCTGTGATGATCGCCGAGACCCATGAAGACGTGACCGCACTGAACCGGCGCGCCCGCGCCGACCTGATCCTCAACAAGACGCTGAACCCCGACCGCGAAGTCGAACTGCGCGACGGCACCGCCGCAGGCGTCGGCGACACCATCATCACGCGACTCAACAACCGGAGCCTGCGCACCCTGGCCGGGCGGGACTGGGTGCGCAACGGCGACATCTGGACCGTAACCGCCGTCGGTGACGACGGGACCATCACCATCGCACGCGACTACGGGACCGGCACCTCGATCCGCGACGACGGAACCATCAGGGCTGGCAGGCGCGCGCGCAGGTTCGGCGGCGGCATCGTCCTCCCCGCTGCGTATGTGGCTGAGCATGTCGATCTCGGCTACGCAGTCACCGCCTACCGCGCCCAAGGCGTCACGACCGACACCGCGCACGTGCTGGTCGAACCGACCTCGACGAGGGAGACCTTCTACGTCGCGATGACCCGAGGCCGGCACTCGAACCACGCCTACGTGACTCTCGACCGCGCCGACGACCACGCGCAGCCACACCCCGGCGACGACCCGCATGCCACTGCGCGAAGCGTGCTCTACGGCATTCTGCAGCACAGAGCGGCCGAACTCTCGGCGCACGAGACCATCGTGGCCGAGCAGGAGCAGTGGGGCTCCATCGCGCAGCTCGCCGCCGAGTACGAGACCATCGTCGCCGCTGCCCAGCACGACCGTTGGGCCGCTCTCGTCCGCGGCTCCGGGCTTACCGCGGAACAGGCCGAGAGCGCCGTCGAGTCCGATGCGTTCGGCCCGCTCGCGGCTGAACTCCGCCGTGCCGAAGCCAACCATCACAATGTCGATGCGCTCCTCCCGCGCCTCGTGGCCGCGCGCGGATTCGGCGACGCCGACGACATCGCCGCCGTTCTCCACTACCGGGTCGAGCGGGCGACCGCGCGTCCCGCAGGCTCCGGCAGGACACGCAAGCCAGCGCGACTCATCGCCGGCCTCATCCCGCAGGCGCATGGCATCATCGACGCCGAGATGCGAGCAGCCCTTGACGAGCGAGAAGCGCTGATCGAGGCCCGTGCCGACGCCGTACTCGAAGCTGCGCTGACCGAGAGTGCACCGTGGACGAACGCCCTTGGAGCGCCTCCCGCCGACCGACGACGAGCCACAGCGTGGCGCAAGGCCGCACGCGTGATCGCCGCATACCGCGACCGCTACCGCGTCACCGACGACGCACCCCTCGGCACCCCGCCCGAGTCCGCCGCGCAGAAGATCGACGCCGCCCGAGCACGAACTGCCCTCGATCGAGTTCGTGGCTTCATCGCTGAGGTGAGCGAAGTACCGCAGCATTCACAGGGACGCTATGGCGCCGAGCGCTCACTCTGAAGCGCGCCGACTGCCGTAGTCAACACGCATCCGGGAGAAGCACCTCTTCGATCACCCCTGCGCTTGCAGACGTACGTACACGAAGGGTAGGCACGTACCTTGCGCGGTGATCTTCACCAGTGATGGGATCGGAGTCATCCCACTCGTGGACGACCACGCGCAGGGTATTGGTGAGCCTCCCGATGAGCAGCGCAAGTGGGAACGGGCACCGTAGCAGGAGGTGCACCTCGGCGTTGGAGTTGTCGTTCGACAGGGCACGAATGTGCGCGGCAACGTCGGCGGCGATCAGGCCTGCATCAGAGGGGTCGAGTAGCGTGCCGCTCGCACTTGTGAGATGACGCCAAGCCGCGAGAAACGGTTCGTGGGCTTCGATGTACCGAACGAAGGCGGTGTCGCTGCGTTGCGGCAGGAGATCGACATAGACGGCTACGGAGGGCCGGCCGGCTGTGATCGCCGAAGGACTTCGCCCCTCTCCTGCGACTTGTACTTGTGGTTGGGCGATGAACCGCGCTTCACCATCGCTCGCCCAAGTGGCGCCCTGTTGGTCAATCACGTCCATGTGTCCGATACGAGACGATGGCAGGGCAGCCCCGACTGCGAAGGCCACGGAGAGATGAGCCCCTCCAGCGACACGTAGGCGATGTGCCCCAGAACGGGTCACTGCATCGGGGAGGAGACCGATGGTGTCCTTGAGGTCTTGGAGTCCGCCGACGCTCGGAAGCCGCTCATGAACAGAGGGTCGGAGCCGGATGTCCAGTTCGTCGCCGGTCCGGTCATAGACCTGTGGCGTGTTTCGAGTCTGGAGGCTCAGATGGAACGTTTGGTCGGTTACCTCGATTCGCTCGCGAAGAGACGCGATTCGGTGCCAGACGAAACCACGGATCAATGCGAGCAGACCGTTGCGTTCAGCGGGCTGCTGATCTACACCGCTCAAGGTGCCGGGACGAAGTTCCAGAAGACGGTCGGGAGCGTTGTAATCTGTTCCGCCGTCTTCTGTCTTCACCGAGTTGGTGATGCCGAGTGCAAACACTTCGTGGTCGGCATGTAGGTCGAGGAGTTGGGGTGCTTCCAGCGTCTTCACAACTCTGCTGTTCACCACGTCTGGTGTTGTCACGAGAACGCCGCCGGAGATGCCGGCCGCTATCGCTTGCTTGAGTCGCGCCTCGGTATCGCCTGGTGGCAGATCGTCTCGGTCCCGCCAGACAGGGATGCCGGCGGCGCGGAAGAGCCAGGCGAGTTCCGCAGCAACATCCGTGCCATCGTTCTGGCGGTAGGAGATGAAGATAGGGTCTGCGGGATCAGGAGTGGCGGAATCGGATGTCATGGCGTCTCCTTGTGTTCGTCGGGTATGGAGGCGGCGCGCTTCGCCGCGTCACTGGCATAGGGGCTGTCTCTAGCAGGCGCAGGAGGCAGCCTCTCGGGTACCACCGCCCAGATTCGGTCCCGTTGGATGAGCCAGGTTGCAGCGAGCACTCGTGCCGATGAATCGAACCCAGCGACTATGGCGACGAACCGATCAAACCCCAGGTCGGGGTCGCGCAGATGGCGCATGTAGGACTGGAGATCGACCTCGCTCGGGAAGAGTGTTCCGGTCGGGTGGGTATGCCATTCGCCTATCCACTGGCTATGGTCCTCCAACCAGGCTGAGTCCGCGAGATGCCGGGCGTGGTCGAGGTCTCGCATAAAGGTGCGTTCGCCGCGGGTGGCGTTGGGTCCGGGTCCGCCGGCGTGTCGGATGCCGATCCCATCAGTCGCGTCGTATCCGAGCAGGATGCCGCCAGTCTCGAACCCATCGATGGATCGCGAAGCTTCGCGCGCGATTGAGCTGAGCGCGACGTCAGTGATCGTCACCGGAGGTACATCTCTTCGACCGGTCATCCTGGCGAGCAGGTCGGGCACGACGTGCGGGGTCTGGGGATGGACGACCACCGAACGTCGCCGGCTTGGCTGAGGTCGAACGGGGCTGCGAGGTCACCTGCTGGTCGGAGACCAATGATGGCGTGTTCGCCGGGAACCTGCTGGGTGTGGTCACCGTGAAGCGATTCCAGCAACGTCGCGATGGCTACTTTCGCAGCGAACGTGCCGACGTATCGGAGATCAGGCGGCACAGCTGTCATTGGCTGATGGACGCGCCCGGTGCCGTAATCCAACTCCTGATCCGCCTCGGCGTCCATCGCACCCTGGTCTGCAAGCTGCTGCCGTAGACAGAGGAGACATCCGAACCGGGGAGTGGGACGCAGCCGGATGACCTCTCCAATCGAGCCATTGTCGAGCACGCACGCCAAGATCGCCGCCTTTCGCGCGCGCCTGGAGAGGTGGCTGACGACGCGTCTGGGAGCAATACCGTCTGCGGCACAGAGCACCAGATCGACGCGGTCGACGATGGGCCGGATGTAATGCGCCTCGGTAACCACGTCACGCCTGTGAGCCACCACTGTCTGCTGCGGCCAGTGCTGGGCGAGGTGGTCCTTCATAGCCGCTACCTTGAATCGCCCGACGCTTTCGGGTCCGAGAGCGTGGCGGAGCATGTTGTGCCAGAGGAATCGGTCCGGGTCGACAAGCTCCACACGTCCGACTCCGTATCCTGCGAGCGCCTCTGCTGCTGCGCTCCCGATGCTGCCGCAGCCCACAACCATGACGCTATTGGCGGCGAGCTGCTCGATCGGCCACTTGCCGGTCAACTGCGCCAGGCCAACAACGTGTGGCTCGATCTCGATAGGGAGCGGTTCCACACCGTCGCGTCGGACAGCCCATCCCGCAAACTCCGGAGCCCCGGCCTCCACCAGCTCTGGTGGAAGGTCGGGGTCGTGAGTGACAACCACGCCAAGGTTGTTGCCGGGGTCGGAGACGCCTGGCACCAACTTCCGAAAATCCTTGAACCCGATAGAGATATCGGGGCGTCTGGACAAGAAGAGATGGTGAAGATGGGCGTCGTTAGAGACCACTCTGATCCACTGAGCTGCATGCTGGGCGTCGCCCGAACGAAGCGCGGCGTACTCGCGCGGAACTTCGGCTGGAAGACGGATGTCTTTGCCGGTTTCCACGGTCTGGACGACGTACATATCGTCTGCGGGAACGCGGCGGAGCACCAGCGATCCGCGCGAGAGGTCGGAGCCTGCGATCTTGGTGACCGCGTCTCGGGGCATCACGATGTAGGGATTACGGGGAGACATCCGCGCCCCCAACCTCGTCCGGGTCCGGTGTTTCAGCTACTCGCTGAATCGCTCGATCAATCAGGTGGTCGTGCGATGGGTCAGAGACGATTCCATTGACCGACATTGCATCGATGATCCCAGCCTTCATGAGGGCGTACTCGATTCGCCACCCCGATGCCTTCGCCAGGAGCTCGGTGAGACTGGCCTCGGGCTGCCAGCCGCCATCACTCTGAAGCAGGCAGAGCGAGCCTCCCGGAGCTACATGCCATGCGGACTGTGTCTGCTCCCAGATCGACGGCTCCGGGTCGATGGAGTAGATCGTCGGCGGAACCATCGGGTGCGCTGCGGAGTAGACGACGAGCACCCTCAGTTCCTGGTTGCCAAGCAGCTCATCGAGAGCTTCGGGCCTCGGCCGCTCGAAGGGCCAGCGGGGGAGGACACCGATCCATCCGCCGTGCGTCAAGCCGTCATCCGCGGGCCTCTGGAATTCGAGCAACGGCGCGAAAGCCAGGACCTCATCTTGGTCGCGCGCCAGCCGCGCGGGTTCGCACTCAGTCCAGAGCACGGGGCTGAGCGCCGTGGTGCCCGCGTCGTGATCCGGTCCTGTTGCGCGAGTCATCCCTGCGGAGTGTCCTTCACCGGCCGGGGCGCCGCGGGCACGACCGCAGGCGCCGGGATGCCAGTGGAGGCAGGAGGCTTCGGGAAATCATCCCCAAAGACCTCGCCCCAGTGCTTGATCGCAGCCGCAGAGTCGTTGTTCGCCTGCGCCTGGAACGCCTTGATGGCGTTGTCTCGGGCGGACCGTAGGGCGTCGGCGAACGCGTCGTAGTCGATGTCGGGCTGAATCGGTCCGCAGAGTCCAGCGGGATCGGCGACTTCGTTCCCGCCCTCGATGTGGTAGCAGGCACTGACGAAGAACTGCTTGATCGCAGCGGGCTGGTTGACGTCCGTCGGCAGGAAGTCGAGCGCGAGGACCTCCATGACGAGAGACTTGATCTTGGTGTCTTGCGCGGCAGCCCACCACTTGAGCATCCGAACAGTGCCGGCGAAGTTGTTCCACTGCGCGTGTCGATCCGCCACTTCGGCGATCAGGAACTCTGGGTCACAAGCGACCCAGTCTTCCGAAAGTGCTTCCGGAATAAGGAGCCGCCCATCGCGGCGCAGTGCAGGCATGGCATCAACCGTGAACGCGTCAGGATCGTCGGGGTCATCCAGGAAGCACTTGACGGCATGGTTGCGCCACCGGGCCAGCCGGACGGCGTGGTCGTAGGTGCCGTTCGTCGCCCCGAGCAGCGCGTTGACACGCCCGCGCGTGTAATCGAGAGCATCCGCGGCGGAACTTCCCGGAGTTCCCCACTCAGGATGCTCCTCCTGATCGAAGACGACGATCACATCGACGTCATGGATCGGGTCCTTGTGTGTCCCTCGCGCGAGCGATCCGGACGCGATGACTTCCTTCACGTCGACCTCGGCCCTGAAGGCACCCTTGAAGAGATCGCGTCGAGTGCGGGCTTCGCGGACTTGCGTGATGTCGGCGTTCACGACGTCCTGAAAGGTCTTGAAGGCGTCAGTCACGCTCATAGTCGTTCTCCTGATTGGTTCGTCTGGTCGATCACCGTAGCCACTGCCACCGACATTGCTGTGCGGTGCGGAGCGCGGCACGGTGCCTACTTCTTCGTACTGCCCCTGCCGGTGCTCTCGTTAGTCGTGGTCTTCGGGTGACGCTTCACCGTGGACTGCTTCACGAACCGGCCCGTGACCGCGCTGCGTCCTCGCTTGCCTGCCATGTTCCTCACCTCCTCTGTAGTTCGCGCTCGATGGCGTGTCTCCAGGTTGGAGCACGTCACGACTGTATCAGCAAAGCGGCATCAGGCGTGTTGAGACACGCCGTGTCGTATCAGCAACGAGTCAATGACGCGCTAGGCTTGCCCTCATGGAACGGAGACGGACAGTGGCGGCTAGCACGGCGAGTCCAGCATGACAGGGACCTCCGACACCGCCCCGGGCATGGAGCGGCTCGACCTCACACAATTAGGTGCGATGCTTCGCGAACGTCGCGGGAAGCTGTCGCTTCGTCAAGCGGCTGCCGAGGCTGGCGTCAGCTTTAGCACCTTCACTCGCATCGAGGCAGGCGCTCAGCCGGACCTGACCTCGTTCACCCTTCTGTGCGCGTGGCTCGGCGTGTCGCCCGGGCAGTTCTTCATGTCGACGGCGTTGCGCGAGGTGGCGCCAATCGATGAGGCGATCGCGCATCTTGCTTCCGATCCGCGCCTTGAACCGGATGCTGCATCCAAGATCGCGGAAATGCTGCGCAGCATGTACGACGTCCTGGCCAAGGCGCCGGTGCAGCGCCAGGTGGTTGCTTGCCACCTCCGCGCCGCTTCGATGCTCCGGCCCGGGGTGCCCGAACGGCTCAACTCACTCTTGGGTGAGATGCACAGCAAGTTGGCCGCGCGCGTTTCGGCTGGGGAGCTGTGACGCTACGTCGCGGGTTCAAGGCAGAGGCCGAACGCGAGGCCGCGCGTGTTCGGAAGGAACTTGGACTCGCCTCGCACGATCGCCTTGATCCGCGCGATCTCGCCAAACACCTGA
>CAMFLL010000318.1 GCA_945957405.1 uncultured Mycolicibacterium sp. | reverse complement strand
AACGACATGCGGCACAACGAGCTGTCCACGCTCGAGGCCGAGATGGTCGTCGAGAAGAAGTCCGTCGAGGATCAGCGCGACGCCGACCTGGAGGCCCGGGCCCAGAAGCTCGAGGCCGACATGAAGGAGCTCGAGGACGAGGGCGCCAAGTCCGACGTCAAGCGCAAGGTGCGGGACGGCGGCGAGCGCGAGATGCGTCAGCTCCGCGACCGCGCCCAGCGTGAGCTGGACCGGCTCGACGAGATCTGGACCACCTTCACCAAGCTGGCTCCCAAGCAGCTGATCGTCGACGAGAACCTGTACCGCGAAATCGTCGACCGCTACGGCGAGTACTTCACCGGTGCCATGGGTGCCGAGTCGATCAAGAAGCTCATCGAGACCTTCGACATCAACGCCGAAGCCGAGAACCTGCGCGAGGTCATCCGCAGCGGCAAGGGCCAGAAGAAGCTCCGTGCGCTCAAGCGACTCAAGGTCGTCGCCGCGTTCCAGCAGTCGGGTAACTCACCGCTGGGCATGGTGCTCGACGCCGTCCCGGTGATCCCGCCGGAGCTGCGTCCGATGGTTCAGCTCGACGGTGGCCGCTTCGCCACCTCCGACCTGAACGACCTGTACCGCCGCGTGATCAACCGCAACAACCGCCTGAAGCGGCTGATCGAGCTGCGCGCGCCGGACATCATCGTGCGCAACGAGAAGCGCATGCTGCAGGAGTCGGTCGACGCCCTGTTCGACAACGGCCGTCGCGGCCGCGTCATCACCGGCGCCAACAAGCGTCCGCTGAAGTCGCTCGCCGACATGCTGAAGGGCAAGCAGGGCCGCTTCCGTCAGAACCTGCTCGGCAAGCGCGTCGACTACTCGGGCCGTTCGGTCATCGTGGTCGGCCCGCAGCTCAAGCTGCACCAGTGCGGTCTGCCCAAGCTGATGGCGCTCGAGCTGTTCAAGCCGTTCGTGATGAAGCGTCTGGTCGACCTGAACCACGCGCAGAACATCAAGAGTGCCAAGCGCATGGTGGAGCGTCAGCGTCCGCAGGTGTGGGACGTCCTCGAAGAGGTCATCGGCGAGCACCCCGTGCTGCTGAACCGCGCACCCACGCTGCACCGCCTCGGCATCCAGGCCTTCGAGCCGATGCTGGTCGAAGGTAAGGCCATCCAGCTGCACCCGCTCGTCTGCGAGGCGTTCAACGCCGACTTCGACGGTGACCAGATGGCCGTGCACCTTCCGCTGTCCGCGGAGGCGCAGGCCGAGGCCCGCATCCTGATGCTGTCGTCGAACAACATCCTGTCGCCGGCGTCGGGCCGCCCCCTGGCCATGCCGCGTCTGGACATGGTCACGGGTCTGTACTTCCTGACCACCGAGGTGCCGGGCGATACCGGCGAATACGCCCCGGCGGCCAAGGATCAGCCCGAGACCGGTGTCTACAGCTCGCCCGCCGAAGCCATCATGGCCTTCGACCGTGGTGCGCTGTCGGTACGTGCCCGGATCAAGGTGCGGCTGACGCAGCAGCGTCCGCCCGCCGAGATCGAGGCCGAGAAGTTCGGCGAGAACGGCTGGAAGCCGGGTGACGCCTGGACCGCGGAGACCACGCTGGGCCGTGTGCTGTTCAACGAGCTGCTGCCGAAGGGCTACCCCTTCGTCAACAAGCAGATGCACAAGAAGGTGCAGGCCGCGATCATCAACGATCTCGCCGAGCGCTACGCGATGATCGTGGTCGCCCAGACCGTCGACAAGCTCAAGGACGCCGGCTTCCACTGGGCCACGCGTTCGGGTGTGACGGTCTCGATGGCCGACGTGCTGGTGCCGCCGCAGAAGTCCGAGATCCTGGACCGCTACGAGAAGGAAGCCGACGGGATCGAGAAGAAGTTCCAGCGCGGTGCCCTGACGGCCGACGAGCGTCGTGACGATCTGGTGCGGCTCTGGCAGGACGCGACCGAAGAGGTCGGTAAGGCCCTCGAGGAGTACTACCCCGAGGACAACCCGATCATCTTGCTGCCGCGCTCCGGTGCGACCGGCAACATGACGCAGGTCCGCAACCTGGCCGGCATGAAGGGTCTGGTGACCAACCCGAAGGGTGAGTTCATCCCGCGGCCCATCAAGTCGTCCTTCCGCGAGGGCCTGACGGTGTTGGAATACTTCATCAACACCCACGGTGCCCGTAAGGGTCTGGCCGACACCGCGCTGCGTACCGCCGACTCGGGTTACCTGACCCGTCGTCTGGTGGACGTGTCGCAGGACGTCATCGTGCGCGAGGCCGACTGTGGCACCGAGCGCGGTATCAACGTGACGATCGCCGAGGTTCAGGGCGACGGATCGCTGATCCGGGATCCCCACGTGGAGACCAGTGCGTACGCCCGCACGTTGGCCGCCGACGCGGTCGACGCCAACGGCAATGTCGTCGTCGAGCGTGGCCACGATCTCGGTGACCCCGCGATCGACGCCCTGCTGGCCGCAGGCATCACCACCGTCAAGGTGCGTTCGGTGCTGACCTGCACCACCGGCACCGGGGTGTGCGCCCACTGCTACGGGCGTTCGATGGCCACCGGCAAGCTGGTGGACATCGGCGAGGCCGTCGGTATCGTCGCCGCCCAGTCCATCGGTGAGCCCGGCACGCAGCTGACCATGCGTACCTTCCACCAGGGTGGTGTGACCGGTGGCGCCGACATCGTCGGTGGTCTGCCCCGTGTGCAGGAGCTGTTCGAGGCCCGCATCCCGCGGAACCGTGCCCCGATCGCTGATGTCACCGGGCGGGTGCGCCTCGAGGAGAGCGACAAGTTCTACAAGATCACGATCGTGCCGGACGACGGTGGCGAAGAAGTGGTCTACGACAAGCTCTCCCGCCGGCAGCGGCTGCGCGTGTTCAAGCACGACGACGGTTCCGAGCGGCTGCTTGCCGACGGCGACCACGTCGAGGTCGGCCAGCAGCTCATGGAGGGCTCGGCCGATCCGCACGAGGTGCTGCGCGTCATGGGTCCGCGTGAGGTCCAGGTCCACCTCGTCAACGAGGTCCAGGACGTCTACCGCGCCCAGGGCGTGTCGATCCACGACAAGCACATCGAGGTCATCGTGCGGCAGATGCTGCGCCGCGTGACGATCATCGATTCGGGTGCCACCGAGTTCCTGCCCGGTTCGTTGACCGAGCGCAGTGACTTCGAGGCCGAGAACCGGCGGGTCGTCGCGGAGGGCAACGAGCCCGCCGCGGGTCGCCCGGTGCTGATGGGTATCACGAAGGCGTCGCTGGCCACCGACTCGTGGCTGAGCGCGGCGTCGTTCCAGGAGACCACGCGTGTGCTGACCGATGCGGCGATCAACTGCCGTAGCGACAAGCTGCAGGGTCTCAAGGAGAACGTGATCATCGGCAAGCTGATCCCGGCCGGCACCGGTATCAACCGGTACCGCAACATTGCGGTGCAGCCGACCGAAGAAGCGCGGGCCGCTGCGTACACGATCCCGTCCTACGAGGATCAGTACTACAGCCCCGACTTCGGTCAGGCCACCGGTGCCGCGGTGCCGCTGGACGACTACGGGTACTCCGACTACCGGTAGTTTTTCTGGCGAACAGGCGCAAGGGGCCCGTGTTTCTTCGGAAGCACGGGCCCTTTTGCGTCTGCTCGGCATCATTTGGACATGTGGAACTCGAGGCGGTCGATGAATGCGACGCGGTCGCGGTGCACGTCAGCCGCGACTATCGGCACCACCGTCCAACCGCATTCCTGCAGGCGCGCCAGGCGGCGTCGATCGCGCAGCATCTCCTCTGGCCCCGCATGCCACTCGACGCTCTCGTACTCCGCAACGAGGTTGTGGTCGGGCCAGGCGAAATCGACTCGCCACGTCTTGCCGTACCTGTCGGTGATCTCGTACTGCAGCTCCGGCATCGGCAGTCGCGCGTCGATCATGACCAGCCGGGCTTCGCTTTCCATCGCCGATTCCGCTCGAGAATCGGCGTAGCACAGCAACTCTCGCACCATGACGATGCCGCGACGGGCCCGCTGTTCGTCGACTGCCGACGCCAGGTCGGCCGCATCGCACCAACCGCTGCGCAGCGCCGCGTCGAGGGTTGCCAACGCTCGCGGTCGCCGTTGTGTGCGCGCGACCTCGATGGCGGTCCATGCCGGGCCGGTCAACAGATGTCCGTCGAACGGTCGCAGGGGCGCTCCCAGTCGCTGGTGCACCATGAGCTTCGGCGACGGGCGCATCCGGACACCGGGATCCAGAATGTGGACGCGATCGGTGCGGGTGGTGCCGAAGCCATAGAGTTCCGCGGCGGTCTGCATGCATCCGACGATTCGCTTGCCCGTCATCAACTCCAGTCCGGCCAGCCGTGTGGCCAGGTCGGGCTCGCCCAGCGCGTACACGCCGTGCCATACGCGGTGGAGCGAACCCGTCTTCACGTGCCGGGTGATCGTCTTGCGGTCGGCGTTGGCCAGCAGGTCGGCCCGCGTGGCGAGGGCGCCCGGCCCGGTGAATGCGTCTTCGATTGGCACCCCGACACGGTGGGGTTAATCGAGGAAATCCGGTATTCAACCCTGTGGATAACCGCCGAGCAGACGCAAAGGGCCCACCTTTAGCGGCTTTGATGCGCCCGCTTGCGTCTGCTCGGCAGAAATTCGGGAGTGACGAGTGTTCGAACAGTGGGTGGCGGCGCGGTTAATTAGGGTGATGGCGGGAAACCGTTCCCGGACCGAAAGGCTTCTGTGTCCGCAATTGACGAGCAACCGCCGATCGCGTTGCCGCACGTGGACACCCCCCGGTGGCCAAGGCAACGCAAGCTGAGGCTTCTCCGCTGGATCGCACTCACGGCGTGGGCCGCCATCGTGATCTACCGAACCTGGACCGACGGATTCGCGTTCAACCGTGAACTGCTACTGGTGTACATCTGCAGTGGTCTGCTGTGCGCCAGCATCGGGCAGGGCCGCCGCATGCTGTACGTGGTCCGGGACTGGCTGCCGTTCGCCCTGGTGCTGATCGCCTATGACCTCAGCCGGGGCGCGGCCACCCTGATCGGCAGGCCGACGATGTGGCACTGGCAGGCCGACGCGGATCGCTGGATGTTCGACGGCAACATGCCGACGGTGTGGCTGCAGGAACACCTCAAGCTGCCCTCCCCGCCGTGGTGGGAAGTGGTGATCAGCAGCGTCTACATGTCGTTCTTCATCCTGCCGTACGTGATCGCCGGCGTGCTGTGGCTGCGCAACCGCGACGAGTGGAAATCGTTCGTGCTGCTGTTCGTCGGCCTGAACTTCACGGCGCTGATCGTCTACGCCCTGGTGCCCGCCGCGCCGCCGTGGGCCGCGGCCCGGTGCACATCCGTCGATGTCACGGGTGGCCCGTCCGGTCCGAAGTGCATGTTCCGGTCGGCGCGCGGTGTGCCCGACGGCGGGGTGCTCGGGGCCATGCAGAACAGCCAGGACGGCGCGAATGCCTGGGTGGAGCGGATCGTCGGACGCGGCTGGGGCAAACTGAACCTGCATTCGGCCACCGCGCTGCTCGACCAGGGGCAGGCCAGCGTCAACCTGGTGGCGGCCATCCCGTCCTTACACGCCGCGCTCAGCGGGGCGATCGCGGTGTTCCTGTGGCGGCGGGTCAGCCGGAAATGGCGCCCGCTGCTGGTGGCCTATCCGCTCATCATGGCGTTCACCCTGGTGTACGCCGCCGAGCATTACGTCATCGACATCCTGCTGGGCTGGGCGCTGGTGCTGGTCGTCATGGGCACCATCGCTCTGTTCGGCCGCATCCGGGTCAGACGACGTAGACCTTCCGTAGCGGCTCTGTCACCGTCCACGTGGTCTTCGAGCCTTCCCGCAGCCGCACCACCGAGCCGGGTCGCAGCTCCAAAGTAGGGCTGCCGTCCTCGAACTCGACGGTGCCCGCGCCGGTCAGCACGATGAACAGCTCGTCGGCCTCCACGTCGGTCATGACGCCGGCGCTCATCTCCCAGATGCCGACCTCGCGGCCGCCGAATTCTCCGATCTCGGTGGCCGCAGTGGTGGGCGCGCCGCGCACCGACTGGTCGTCCGGTACGGGCTCGTGCTCGAGGTGCGTCGTGATGGCGTTGACGGCGGCGTTCGGCTTCACCCGCTCACCCTGTCAGCGGGCGACGGTGTGCGCAATGACGTGTTACATATCTTGTGCAGGTGTCGGAAAAATGTAATATCGAGTCATGTCGGACACGCATGTCGTCACCAATCAGGTCCCACCGCTGGAACACCACAATCCCGCGTCGTCGCCGGTACTGACGGAGGCGATCGTCCGGGAAGGCGGGGGATGGGGTCTCGACGAGATCCAGGAACTGGGTGCCCTGTCGGGTGGTGCGCAGGCGCAGCACTGGGGCGAGCTGGCCGACCGCAACCGCCCGGTGCTGCACACCCACGACCGGTACGGAAACCGGGTCGACGAGGTCGAATACGATCCCGCCTACCACGAGTTGATGCGGACGGCGATCGCCCACGGTCTGCATGCCGCACCGTGGGCGGATGACCGCGCCGGGGCGCATGTGGTCCGCGCGGCGAAGACCTCGGTGTGGACGCCCGAACCCGGCCACATCTGCCCGATCTCGATGACCTATGCCGTGGTGCCCGCCCTCCGGCACAACCCCGAACTGGCGTCCATCTACGAACCCTTGCTCGCCAGCCGGGTGTACGACCCCGACCTCACCACGCCTGCGGCCAAAGCCGGTATCACCGCCGGGATGTCGATGACCGAGAAGCAGGGCGGATCCGATGTCCGCGCCGGCACCACCGAAGCCCGGCCCGACGGTACGGGGACCTACCGGCTGACGGGCCACAAGTGGTTCACCTCGGCCCCCATGTCCGACATCTTCCTGGTGCTGGCCCAGGCCCCCGGCGGGCTGTCCTGTTTCCTGCTGCCCCGCGTGCTGCCCGACGGCACGCGCAACCGGATATTCCTGCAACGCCTCAAAGACAAGCTCGGCAATCACGCCAACGCGTCCAGCGAGGTCGAATACGACGGTGCCACAGCCTGGTTGGTCGGTCAGGAAGGCCGTGGCGTGCCGACCATCATCGAGATGGTCAACCTCACCCGCCTGGACTGCACGCTCGGCAGTGCCACCAGTATGCGGACCGGCCTGACCCGGGCCATCCATCACGCGCAGCACCGTAAGGCGTTCGGGGAGTACCTGATCGATCAGCCGCTGATGCGCAATGTGCTGGCCGATCTCGCGGTCGAGGCCGAGGCCGCGACCATGGTCGCGATGCGGATGGCCGGTGCCACCGACAAGGCCGTGCGCGGTGACGAACGTGAGTCGTTGTTCCGCCGGATCGGCCTGGCCGCGGCGAAGTACTGGGTGTGCAAGCGTGCCACCGGCCATGCCGCGGAAGCGATGGAATGCCTCGGCGGCAACGGCTACGTCGAAGAATCGGGTATGCCGCGGCTCTACCGGGAGGCGCCTCTGATGGGAATCTGGGAAGGTTCGGGCAATGTCAGCGCGCTGGACACGTTGCGCGCCATGGCAACCCGGCCGGAATCGGTCGAGGTGCTGTTCGACGAGCTGGCGCAGGCCCGGGGTGCCGACACCCGGCTCGACGCTCACGTCGACGCGCTTCGGGCCCAGCTCGGCGACCTCGAGACCATCGCGTTCCGCGGGCGCAAGGTCGCCGAGGACATCTGCCTGGCGCTGCAGGGTTCGTTGCTGATGCGTCACGGTCACCCGGCTGTCGCCGAGGCCTTCGCCGCGACGCGCCTCGGCGGTCGGTGGGGCGGGGCCTACGGCACCATGCCCGCGGACATCGACGTCGCGCCGATCCTGGAACGGGCCCTGGTCAAGGGATGACACACGCGATGCGGCCCGTGGACTTCGACAACCTGAAGACCATGACCTATGAGGTCACCGACCGGGTGGCCCGGATAACGTTCAACCGCCCCGACAAGGGCAACGCCATCGTCGCCGACACCCCGCTGGAACTGTCCGCCCTGGTCGAACGGGCCGACCTCGATCCGAACGTGCATGTGATCCTGGTGTCCGGACGTGGCGCGGGTTTCTGTGCCGGGTTCGACCTGAGTGCCTATGCCGACGGCACGTCCTCGGCGGGCGGCACCGGCAGCTATAAGGGCACGGTCCTCGACGGTAAGACGCAGGCCGTCAACCATCTGCCCGATCAGCCGTGGGACCCGATGATCGACTACCAGATGATGAGCCGGTTCGTGCGGGGCTTCGCCAGCCTGATGCACGCCGACAAGCCGACCGTGGTCAAGATCCACGGCTACTGCGTCGCGGGTGGCACCGATATCGCACTGCACGCCGATCAGGTGATCGCGGCGTCCGATGCGAAGATCGGTTATCCGCCGATGCGCGTGTGGGGTGTGCCGGCGGCGGGCCTGTGGGCGCATCGACTCGGCGACCAGCGCGCCAAGAGGCTGCTGTTCACCGGCGACTGCATCAGCGGTGCGCAGGCCGCCGAATGGGGGCTGGCCGTCGAGGCGCCCGATCCGGACGACCTCGACGAGCGCACCGAGCGGCTCGTGGGACGGATCGCGGCGATGCCCGTCAATCAGCTGATCATGGCCAAGCTGGCCTGCAACTCCGCGCTGCTCAGTCAGGGTGTGGCTACCAGCCAGATGGTCAGCACGGTGTTCGACGGTATCGCCCGACACACCCCTGAGG
>CAMFLL010000317.1 GCA_945957405.1 uncultured Mycolicibacterium sp. | reverse complement strand
CCATCGGGCATAAGGAGTACGCCGGCCGCTCACAGGGCAAATGGGACCCGGGCGCGATCAACATGGACATCCTGCGCAGGGATATCCAGGCGCGCATCGGCGAGATTCCCAAGCCGGCCCCGACACCGCGACCACCGGTGCCGGTCGGCGCCTACGCCGACGTTCTGCTTTTCCGGGGGAATGAGGGGCCGGAGGTGGTGCAGCTACAGCGCCAGCTCAAGTACGGCTATCAGTCTTATGCCAGGGACCTGGAGGTCGACGGTGTCTTCGGCGCGCAGACCGAGGCCGCGGTCAGGGAGTTTCAGCGACGAACCCCGGGGCTTAAACCCGACGGTATCGTCGGGCCCATCACGGCCGCCGCGCTCAACTTGAGGGTGCCACCCGATTCGAGCCCGGCCGCGGGCGCCGACTGATCGGCGCCCTTGAGCCGGTCAGCTCACACGCAGTCGACGCAGATCTGCTCGTTGCCGCGCTGGAGAGCCAGCCGGTTGCGGTGCTGCACCAGGAAGCACGTGGAGCAGGTGAACTCGTTCGCCTGTTTGGGGATCACACGGACGGACAGTTCCTCGCCGGAGATGTCCGCGTCGGGCAGGTCGAACGAATCGACCGCCTCGTCCTCGTCGATCACCGCCGTATCTGCAGCTGTGCGTCGACGGGTGGCCAGTTCCTCGAGTGACTCGTCGACAGTCTCCTCGGTTTCCTTGGTGCGGGGCGCGTCGTAATCCGTAGCCATGGTGGATCCTCCCTTTCAAGTCCGGCGCTCGGCTGTATTGCGCGGTTCCTCCCACCCTCGTGCCTCGGGTGCATCGTCACCGCGCTCGCGCTACGGCAACGTCGTGGTGGCCTCAACTGTTCCCGCCAGTCGAAACCAACCGACGATGCCGTCGAGTTCGCGGCGGATCATATCGGGCGGAGTGGCGGCGGGGACGGCACCCGCCGCATCCGTGTCGAGCTCAGCCCTTGGTGCCGTTGTGCACCACTGTCTGCCACAGATCCGACCAGTCCGAATACTGCTGCGAGATGGCCTCGACATCAGTCTTGATCGGGTCGATGCGAATACCGCCGAAACTCTTGGCGGCCATGTCGGCGTTGCTGGGTGTGCGGTCATCCTCGACGAACGCCTGCTGCCCTTCAGGCCCGAGGATGAAGTCCTGCAACAGAAGTGCGCCCGCCGGGTTCGCGGCGGCGCAGGTCACGGCCAGGCCGGTCACCTCCGCGACCACAGGGACTGTCACCGGATTGAACTCCAGAGGTGCACCCTTGGATTTGAGTTGCAGCGTCCGGGACAGGTAATTGTTTGCGACGATGCCGTACTGCCCGGCCACCACCAGCTCGGCGGTCGCGGTGTGGCCGTCGGTGATCGCCGAGTTGGCGGCGATGTCCTTGAACAGCTGGACCGCTTGATCCTTGGTCATGCCCTGGGTCTGGAAGTAGTTGACCAGTGACGCGAACCAGAAGACGTCACTACCTTCCATGGCCAGCTTGCCTTTGTAGCGCGGGTCTTTGAAATCCTCGAACGATTTCGGCGTCTGGTCGGGCGAGATGATGGTGGTGTTCCACGTCGGGAGGATGTAGCTGAGCCGGTCACCGGTGAAGTTCTTGAACCTGGCGCTGTCGGTCACACCGTCGAGGAACGGCGAATCGGCCGGGGCCAGCAGCTTGTTCTGGTCCAGGATCGCCATCTCGAGCGAGTCGAGTTCGATGACGTCGGCACCGGGGAAGTTGGCCTGCGACTCCTGAAGGACGCGTTCGCGGATCTGTTCGCTGCCGGCGCGGTAGACGCTGACATGCAGGCCGTCGTACTTCTTCTCGAACGGGTCGGTGAGAATGGTCGGGTCGTTGACCTCGCCGTAGAGGTTGATGGTGCCGTTGTTGGTGTCCTTCGCCTCGGTGAGCAGCGCCTGTTCCCGGTCGGCGGGGGATTTGCCTTTGAGCTTGTCCTGCAGTGCCACCGTGGCGCTGTTGTCGCATTTGCCTGCGCCGCTGGCGGCATCGGACGCGGATGTCTCCGAGCCGCCGCCGGGGGCCGAACAGGCGGCGAGCGCGAGCGCCGCGGACAGCAACCCGGCGGCCAAAGCCCTGCGAGGGGTCGGATGGGTGGTCGACATCGATCGGTCTCCTGACCTGAAAGTGAAAAGCAGAGGGGGACAGGCGGAGCGGCAATTCACGCGCCGTCTTCCGATGCCACGCGCAAACGTGGGCGTGGGTACATCGGCGACGACCGGTACGGATGGGCTGCGTACTCTTCGATGTCGGGTGGTCTTGGCCGATGACGTCGTTCGATGATCGCGGTGCCGGGGTCCTGCGCCTATCTGGAAGTCGCTGCAGGACAATCCTGTTCAGAAACTCAGACGCACGACCCCCGGATGGCTGTCACTCGGCAGTGGTCACGGCCGCCCCTCTCACCTTGCGGGGACGGTGGTCGACGCGCTGGTCGTCGACCCGTGGGTCGATGGCGCCGACATGCAGTATCTCCAGGAGGTCGCCACCGGAACCTTCGAACCAATACGGTGTGTCGTGCTCGATCAGCACGCCCTGCATGGGTCCGAGGTCGGCGAACACGTTGTCGTCCTGGTCGTAGAACTTTGCCCGTCCCTTGAGGACGAACCAGAACCCGTCATTGCCGGAGTGGCTGTGCAGGTTGTTGGCGCCCCTGTCGCCCAGCACCTGGATGTCGGCATCCAGCAGTGGCGTGCGGCACAGCCGGAAATGCTTCTTCGGGGCGTTGAACGGGGGCGGTGTCCCGGCGTACTCGAATTGCACCGGGTCGCTCTTCCGTTCCGAATCATCCATTGTCACTCCGTTCTCCGATGTGGTTGAGGCATAGCGCTGACGCCGGGTGGGCATGGTGCCGGACTGACGACCTCGACTTTCGACGCCGGCTTGGGGCGACAACGGGATTAAATATATTGGATCTAACATCTGCAGGGAATAATTTCCTCGGGAAAATATTCGTGTGATTGCCGCGGCGCCGAGGGCAATGCGAGATCTAGATCTTGACATGAGACAGACGTCTCATTACTGTCCTGTTCAGCCGTTTACCGTCTGCCACAGGACTGAGGCGATGCGCACATCAAAGGCCGGCCGGCCCAACCAGACCAGCAGAACGCGAAAAGATCTGCTGCGGGCGGCATCTCGGCTCATGCGAGAGGGTCGCAAGATAACTCTGGAGGAGGTGGCCGAAGAGGCGCTGGTCTCCCGTGCGACGGCGTACCGCTATTTCTCCAGCATCGACGCATTGCTGCTCGAAGCCCCTATCGACGGTGCTGTTCCGAATGCGGACGACCTGTTCGACGACGCATCGACCCAGGATCCCGTCGAGCGGTTGATGCTCGTCGAGCATGCGCTCCACGAAATGATCGCGGCGAACGAACCGGCCCTGCGACAGATGCTGAGTCACTCGGTGCAACGCAGTGTGCACGGCGATCAGGAACTCCCGTTGCGGCAGAACCGCCGCACGGCGTTGATCGAATCGGCGCTGCAGCCGGCCCGCGAGCGGTTCGGCTCGGCCGAACTGGATGCACTGACCAGCGCGCTGGCGTTGGTGATCGGAACCGAATCGGTGGTCGTCCTCAAGGACGTGCTGCAGTTGGACGATGTCGCCTCGGGCGAGGTGCGGCGATGGGCCATCAAGGCTCTGGTCGACGCCGCGCTCAAGGAAGCCGGCTGAAGGCCGGTCGGGTGTCACGACCGTCGGGGGCGTGATCTGTCAAACAAGGCGGCACAAGTCGTCGAGTTCACGAGGAGGAGATATGTACTTCAAACCCATGAATCGGATCTGTCGCAGGATCTGCCTTGGCGCTGTGCTCGCTGTGCCCGCCGCGGTGGTCGCTCTCGCCGGCAGCCCGCTGGCGCTGGCAGACGGCGCACTGGACTACCAGAAACTGGAGGGTGCGATCACCGACACGCTCAACGATCAGTACGCGCAGATCTCCCGCGAGGTGTCGGACGTCGAGTGCCCGCGCTCCGAGACACCACCGAAAACTGGCGACACGATCACCTGTAACGCCGTCGTCGATGGCCAAACGGTGCGCGTCGCGGCCGAGGTCCAGGACGACGACTACAACGTCCACTTCGCCACGCTGGACACGCTTTTCGATCTCGAACGGACCGCCGAGGGCCTGGACCCGGCGATCACGGACCAGGTGGGCTTTCCGGTGACCGTGACATGCGGCACCGGGTTGAAGGTGGTCGCAATCGGCGATTCGTTCGAGTGCACCGCCGCCGACTCCGACGGGGACAGCCGCACCGTCAAGGTGACCGCAGGCCCGGTCGGAGAGGACGACACCTGGGAAGTCATCGAATAGCCCTGCAAACAGGGCTAATTCGTCAGAACAGGCTAACTGTCGGGCTGGGTCACCCGCACGACCCTGACGAACGTCGTGGGTTCGTCACCCTCGCAGTGGTAGCTGTAGCGTCGGTCCGACGCCAGCCGAGCGGCTCGGCCGGGGCCGACAAGGTGGCTGTCACTGTCGGTTTGGATCCGTAGGCGGCCTGAGGTGACGAGGAACAGTTCCTCGGAACCTTCCGGGTCAGGCGAGGCGTCGTAGCGTGCCCCGGGTTCCAGCCGCCACTCCCACAACTCCGGCCCGCCGATGTGGGAACTGCCCACGTGCAACAGCCCGGCGCTGCCGTGGTCGTCGCGCCAGACTTCCACTGCTGAATCCGGTATGTGCACAGCGTCGGTCTGAGCGGCTCCCTGGGCCAGCACGACAAAATCGACCCCGAGCGCTCGAGCCAGTTTGTCGACGGTCACCAGGCTCGGATTGGCACTTCCCTGCTCGATCAGCGTGATGTTGCGTCTACTCACACCGGAGCGCTCCGCCAGGGCGGCGGCGGTGAGCCCGGCGGCTCGCCGGCGATTGCGGACCTGGACACCGAGCCGGCCGAGGAATTCCGACGTACCAGGGGGAGTGGGTTCATCCTTGGGTGCAGGCATCAGGTCCCCCTCGCAGAATGGCGCCCAGCGTGTCGACGAAGTGGTCGGCGTGTTCGGTCTGCCAGACCAGTGGCGGCCGGATCTTCAGCACCGTCGATGTCGGCCCCGTGAGACCGGCGAGAACACGTTGTCGGGCAAGCAGGTTCAGGAGTTGTCGTGCAACCGCTCGGTGGTCGCCTCCCGCCGGCGCCCGTACGTCGACTCCTGCGATCAGGCCCGTGCCCCGCACGCCGCCCAGCGTCGGGACGTGCTGCGCCAAGTCGGCGAGCCGCCTCCGTAGGTGTGCTCCGGTGGTCGCGGCACGCGCCAGGAGACGTTCGGTCTCCAGGATGTCGAGCACCGCCAGGCTCGCCGCCGCGGCGGCGGGTGTCGCAGCGAAGGTGGAGAAGTACTCGTAGTCGGCGGCGAGGGCGTCCGCGATGTCGCGCCGGGTGATCAGCGCCCCGATCGGATAGCCCGCTCCCATCGGCTTTCCGAGGGTGACGAAATCCGGGGTGATGCCGGCTGCCTCGAACCGCCACATCGCACCGCTGCGACCGAAACCGGACTGGACCTCGTCGGCAAGGAACAGCGCGTCGGCGCGATGGGTGCCGTCGAGCAAGCCCCGGATGAACGCCGGTGGTGCATCGTGGATTCCCGCGCTGGTGAACCCGAGGTCGGCCAGCACCAGAGCCGGTCGGTCGCCGGCTTCGCCGAGCTGCTGCACGGCGGCGGCGATGCGTGTTCGGCCGTCGTCGTCGCTGAGCGCCGGATCGGAGGCGGACGGTGAGGTGAACGTCCCGACATGGGCGGGTCGGTGGCCGACGGGCCACTCGTTCGGACTCAGGTCGGCAAGCCAGCGCGACGAACCGTGGTACGCATGGTCGGCAACGATGGCGGCGGTACCACCGGTGTAGGCGGTCGCCATCCGCCACGCCAATTCGTTGGCTTCGGTGCCCGATGTGGTGAACAGGCAGGTGTCGAGCCCAGCCGGCATCGTCGCCAGGAGCCGTTCCGCCAACTCGACGACGTTGCGATGGAGATAGCGGGAGTGGGTGTTCACCAGCGCCAACTGCCTACTGACCGCTTGTGTTACGACAGGGTGAGCGTGACCTACCACGGCAACGTTGTTGTAGGCGTCCAGGTAACGGTCACCGGCAGCATCGAGGAGCCAGGGGCCCTGACCGCCGACGATCTCCAGAGGCTCGTCGTAGAACAGCGGGGCCAGACGGCCGCCCATCGCACTTCGCCTGCGGTTCAACAGATCCGGTTCGGCAGTGACACGTGCGCGCCGGGTCCCCGCGAGCACGGCGAAACGTTCGGCGAGCCCGGCTGCGCTGTACTGCATCAGTTCTGACAGGACCTGGCGGGTGCTCACGTCGTACCTGGAGATGTAGCCGACGTTGTCGGGATGCGACCGGGTGCGTCGCGCGGAGATCACCAACGTCAGCGCCAGGCGGGCCAGCACGAGCTCACCGAGGACATCAACCTCCTCGGGCGTCAGGAAACGGTGACGCTGATAGCCGTTGAGGACGGCGGCCGAAAGATCCCACAGGTCAACGCCTGCGTCGATGTTGGCGGAGTTGCGCAGCACCGACGTCAGCGTGACCGCAAGGTCGCATACCGCTGCGGTGAAATGCATATCGCCGAAATCGATCAGGCCGCTGATGCGAACATCGTCGGCCAGGACGTTCGTCAGCGTGACGTCGGCGTGTTGCACGCCACCGCGAAGCGCCGCCGTGCGTTCTGCGGCGGTGGCGAATCGATCTGTCAGGCCTCGCAATTGGGCACCCAGCTCACCGAGCGAATCGACGGCGGCGCCGTGGTGCTTCACCACGGTGGCGGCTTGGCGGACATCCCAGTCGATTGCGCGTCCCGCCGCCGGGTGAAAGAAACCGCTCAATCCGATGCTCGTCAATGCCGCCGTCGCGCCCATCTGTTCGGCAAGGTCGGTGCGCAGCGGTCGGCCTTCCAGGGGTGCGCCCGGCAGCAGGGTCAGGAGCCGCGCCGCGCATCGGCGCCCGGTGTCGTCGATCACGAACGTAACCAATTCGCCGGTGCGGGTCGGCTGCGTCGCGGGAACGGCGAGGGCCGGCTCGACACGGCGGAGATGGGCGGCGGCGGCTACCTCCATCTCGACGACGCTCAGATCCTCGGCCGCATTGGAGACTTTGAGAACGTAGGCGTCACCGACCTGGACGTTGAGGTCGCGCTCACTGCCCAGCGGGCTCAGGAGATCGGCTGACGCTCCCCACTGCGCGGCGAGCAGAGTGGCGATCGCGTCCGACGTCAACTGCGGTGCCGGAGAGCCGAGTACGTCATCGAGGCCATCGGTGCCCGTGGTACTCATCGAACCTCCGTCTGTAGCGCAATATACTGCTCACTATAGCGGGTGTTCTTTGGGCGCCATGACGCGGTGTGCGATTGCAAGGCAGAAGTTTCCTGCGTTGCCAATTCCGGGATGTGCGCATTATATTGCTCATTGTGCGCACCGTCGCCGACCTCACCCGAAAGGACTCTCAATGAAGATCAGCCCCTTTGGCGTCGAGATCTGGATGAACGACTACGAGACTCGGTGCCGCTACAACCTCGCCGAAACCTGCGCCGAATCGCTCACGGTCGATGAACTACTGACGTTGACCGGGAGCGGCGACAGCCTGATGGATCAGTTGCTGCCGATGAAGCTCACCTACGGTGCCATCGAAGGCACCGAACGATTGAGAACTGCGATCGCTTCCCTGTATACCGCTCAGAAGCCCGAGAATGTCATCGTCACCCACGGTGCCATCGGTGCCAATGCGCTTGTGCACCAGACGCTGGTGTCCGCGGGCGACCACATCATCAGCGTCGTGCCCGCCTACCAGCAGCACTATTCCATTCCCGAGGCCATCGGTGCCGAAGTCGAGAAAGTCTCGCTGCGTGAGGACAACGGATTCGATGTCGACATCGACGAGCTCGAGGCCAAGGTCCGGACGGACACCAAGCTCATCTGTCTGACCAACCCCAACAATCCCACCGGTGCTCTCCTCGGTGAGAACGAACTACGGCGCGTCATCGCTGTCGCCGAGCGGGTGGGTGCGTACGTCCTGTGCGATGAGGTGTACAGGGGCACAGACGATCACGACCCAGGCACGTCCCCGTCGATCGCCGATCTGTACGAACGTGGCATCAGCACGTCGAGCATGTCGAAGGCGTTCTCGCTGGCGGGTCTGCGGCTCGGGTGGATCGCGGCACCCCGGGACATCATCGCCGCGGTCGCTGTTCACCGTGACTACACCACCATCAGCGTCGGCATGATCGACGATCTGCTGTCCTGCCTCGCACTGGAGAACGCCGACAGGATCCTCGACCGCACCCGCCGTATCACCCGTGATCAGCGCCTCATCGTCGACGACTGGATCGCCTCCGAACCGCGGATATCGTGGGTGCGGCCTCGTTCTGGCACCACCGCGTTGCTGCGGTATGACCTGGACCGACCGTCTCGTCAGGTCTGCGTCGACCTCGTCGAGCAGGAAGGTGTGCTGCTGACGCCGGGGAGTGCGATGGATATGGAGGGCTACCTCCGTATCGGTTATGCCGGCAATCGCGAGGAGCTGATCGACGGCCTGCCGAAGATAAGCGCGTACCTGCATCGTTGAGCGGCGGCGCCGCCCGAGTTGGAATAGTTTCTTTCCCAAGGCTTCCGGCCACTGGAG
>CAMFLL010000316.1 GCA_945957405.1 uncultured Mycolicibacterium sp. | reverse complement strand
ACCCTGTTCGGCCGAGGCTTCGTGCTGACACAGCGTGATCTGGAGTTCTTCAGCGGGCTCTACCTCGACGGAACGGGTATCGCCGACGACGATCCGCGGGTGTCGCCGCTGCATGCCGACAACCTCGCCGGGCTGCCGCCCGCCCTGGTGTTCACCGCGGGATTCGATCCGCTGCGTGACGAGGGCGACCGGTACGCCGAGGCGTTGCGTGCCGCCGGGGTGGCCGTCGATCTGCGCCGGATGAGCTCACTGGTGCACGGCTTCGTGAACTTCCACGCGCTGCGCGGCGGCAGCAGGCGGGGAATCGATGAGCTGGTGTCGGCCCTGACGGCTCATCTGCGGCGTGGCTGAGGTGCACGCCGCATCCGCCGGTACGCTGACAGGGGCTCCCAAGACCCGTTTCGACCCGTTCACCGAGCACTGAGGATCAACACACCCGTGGCCAAGTCATCGAAGAAGCCCGCCAGCTACGACCTGAAGGCGGCAGATCGCAAGCGCAATCTGGCCATCCAGATCGGTCTGACGGCCATCGTGGTGGTTTTTGCCGTCGCCCTCGTGCTCTACATCGTGATGTCAGGTGACAAGGGTCAGCCGGGCGACGTGAAGGCCGTCCGCGTGGCCACCGAGAACGTCGTCACCAAAGAGGGCACGCAGGACCCCAAGGTGGTCCTCGGCATGTACGAGGACTTCCAGTGCCCGCACTGCCGCGACTTCGAGAAGAACTTCGGGCCGACCGTCGCCAAGCTGATCAGCAGTGGCGCCGTCGCCGCCGACTATTACCTGGTCGGCATCCTGGACTCCCCGGTCAACGACAACTACTCCACGCGCGCCGCAAACGCCGCCTACTGCGTGGCCGACGAAGACAAGACGCCGGGTAAGGAAGTCTTCAGCCGGTTCCACACCGCACTGTTCGTCCAGCAGCCGCCGGAGGGTTCGGCCGCTCCGGACAACGCGCAGCTCATCGAAACCGCACGCCAGGCCGGTGCCGGCGGTACCGTCCCGGACTGCGTCAACTCGGGCAAGTACAACGACATGATCGACGGGCTGGCCGCCGCGGCCAAGATCAACGCCACCCCGACTGTGCGCATCAACGGCGAGGACTACGAATTCAGCACGCCGGACGCCCTGGTCGCCAAGGTCAAGGAAATCGCGGGCGACGTCCCCGGTCTCGACGCCGCGTCCAGCCCGGCTCCGGCGCCCGCGCCCGCTCCCGCCACGGCACCATGAGCGTCACGCCGGCAGCGCCGGAGGTGCCCGCCGCGGAGGCCACGGCGAAACGGGGTGGCGTCGGTGTGAGCCGGGCCAGTGCTCTGTGGGTGCTCATCGCCGGCGTACTCGGCTTGGCCTCGGCGTTCACGTTGACGGTCGAGAAGATCGAGTTGCTGATCGATCCGTCGTACGTGCCGTCGTGCAGTCTCAACCCGGTGCTGTCCTGCGGCTCGATCATGGTGACCGAACAGGCATCGGTATTCGGATTCCCGAACCCACTCATCGGTATCGTCGCCTTTTCCGTGGTGGTCACCACGGGCGTGCTCGCGGTCGCCAAAGTGCGTCTGCCGCAGTGGTATTGGGCCGGTCTGGCGATCGGCACCGCGCTGGGCGTGGTGTTCATCCACTGGCTGATCTTCGAAAGCCTGTACCGCATCGGCGCGCTGTGCCCGTACTGCATGGTGGTGTGGGCCGTCACCATCCCGCTGCTGGTCGTGGTGGCGTCGATCGCCCTGCGGCCTCTGGCCGGTAATGCCGCTGCCCGAGTGCTCTACCAGTGGCGCTGGTCGCTGGTGGCCCTGTGGTTCACCGCCCTGGTGCTGATGATCCTGGTCCGGTTCTGGGCCTACTGGTCGACCCTGATCTGACGATCTGATCGCTTGCCCCGCCCCAGGGCGGCGGCCGCGCATCAACAACATAGAATATTTTCTATGAAGCTGTCGCCGGAGGAAGTCGACATCGTCGCAACGGTGCACGACTTCGTCGACAAGCAGGTCAAACCGGTGGTGCGCGAATTCGAACACGCAGACCGGTACCCCGAAGCTCTGATCGAGACGATGAAGGAACTCGGTATCTTCGGGCTGGCGATCCCCGAGCCCTACGGGTTCGGGACGGTGTCCATGCCGTGCTACGTGCAGGTCACCGAGGAGCTGGCGCGCGGCTGGATGAGCCTGGCCGGGGCGATGGGCGGGCATACCGTGGTGTCGAAGCTCCTCGTCGAGTTCGGCACCGACGAGCAGAAGACGAAGTACCTGCCGCGCATGGCCACCGGTGAACTACGCGCGACCATGGCGCTGACCGAGCCGGGCGGGGGATCCGATCTCCAGGCCATGCGGACCGTGGCACGCCGCGACGGCCAGTCCTACGTCGTCAACGGCGGCAAGACCTGGATCTCCAACGCGCGCAGGTCCGACCTGATCGCCCTGCTGTGCAAGACCGACCCCGAAGCACGACCCGCCCACCGCGGCGTGTCGGTGCTGATGGTGGAGAAGGTGCCCGGATTCTCGATCTCGAAGGACCTCGGAAAGCTCGGCTACAAGGGTGTAGAGGCATGCGAGCTCACCTTCGAGGACTGCCGGGTGCCCGGCGATGCCCTGCTGGGCACCGAGGAGGGCAGGGGATTCGCCCAGATGATGAAGGGTCTCGAGGTGGGCCGCCTGCAGGTCGCGGCCCGGGCGACCGGGGTGGCGAGGGCCGCATTCGACGATGCGTTGCGCTACGCCCAGGAGCGCGAGAGCTTCGGCAAGCCGATCTGGGAGCACCAGGCGGTCGGCAACATGCTCGCGGAGATGGGCACCAAGCTGTATGCGGCCCGCTCGCTGCTGCTCGATGCCGCCGACCGGTTCGATTCCGGGGAGCGCTGCGATATGGAGGCCGGGATGGCGAAGCTGTTCGCGTCCGAGGTCGCCATGCAGATCGCCCTCGATGCCGTCCGGATACACGGCGGTTACGGCTACTCCACGGAGTACGACGTCGAGCGCTACTTCCGCGACGCCCCACTGATGATCGTGGGCGAGGGTACCAACGAGATCCAAAAAGGCGTCATCGCAAAGCAACTCGTCAAACGCGGCGGGATCGTCACCTGAGTTTCACCCAGAGGAGTCTTGATGTCAGAACCGGGAGCCGTGCCCAGCCTGGCCGATCACGTCGCGAACTGGAACCCGGAACCGACGACGGTGCACGACACCCTGACGGCACACCGGGTCAACGAGTTGGCCGCGACGCTCGACGTCGAGCAGCGCTTCGGCGACGGCGACCCACTGCCGCTGCTGTGGCAGTGGATCTTCTTCCTGGACTGGCCCGCCACGGCCGAACTCGGCGCCGACGGCCACCCCCGGCACGGCCACTTCCTGCCGCCGATTCCCAACCGTCGCAGGATGTTCGCCGGTGGCCGCGTGACCGTCAACGCTCCGCTGGTGATCGGACGGCCCGCGACGCGGCACTCGCAGATCACCGGCACCGCGGCCAAGAGCGGTCGCACCGGTGAGTTGCTGTTCGTCTCGGTGCGCCATGTCTACCGCCAGGAATCGACCGAATGCGTGGTCGAGGAGCAGGATCTGGTGTACCGCAGTGACGAGGGTGCCGCGACGCCGTTCGCACGGGTCACCGCACCGCTGACCATGCCGCCCGCCGCGTGGACGTCGACCCCGGTGACGCATCCTGCGCTGCTGTTCCGGTTCAGCGCGCTAACCGGCAACGCGCACCGCATCCACTACGACCAGGCGTACGCCACCGGGACCGAGGGTTTCCCCGCGCTGGTGGTGCATGGCCCGTTGCTCGCGGTCTACATGTCCGAACTCCTGCGCGCCAACGCCGGCGGCAGGAGCGCGCAACGCTTCGAATTCCGGCTTCGCAGACCGGTTTTCCTAGGCGACCAGATCGGTGTCGCCGGTGCACCCGATGGTGCGTCGGTGACGCTGAGCGTGGTGTCGGGCGACGATGATGTGCATGCCAGCGCGTCGGCAACGCTGGGCTAGGGGGCGGGCCGGTCCGAGGGTCGTTGGGCGGCAAGGTGTTCGGCCAGCAACCGACCGGCGTTGCAGATGTGGGTCGCCATTGCGGCGCGCGACAGTTCGGGGTCGCCTGCGCGCAGGTTCGCCAGGATGGCCCGGTGGTCGGCGGCCGACGCCTCCGGCCAGCCTTCCACCGCGGCGAAGAACTTGCGTGGGGCGTACGCCAGGGTCCGCTTGATCAACCAGCGGATCTTGCGGGACCCGCCGAGCCGGTAGATGGTCTCGTGGAACTGGTGGTTGAGCCGTTCGACGGCGTCGTAGTCATGGACCGCGGCAGCCGCTTCCAGATCGGCCTGGACGTGCTCGAGCAGTGCCAGCGAGTCCGCGCCGCAGACCAGGGCGGCCCGGGCGGTGAGTTCGCCGCCCAACAGCGCCTGAGCGTCATAGATGTCCTTGACGTCGGCAACCGACAGCGCGGTCACGGTGAACCCCCTGCGGGGCTCGACCGTCAAGAAGCCCTCGGTCTGCAGCTGCAGCAGGCCCTCGCGGGCGGGCGTGGCGCTGATACCGAGTTCCTCGGCGATGGTCTCCGGGCGGATGAACTCGCCGGCGGTCAGCTGACCCGACACGATGAGCTCTCGGACGTGGTCGGCGGCCACATCGCTGAGCCGCAGCAGTCGCCTGGGTCTCGGCCGGCCCGCTGTCATCAATTGACTATATTTTATGAAGCTCACCGCTTATGGGCGTCGGTCCGTGCGTGTTGAGCGGCCCAGTATCCTCTCAGAACACCCATCGCCCTGCCGGCTGAACTCAGGAGAACCACGATGATCTCAAAAGTCTTGGTGGCCAACCGCGGAGAGATCGCGGTACGCGCGTTCCGGGCGGCCTATGAGCTGAATATCGCGACGGTGGCGGTCTATCCGTACGAGGACCGCAATTCGTTGCACCGCCTGAAGGCCGACGAGTCGTATCAGATCGGCGAGCAGGGCCATCCGGTGCGGGCCTACCTGTCGGTTGATGAAATCGTGCGCACGGCGCGGGCCTGCGGTGCCGATGGGGTCTACCCGGGCTACGGGTTCCTGTCGGAGAACCCGGAGTTGGCGGCGGCGTGTGCAGAGGCCGGCATCACCTTTGTGGGACCGTCGTCCGAGGTGCTGGAATTGACGGGAAACAAGGCGCGGGCGATCGCGGCGGCGCGCGCCGCCGGGCTGCCGGTGCTGAGTTCCTCGGAGCCGTCGGCCGATGTCGATCAGTTGTTGACGGCTGCCGAGTCGATGGAGTTCCCGGTGTTCGTCAAGGCGGTCGCCGGCGGCGGCGGGCGCGGGATGCGCCGGGTCGCCGAACCCGCGGGACTGCGGGAGGCGATCGAGGCGGCCAGCCGCGAGGCCGAGTCGGCGTTCGGTGATCCGACGGTCTTCCTGGAGCAGGCGGTGATCAACCCCCGCCATATCGAGGTGCAGATCCTGGCCGACACCTTCGGCAACGTGATCCACCTCTACGAGCGCGACTGCAGCGTGCAGCGGCGCCATCAGAAGGTCATCGAGTTGGCGCCCGCGCCGAACCTGGATCCCGAGCTCCGTCAGCGGATCTGTGACGACGCCGTCGCGTTCGCCCGGCAGATCGGCTATTCGTGTGCGGGCACGGTGGAGTTCCTGCTCGACGAGCGCGGTAAGCATGTGTTCATCGAGATGAATCCGCGGATCCAGGTCGAGCACACGGTGACCGAGGAGATCACCGATGTCGATCTGGTGTCGAGTCAGCTGCGGATCGCCTCGGGTGAGTCGCTGGACGATCTGGGACTGAGTCAGGACCGCATCCGTCCGCACGGCGCCGCGTTGCAGTGCCGGATCACCACCGAGGATCCGGCCAACGGGTTCCGCCCGGACACGGGACGGATCACCGCCTACCGGTCGCCGGGCGGCGCGGGTATCCGCCTCGACGGCGGCACCAACCTGGGCGCGGAAGTGGGCGCGCACTTCGATTCGATGCTGGTCAAACTGACCTGTCGCGGGCGCGATTTCGCCACCGCGGTCCGGCGGGCCCGCCGCGCGGTCGCCGAGTTCCGGATCCGTGGTGTGTCGACCAACATCCCGTTCCTGCAGGCGGTGCTCGACGATCCTGACTTCGAGCAGGGGCGGGTCACCACCAGCTTCATCGACGAGCGGCCGCAGCTGCTGACCGCGCGTTCCAGCGCCGACCGCGGGACGAAGATCCTGAACTTCCTGGCCGACGTGACGGTGAACAAGCCGCACGGCGAGCGTCCCTCGACGGTCTACGCGCAGGACAAGCTGCCGGCCATCGATCTGTCGGTGGCGCCTCCGGCCGGCTCGAAACAACGGCTGGTGGAGTTGGGGCCCGAGGGGTTCGCATCGTGGCTGCGCGACTCGAAAGCCGTCGGCGTGACCGAGACGACGTTCCGTGATGCACACCAGTCGCTGTTGGCGACGCGGCTGCGCTCCACGGGGCTGTTGGCCGTCGCGCCCTACATCGCGCGGATGACACCGCAGTTGCTGTCGATGGAATGCTGGGGCGGCGCGACGTATGACGTGGCGCTGCGGTTCCTGAAGGAAGATCCGTGGGAGCGGCTGGCTGCCCTGCGGGAGGCGTTGCCCAACATCTGCCTGCAGATGTTGTTGCGGGGCCGCAACACGGTGGGATACACGCCGTACCCGGAGATCGTGACCAGTGCGTTCGTCGACGAGGCCACGCGCACGGGCATCGACATCTTCCGGATCTTCGACGCACTCAACAATGTCGGCTCGATGCGGCCCGCGGTGGACGCGGTGCGCGAAACCGGTTCGGCCATCGCCGAAGTCGCGATGTCCTATACCGGCGACCTGTCGAGCCCGGGCGAGACGCTCTACACGCTGGACTACTACCTGCGCCTGGCCGAGGAGATCGTCGACGCCGGCGCGCATGTGCTGGCGATCAAGGACATGGCGGGTCTGTTGCGGCCACCGGCGGCGGCCACGTTGGTGAGCGCGCTCAAGAGCAGGTTCGATCTGCCGGTGCATGTGCACACCCATGACACTCCGGGTGGACAGCTGGCCACCTACCTGGCGGCATGGCAGGCCGGCGCGGATGCCGTGGACGGGGCGGCCGCGCCGCTGGCCGGGACCACCAGCCAGCCGGCGTTGTCGTCCATCGTGGCCGCGGCCGCGCACACCGACTACGACACCGGGCTGGACCTGGGCGCGGTGTGCGAGCTCGAGCCGTACTGGGAGGCACTGCGCAAGGTGTATGCGCCGTTCGAGTCGGGCCTGCCCGCGCCGACGGGCCGGGTGTACACCCACGAGATCCCCGGCGGTCAGCTGTCCAACCTGCGTCAGCAGGCGATTGCGCTGGGATTCGGAGACCGCTTCGAGGAGATCGAGGCCAATTACGCTGCGGCCGACCGTCTTCTGGGCCGACTGGTCAAGGTGACACCGTCAAGCAAGGTCGTCGGTGATCTGGCCCTGGCCCTGCTCGGTGCGGGGATCAGCGCCGAGGACTTCGCCGCCGACCCCGCCCGCTACGACATCCCCGATTCAGTGATCGGCTTCCTGCGCGGCGAACTCGGCGACCCGCCCGGTGGCTGGCCGGAACCGTTGCGCACCAAGGCGTTGGAGGGCCGTGCGCCGGCCAAACCGGAAGAGCAGCTGTCCGACGACGACGAAAAGGCGCTCGCCGAGCCGGGCGCGCAGCGCCAGGCCACCCTGAACCGGTTGCTGTTCCCCGGTCCGACAAAGGAATTCGAGGCGCACCGGGAAGAGTTCGGTGACACGTCGCGGTTGAGTGCCAACCAGTTCTTCTACGGGCTGCGCTACGGCGACGAGCATCGCGTACACCTGGAGAAGGGCGTGGAGCTGCTGATCGGGCTCGAAGCGATCTCCGAGGCCGACGAACGCGGTATGCGCACGGTGATGTGCATCATCAACGGCCAGCTGCGGCCGGTGGTGGTCCGTGACCGTGGCATCGCCGCCGAAGTCCCGGCCGCCGAGAAGGCCGACCGCACCAACCCCGATCATGTGGCCGCGCCGTTCGCCGGTGTGGTGACCGTCAACGTGGCCGCCGGGGACAAGGTCGACGCGGGCCAGACCATCGCCACCATCGAAGCCATGAAGATGGAGGCGGCGATCACCGCGCCCAAAGCGGGAACCGTTGACCGCGTTGCTGTTTCGGCCACCGAGCAGGTCGAGGGCGGTGACCTGCTGGTGGTCGTCCGCTGACCCGCATCATCGCCGGTAGCGCCGGCGGCAGGCGGATCGCGGTACCGCAGGGTAAGTCCGGACGCGGTACCCGGCCGACCACCGACCGGGTGCGGGAGTCGATGTTCAACGTGCTCACCGCGCGCGTGGACTTCGGCGGCCTCGCGGTGCTCGACCTGTTCGCGGGTTCGGGGGCCTTGGGTCTCGAGGCGCTCTCGCGGGGCGCCGCGACGGCGCTGTTCGTCGAGTCAGACGCGCGCGCCGCCGCGGTCATCACTGCCAACGCCGACGCGGTCGGCCTGCGCGGGGCCACTGTCCGTCGGGGTGCGGTGGAGGCGGTGCTCGGTGCCGGTGCGGTCCGTCCGATGGACCTGGTGTTCGCCGATCCGCCCTACGAACTCGGCAACGCCGCGGTCGAGACGATGCTGGCACTGCTGACCGACCGCGGTTGGGTCACCACCGGCACGATCGTCGTCGTGGAGCGTCCGACGAACGCGACACCGTTGATCTGGCCGGCCGGCTGG
>CAMFLL010000315.1 GCA_945957405.1 uncultured Mycolicibacterium sp. | reverse complement strand
ACTCCACAAATCACTGGGCGTCCTGGCAGATCTTCCACTGGTCGTCGCGGAACTGCAGATCGAAACTGCGCGTGGACCGCGTCGCTGGGTCTGAGGCCATGAAAGTGGTGACGTTGGCTTCGGCGTGATCGCCGTTGACGACCACCTGATCGATGCTGGCGACCACCGGATACTGCTTGGCCGCCGCGACGCGGGCGTGGGTGTCGCTCCACTTCCTGTCGTCGTATTTGTTGTAGCCGTCGGCCGTCTCGCCGCAGGTGATGCTGCGCAGCGTGGCGAGGTCACCCTTCTGGACGGCGGTGTCGAAGCTCTGGATGGTGTCGCGGACCCGGTCCTCCTGCGAGGCGCTCGGCGAGGCGTTGCGGGTCAGCAGCACGGTGGCCAGGACCGCGATGGCGACCAGGGCGGCGATCACCAGGATGACCGCGATGACCCACCCCCAGCTGCGCCGCTTACCGGGCAGTTTCGGCTTGTCGCCGCGGGGCGGAATTTCTTGTGGCGTAGCGGTTTTCGTGGGTTCGTCACCCGTGATCACGATGGGCCCCGTCGGCGCGCCGACCGCCCCGAAGATCTCGGTCTCCGGTTCGGGCTCGCTGGGCCGGCCGATGATCTGGGTCGAGCCGTCGTCCATGCCGGACGGCGCGGTGAACCGTCGCTCACCCGGGGTCAGCGACGGCAGGGGCCGGTCGTCGCCGTCCACCTTCTGGGCCGCGATGATCTCGGTCTCGGGGTCGGCGACCGGTTCGACCTCGGTGGTTTCCGGGTCGTCGGCCGCGTCGGGCTGCGGACCGTTGGGTTCGGCGTCCTGGTCGGGCCCTGGTGGGTTCGACATCGGTCCTGCGGTCCTCCGGTTTCGGTGATGGTCGCAGATCGGGCTGCGCAGTTTCGAGACTAGCGGTGTGCCCGCCGTGACCCCCGATCCACTCAGCACGGCAGAATAGTCGCCATGACGCGGATGGGTGATCTTCTGGGACCTGACCCGGTTCTGTTGCCGGGCGACATCGAGGCCGAGGCTGATCTGGAGGCAGGGGAGAACCCCGCGATCGTGGCGGCGGCACACCCGTCGGCGTCGGTCGCCTGGGCCACCCTGGCCGAGCAGGCGCTGGCCGACGACAAGGCCGTCACGGCCTATGCGTACGCCCGCACCGGCTACCACCGTGGGCTGGACCAGCTGCGCCGCAACGGGTGGAAGGGTTTCGGACCGGTGCCCTATTCGCACGAACCGAACCGCGGCTTCCTGCGCTGCGTCGCCGCCCTGGCCCGCGCCGCCGACACCATCGGTGAGACACCCGAGTACGCCCGCTGCCTGGACCTGCTCGACGACTGCGATCCGGCGGCGCGGCACGAACTCGGCCTGGGCTAAGAGTCCTGCAGCGCCGAGCGCAGTTCGGTCAGCTCGGCGGTCATGAAGGCCGGTGCGTCATCGATCGCGGGTGGCGCCGCCCCGGTGCGCACGGTGTCCGCCAGCTCATGCAGGCGCGCAGGATAGGTGACCGGCGCGTCGCCGAAGAGCCGCTCGGCACCGCGATGTTCGGTGGCCCAGCACGCCGCCAGCGTCCGGTAGGCCACGTGCTCCGTGGCGGCCACCGTCGCCGCCATCCGCGTCGCGATGCCGCGGTGACCGGCGGAACCGAGTCGGGCGGCGTCGTCGGCCTCGCGGAGGGCCAGCGCGGCAATCTGCAGATCGCGGCGCGACGCTCGCGCCGCCGTCGTCATCGAGTCATCGCGGGCCACCACCGAGCAGGTCTCGGCCACGGCGTCGATGACCGCCGCGACGGCGGCGGGTAGCCGCGACGTCTCCTGGTACCCGGCCATTGCCAGGTATACGGCGGCGCCGACGGCGCACCCGATGAGCGTGTCCGTGCCGCGCGAGAGCAGCAGGTCGCCGATGTCGACGCGGTGCGTGCCCGACGAGATCGTCAGGGCGGCGGCGGTGATGAACACGCTGGCCAGGGCGTAGTTGCGGACCACCAGCAGCTCGATCGTGAACTGCAGCAGCACCAGGACCAGCGCCAGCCACAGGCCCTGTGGGTGCACCGCCAGGATGGCGCCCGCCAGGAGCAACCCCACCCAGGTGCCGAGTAACCGTTGGCCGCCGCGGCGCAGCGTGTGGTGTCGGTCGTTGCCCTGGTGCAGGACGAGGACGGCGGCGGCCATCGCCCAGTACGGGTGGCCCACGCCGAACAGCACCGCCAGCGCGCCGGCCAGCGGCACACCGATTGCCACGCGCGTCATCACATGCCGCACATGCGAGCCCGGTGTGAGCGCGGCGACGAGCTGCGTGGTGGTCGACGGCCGGCCCAGCGGTATCCGATCGTCGTCGCGGGTGGCCACGGTGCCCGGGTCGAGTTGCAGGGCGCCGAGCTGCCGTGCGCGCAGCGCCTCGTCGCCCGTCGCCGCGCCCCCGATGATGTTGGTGAACAGCACATGCAGCGCATGGTTGGCGGCGCGCAGCCGATGCAGCGTGCTGCCCCGGGCCGGGGTGAACGGCTGATAGTTGACCAGCACACTCCATGATCGGTGCAGTGCCGTGGCGGCGGCGTGCCGCATCTGGGTCTCGCGCTCGGTGCCGTACGCGTCGGCATACGCGGCGACGGCACCGGCCGCTGCGTCGACGGCGGCGCGCTCGGGCTTGCGGTATCCGGCCAGCGCGGGTGCCATCTGCACCAGCCACGCCACCGCCCCGCCGGCCAGGACCAGCAGGCCGATCTGCCACGGCGGCAGGTGCGCCGCCGACACCCCCACCCCGGCCGCGCAGGCCACGACGAAGACGTAGGCACCCGGTGGCCCGACCGCCAAGGCATTGCACAACCAGACCGCGACCACGGCGACGACCGTGATGGTGATGATCCCGGCCCATGCCACGGCGGCCGCCCACGTGCCGAGCGTCACCGCCGCCGCGAGCGCCACTGCGACCACCGCCAGTTCGGCTCCCCGATTGAGATAGGGCCGGCCGCTACCGAAGCGGGAGGTGAAGGTGCCGAGGGTGGCGATCAGGCCGCCGGCGATGTTCGCAGCGGCCCAGCCCGCGACCACAACGATGCCGGTACTGGCCGCGGCCCGGGCGGCGATGGGCAGGCGCGACGGCGGCGTCAGTGGTCGGCGCAGGGTTCGCAGTTGCCCGAGGACTCCGGCGGCTCGACCTGAACGGTCGCGTGTTCGAGACCGCGGGCGGCCAGCACGGCTCTCGCGTCGAGCAGGACGCGCGCCGAGTCCGAGGTGCTGGTCAGGTGCGCGGTCGCCATGTCGCGGCCCGGTACCAGGGTCCACACATGCAGGTCGTGCACCTCGGTGACGCCGGGCACCGCCCGCAGCGCCGTCCGCAGCTCGTCGACGTCGATGTGCCGGGGCGAGGACTCCGAGAGAATGCGCAGCGCCGCCCGGGCCAGTGCGATGGCGCGGGGCAGCACCCACAGCGCCACCAGCACGGCGACCACGACGTCGGCGTAGGGCCAGCCGGTGGTGACGGTGACGATGCCGGCGATCAGGACGCCGATGCTGCCGACGGTGTCGGCCACCACCTCCATGTAGGCACCTTTGACCGCGAGGCTCTTCTCGGAGTCCGAGCGCAGCATCAGCACCACGATGGCATTGGCCACCAGGCCTGCGGACGCGACGACGATCATCGGCACACCGGGCACATCCGGTGCGTCTCCGAGTCGCTCGAAGGCCTCGTAGAGGATGAAGCAGGCGACTCCCAGCAGCAGCACGGCGTTGGCGACCGCGGTGAAAACCTCGGCGCGGTGCCAGCCGTAGGTACGGGCCGCCGAGGCGGGGCCGTGGCGTGCCAGCAGCACCGCGGTCAGGCCCATGAACATGGCGACGAGGTCGGTGAGCATGTGGCCGGCGTCGGCGAGCAGCGCGATCGAGTTGATCATCAGCGCGGTGGTCAGCTCGAGGATGAAGAACACGCTCAGGATGGCCGCCGCGATGACCATCCGGCTGACTCGCGTATCACCACCGCCGTGGCTGTGGTCGTGGCCTGCACCCATGCAGCAAATCTATGCGTAAACACGCATATATCGCAACCCTACCCGTGCCACTGCGCCAGCCGTTGCCCCATTTCGTGTTCACCGCCGTGGACACGCTGCGCGGCATCCCGGTGTCCGCGTTCGTCGACACAAACCTCAGCCGGGCGCGCCGGCGCTGGGACCGGGCTCGTGTCAGCCTCGGGTCGGATGATCGATCCGCCGATTCGGGGATGGTCCATGGCAAACCGCTGAAAGCTCTTCGCGCATACATACCGCGATGTATGTTTTTATGACAATCGGGCCGGGCGCGGCATCGGCGGAGGCGCATCTCTCTTCGAGGGGTTCGATGCCGCCCCGGCAGACTTCAGATCGAGGACTGCCGCGCTCGGTCAGCGGAATGCCGACCAGAACAGCGTGAGCCGGCCCCCGAGTGCCGCCAGGTTCCCGCTTCCGCCCAGTAGGTCATACACGTCGTACACCAGCCCGAAGAACCACTGATTGAGCTGCGGCGTGAGCAGCAGGATCAGCAGGATGAAGAACCCCCAGGGTTTGAAATTGTCCAGCGCCCGCTGGGTGTCGGCGCCCAGGTGCGGCTCGAGGGCGCCGTAACCGTCCAGGCCCGGCACCGGGAGCAAGTTCAGCAGCAGCGCCGTGACCTGCAGGAAGCCCAGAAATGCCACGCCGGCCCAGAACACCAGGTGAGTCTCGTCGTAGAAGATGCGCGCCGCGCCGAGCAGCACGACGGCCAGCACCAGGTTGGCGAACGGGCCGGCCAGGCTGACCAGCGTCCGCTGCGTCTTCGTCATGAATGACGTGCGGACATACACCGCCCCACCGGGAAGTCCGATCCCGCCGAGGGCGATGAAGACCAGGGGCAGCGCGATCGAGAGCACCGGGTTGGAGTACTTCAGCGGGTTGAGGGTCAGGTACCCGCGGATCGCGATGTCGTGGTCGCCGAACCGCCAGGCGGTGAACGCGTGCCCGAACTCGTGCAGGCACAGCGACACCACCCAGCCTGCGATGACGAAGATGAAGACGCCGGCGTAGGCCAGCGGCCGGTTGTTGTCCGCGGCGGCCAGCCAGGCCATCACCGCGCCGGCCGCCGTGGCCGCGACAATGGCCAGGAAGACCGGGCTGGGCCGGACCGACTGGCGGATCGGGCGGATGCTCATGACCCGAACGTACCGGTCACAGCGGTGCGACTCCGCTCAGCCGACCCGCAGCCAGCCCTGCGTGTGGCGGTAGAACGTCGACCGGCGGACCGGGCGCGCCGCAGGCACGCCGTCGCGTTCCACGATCGCGCCGGTGGTGCCCAGCTGCACGGCCCGGCCGCTGGACCAGCGGCCATCACGTCGTCCCTGGCGCACCCGGGCCCGCACGCCGGGCAACGCCCGGGTGGGTTCGATGGTGATCTCGTCGGCGTGACCGTCGAACAGCACCGTGTCGTCGACCACCGCTTCGCCACAGATCGTGGCGGCATCGCCGGCGGGCAGCCAGCGTGCTGTCTCGACCAGCACCGTGCCGGTTTCATCGCGGATCAATGGAATGCGCTGCGGCGCAGCATGTATCGCGTTCCTGGCGCCGAACCGGCCCGGCAGGTGGGCCACCGCGACGTCGAGGCGGTCGGTGCGCAACAACCGCGTGAGCACCGCTGCCAGATCGGCCGGCGACCCGAGCACGATGACGCGGTCCGTGGCCGCCAGGGCTTCGTCGAGCCGCTGCGCCAGCGGTTCGGCGCCGCCGATGTCGACGAGCGTCAGGGCCGCCAACGGGCGCGGAACGCGCCGGTCGCCGAAACGCAACACAGTGGTCGACACGGGGGTCAACGGCCTTCCTCGTAACGCGGCGGCATCAGGTCAGCTAGGGTAGCTCACCGGCTGCATCACAATGAGCGGGAGAAATGCCATGCCGGCAATCGTCCTCATCGGCGCCCAGTGGGGCGACGAGGGCAAAGGTAAGGCCACCGATCTACTCGGTGGACGTGTGCAATGGGTCGTTCGGTACCAGGGGGGTAACAACGCCGGTCACACGGTGGTGTTACCGACGGGGGAGAACTTCGCGTTGCACCTCATCCCGTCGGGCATCTTGACGCCCGGCGTGACCAACGTGATCGGTAACGGCGTGGTCGTGGACCCCGGCGTGCTGCTGCACGAACTGTCGGGCCTCGAAGAGCGCGGCGTGGACACGCAGCGGTTGCTGATCTCAGCCGACGCGCACCTGCTGATGCCCTACCACGTCGCGATGGACAAGGTCGTGGAGCGTTACGCGGGGTCGAAGAAGATCGGCACCACCGGCCGCGGTATCGGCCCGTGCTATCAGGACAAGATCGCCCGCATCGGGATCCGGGTGGCCGACGTGCTCGACGAGGCACTGCTGGCCGAGAAGATCCAGGGCGCCCTGGAGTTCAAGAACCAGGTGCTGGTCAAGATCTACAACCGCAAGGCGCTCGAGCCGGCCCAGGTGGTGGCCAACCTCCTCGAGCAGGCCGAGGGGTTCAAACACCGCATCGCCGATACCCGCCTGCTGCTGGGCCAGGCGCTCGAGAACGGTGAGACCGTACTGCTGGAAGGGTCGCAGGGCACGCTGCTCGACGTCGACCACGGCACGTATCCCTTTGTCACATCGTCGAATCCGACGGCAGGTGGCGCGGCCGTCGGCTCCGGGATCGGACCGACCCGGATCACCACGGTGCTGGGCATCCTCAAGGCCTACACCACCCGGGTCGGATCGGGACCGTTCCCCACGGAGCTGTTCGACCAGTACGGCGAGTATCTGGCCAAGACCGGCGGCGAGGTCGGTGTCACCACCGGCAGGCGCCGGCGCTGCGGCTGGTTCGACGCCGTCATCGCGCGGTATGCCACTCGCGTCAACGGCATCACCGACTACTTCCTGACGAAGCTCGACGTGCTGTCCAGCCTGGAGACGGTGCCGATCTGCGTCGGTTACACCGTGGGCGGCAAGCGCACCGACGAGATGCCGATGACACAGTCCGATATCGCGCGCGCCGAGCCGATCTACGAGGAGATGCCCGGCTGGTGGGAGGACATCTCCGGCGCACGGGAGTTCGACGACCTGCCCGCCAAGGCCCGCGATTACGTGCTTCGCCTCGAAGAGCTTGCCGGAGCACATGTTTCGTGCGTGGGCGTTGGCCCGGGCCGTGATCAGACGATCGTGCGCCGCGACATCCTGGCGGCGCGGTAGTGCCGTCGGACTACGGCCCGGGAGCCGCGGCACCCGAAACAGGAGAAGACCCGGATTACGACCGGCACGGCGGTTTTCCCGTCTTCGAGGCCGCCGAACCCGGGCCCGGTTTCGCGCGTTTCCTGACCGCCATGCGGCGGCTGCAGGATCTCGCGGTGTCGGCCAATCCCGACAGCGACACCTGGATCGACGCCGCCGACCGGGTGGAGGCCCTGGTGGCCGAGCTCGATCCGTTCGAGGCCGGCGAGGGGGTGGGCCCGGCCAGCCGGGTGCCAGATCTACCCGGTGCGGGCAGCCTGCTCATGCCGCCGTGGTTCGTCGACACCTTCGAACCCGAGGGCGTGACGCTGCGGGTGACGTTCAGCCGCTACCACGTCGGGGGTAACTACGCGGTGCACGGCGGTGTGCTGCCGCTGTTGTTCGACTCGGTGTTCGGCATGGTGATCCACGCGGCGGGCCGGCCCATCAGCCGGACCGCGTTCCTGCACGTCGACTACCGCAAGGTCACGCCCATCGACACCGAGCTGACCGCCCGCGGCTGGATTCGGCAGACCGACGGCCGCAAGGCCTTCGTCAACGCCGAACTACGCGATCCCGACGGTGCCCTGCTGGCCGAGGCCAACGGCCTGATGATCAGGTTGCTGCCCGGCCAACCCTGACGGCATTGCTTCGGGTGTGCGCACAGATCGCGAAACGCGCATCAAAGACGATCTCGCCGCGCACACGATGGTTGAAGATGTCCTGGTGACGCAACGACCCGCTCCCCGGAATCTGCACCGGCTGAATACCCCCCGCGCCGCGGCGCTGGCCGGGGTGCTGTTCGCGCTGCTCTTCGGCGCCGCCCTGGCGTTGATCCACGGTTCGTTGCCCGAGGGTGCCAAGCCGGGGTCGGCGTGGCTGGAGGGTGCCGTCGGACCACTGAAGGCCGCATCGATCCTGATGCCGTTCGCCGGGATCTGCTTCCTGTGGTTCATCGGTGTGGTGCGCGACGGGCTCGGGCATTTCGAAGACAGGTTCTTCGCCTCGGTATTCCTGGGCAGCGGCCTGCTGTTCCTGGCGATGATGTTCGGCGCGACGGCCGTCGGTGTCGCGCTCGTGGCCAGTCGCAACGTCGGCGACCCCGCCTCGCACGACGTCCTGGTCGCGTACGGCCAAACGCTGCTGCTGACCCTGTCCAAGACCTACGCGCTGCGGATGGGCGGGGTTTTCATGATCTCGCTGGCCACCATCTGGCTGAAGACCGGACTGATGCCGCGGTGGCTGATCGGTACCACCTACGGGTTGGCGATCGTGCTCCTGCTGCTGAGTGACGTCTCGATGTGGTTCACGCTGGTGTTCCCGGCATGGGTGCTGGTGGTCAGCCTGTTGGCGCTGTCCCGGGCCGGCATCATCGACCTGCACTTCCGGGATTCGGAATCTAACCCAGCTTGAGTGCCCCCGACGGGCACATCTTCACGGCGTCACGCACGCGGTCCTCTTC
>CAMFLL010000314.1 GCA_945957405.1 uncultured Mycolicibacterium sp. | reverse complement strand
CGCGCGTTGTGTGGTGTTGGTGGGGGGCCGCGCGGCGGGGGGGTCGGCCGCCCGTCCCTCGTTCGCGGGTGGGCTGGGGGGGTCCCGGGCCGCCCACGACCACGGCCGGTATGCCGCGCGCCGCCGTCTTGAGTTGCTCAGAGTCTGGCATGGTCCCGAGGAACAGCAGGCCGTCGACCCTGGCGTCGACGAATGCGTCGAGCACCGATGAATCCGCCTGTGCCTGATGCACTTCCGACAGGAAAAGATTGAGTCCCAGGGCCGTGAGCTCGATGCGCACAGAATCCAGCAGGTCGATGAACCAGGGGTTGCGGACGTCGGCCAGCAGCGCACCGACCGTGTGGGTGCGCTGCTGGACCAGTGACCGCGCGGCAGCGTTGGGGCGATAGCCGAGCTCCTCGGCCGCGCGCAGCACGGAGCGGCGACGGGCTTCGCTGACGCCGGGTTTGCCGCGCAGCACCAGCGACACCAGGGATTTCGACACGCCCGCCCGATCGGCGACATCGAAGATGGTCGGTCTACCCGCCCGCAGGTCCCCGATCGGTCCCTGACTACCTGGCATCTGCGACACGAGCCCGTCCTCCCATGCTGGAGCGCTCCATCACAGTAGGCCATTCCAGCGCGGCCTGCACAGGGGCGCACCGACTCGTTCCCGCGGAAATTGCCGGGCCGCTCTTGACTTCAGCGTGTGATCCACATTACCTTCCAATTTTGGAACGCTCCACAAAATTGGTGGAGTCGAAGAAAGGAAGCGGCATGTCGCCCTTGATGCGCCTGAAGCGCCTGCTCACACTTGTCGTCACCGTCCTGTGCGTCGTCCTCGCCGTCGCTTCCTGCTCGAGCACGGGCGGTAAGCCGCAGGACACCGGTGGCGGTATGTCGGCCGGAGCTGCCGACACTCCGCGCAAGGTGGTCGCGATGATCGGGCACTACGGGCCTGGTGTCGCCTTCGCCGACCTGATCCGCAAGGGCGCCGAGGCGGCCGCCGCCAAGGACAACATCGAACTGCGGTTCTCCTCCGACCCCGACGCCCCCACCCAGGCCAACCAGGTGCAGGCGGCGCTGGACAGCAAGGTCGACGGTATCGCGGTCACCTTGGCCAAACCCGACGCCATGGCACCCGCTGTGAAAGCCGCTGTCGCAGCGGGCATTCCGGTGGTCGCCTTCAACGCCGGCTTCGACGCCTGGAAAGGCATGGGCATCTCGCAGTTCTTCGGACAGGACGAGACCATCGCGGGCCGTGCCGCAGGCGAACGGTTGGCCAAGGAGGGCGCCAAGAAGACCCTCTGCGTCATTCACGAACAAGGCAACGTGTCCCTGGAGGCGCGCTGCGCCGGAGTCAAAGAGGGCCTGGCCGGCGCGGCGGTGGAGAACCTCTACGTCAACGGCAACGACATGCCGTCGGTACAGGCGACCATCACCGCGAAACTGCAACAGGACCCGAGCATCGACCACATCGCGACGCTCTACTCCGCGATCGGTATGGCCGCGCTGCAGGCCAAGGAGAGCTCCGGCAGCCAGGCGACCGTCGTCACCTTCGACACCAGCGCGGAGCTCGTCGACGCGATCAAGGACAAGAAAATTGCCTGGACCATCGATCAGCAGCCGTTCCTGCAGGGTTACCTCGCCGTGGACTCCTTGTGGCTCTACATGAACAACCGGAACACCATCGGCGGGGGCGGTGCGGTGCTGACGGGGCCGGCCTTCGTCGACGCCACCAACATCGACGCCATCGCCGAGTACGCCTCGCGCGGGACCCGTTGACCGGCGTGCCGCGTCGGCTTCCGGATCCGCGCACCCCGGACCCCAGGGCTGCCCCCATCCTGCGGTGGGGCATCCTGGGGCCGGGCTGGATCGGTCAGCGTTTCGCCGCTGCGATGCACAAGCACACCGACCAGTCCCTGGTCGCTGTCGGATCCCGATCCGCAACCCGCGCCGAGGAATTCGCCGATAATCTGGGGATCGCGCGTTGGTACGACGACTACGACAGCCTGCTGGCCGATCCCGGCGTCGACATCGTCTACATCAGTACGCCACACATCGAACATCGCCGCTGCGCCTTGGCCGCGCTGGCTGCCGGCAAGCATGTCCTGGTCGAGAAGCCGGTGGGTGTCAACAGGACCGAAGCCGCCGAGATCTTTTCGGCCGCGCGGTCGGCAGGCCTGTTCGCCGGCGAGGCGATGTGGACGAAATTCCTGCCCAAGTTCGACATCATTAGGCAGGTCATCGACAGCGGCATGCTCGGTCCCATCCACCTCGTCACGGTCGACAACGGTGAGTATTTCGACCGTGGCCACCGGATCTACGACCCCGCCCTGTTGGGCGGGCCGATGCTCGACCTGGGCGTCTATCCGGTGTCGTTCGCGCAGTGGGTGCTCGGCGACGTCCGCGGGGTATGCGCCGCGGGACTGCCCGCCGCCTCTGCGATCAACGGTCAGTTCTCGGCGGTGCTGACGCACGAAGGTGGCGGCCAGTCGGCGATCGCCGCGTCGATACTGTGCGACACCCCGCGGCGGGCGTTGGTGGCAGGCCCTTCGGCTTGTCTCACGATCGAGGGCCCCTACTATCAGCCCGGTTCATTCCAGGTGGTTCCCCGCGGGCAGGAGCCGCTGGCCTTCGTCGACGACGCGCATGGACATGAAGACGGGTTGCACTTCGCCGCGGTCGACGCGGCCCGCAGGATCACCGACGGGCACATCGAATCCGCGATTCATCCGCCGTCGGCGGCGTTGGCGACACTGTCCGCGATGGACCGGATCAGGTCCGAGATCGGTGTCGCGTACCCCGGCGAGTAGCTGCGGGGGGAGAATCCGTCGCAGGGGGCAACACCGAGGAGGCTGCCGGCGTGCGAGCCGTCGTACTGCGCGAGGTCAACGCGCCGCTGGAGGTCGGTGACATCGAGACCCCGTCACCGCGCGCAGGTGAGGTGCTGGTGCGGGTGGTCGCCTGCGGGCTCAATCCGCTCGACGCCAAGATCCGCAGCGGTCTGGCACCCCACGCGCGTGTCACGCCACCGTTCGTGCTCGGAATCGATCTGGCCGGCGTGGTGGCCGCGGTCGGCGGCGAAGTCGACGGATACCGGGTGGGCGACGAAGTTTTCGGGATGACCGGCGGCGTCGGAAACCTGCAGGGGTCGTTGGCCGAATTCGCGGCGGTCGACGCCAGGCTGCTGGCACACAAGCCCGCCTCATGGTCGATGCTCCAAGCGGCGGCCGTACCACTGGGTTTCATCACCGCCTGGGAAGCGCTCGTCGACCGCGCCGCAGTGACCGAAGGCCAGCAGGTGCTGATCCACGGCGGCGCGGGCGGGGTCGGATACCTCGCGGTGCAATTGGCCTCATCCCGCGGGGCGCAGGTCTTCGCGACCGGCGGACCGGCCAGCCAGGATGTGATCCGCCGACTCGGCGCGACGCCCATCGACTACATGACCGCGGCCGTCGACGACTACGTCGCGGCGTACACCGGCGGCGCCGGATTCGACGTGGTGTTCGACAATGTCGGCGGGGCGACGTTGGACGCGTCGTTCCTGGCGGTCAAGAAGTACACCGGTCGTGTCGTCAGTTCGCTGGGGTGGGGGACACACAGCCTGGCCCCGCTATCGTTTCGCGGCGCCACCTACTCGGGCGTGTTCACGCTGGCGCCGCTGCTGAGCGGTGAACGTCGTGAACACCACGGCTACATCGCCGGCGAAGCGGCCGCACTGGCGGACGCGGGCCTTCTGGCGCCACGCCTTGACCCACGCGCCTTCACGCTCGACACCGCCGATGAAGCCCTCGACCTCGTCGGCAGCAACGGTGCGGCGGGCACGGTGGCGGTGCGGGTCGACGAATCACGTTGAGCGGATTGCCGTCACACGCGAGCGTCGTTCAACTCGTCGTGTGCAAGGTGGTCGGAGATCAACGCGCCCAGGCCGTACTGCCACGGCGGCAGATCCTCCGTTCGGCCCACGATGTCGACGAGGCTCCCGAGCTCGGGGCTCGCAATGGTGACGACGTCGCCGAGGTGATGGGTGAATCCGTGGCCGGGGGTGCCGCGATCTTCGGTGGGGGCGAACAGGGTGCCTGTGAACAACGCAAAACCGTCGGGATACTGATGGTGTCGCCCGAACGTCGCCGCAATCAGATCCTCGAATGAACGGCTCAGTGCCGCAACCGCGTTGGTGCCCCGCAAGACGAATCCGTCGGGTCCGTCGACCCGCAGGCTGATCTGTATCCGCCGGGCGGCGTCGAGCGTGAATGTACCGTCGAAAATCCGGATGAACGGCCCGATTGCGGCAGAACGGTTGTTGTCCTTGGCCATACCCAGCAACAACGCGCTTCGCCCCTCGACATCGCGCAGGTTGACGTCGTTGCCCAGCGTCGCGCCGACGGGGACGCCGCGCGACGTGACGATCAGCACCAGCTCGGGTTCGGGGTTGTTCCACTGGGAGAACTCGGGGATGCCGACATGGCTCAGTGAGCCCACGGAGGACAGCACCGGTGCCTTGGTGAACACCTCCGGGTCCGGACCGAGGCCGACTTCGAGGTACTGGGACCACAAACTGTCCCGGAGCAGCCGACTCTTCAGTTCAGCTGCTGCCGCAGAGCCGGGGACCACCGCAGACAGGTCCAGGGGTCCGTCGCCGAGTCCGCCCTCGGCAAGCTCAGAGCGGAAGACGTTGGCCTGCACGGGGTCTCCGCCACTGCGTTCTTCGATGAGTCGTTCCAGCATGGATCCGACGAACGTGACACCACAGGCCTTGAGTACCTGCAGGTCGACCGGCGAGAGCAGGGTCGGCGCCGCCGCCGGTCGATCGGTGTCTGCCTCTCCTGCAATATCGTCGACACCGCACATCGGCGCGCCGGCGGCCACGCGGTCGAGGGTGCCCACCAGATCCGGGTCCTCGAGCAGTTGCGCCACCGTGCCGGCCACCATGCGCAGATCCCAGACCTCGCCACCCCGGACCAGCACGGGCACCGGCGCCGAGCCGGGGACGGCGATCCGGCCGACCAGCAGCGCATCCCCGTCAGTCGGTAGGACGTGCCGCAGTTGAGGCAGCCCGGCAGATGTCGTCACTGTGCCTCCTCGAGGAAGAACAGGATGTGTTCCGCCGCGGCGACGACGGTTCCTTCGGAATTGCTCACCACGACATCGGCGAAGGTCTTCGACGCGTCGAGGTCGACCTCACGGATGGTGTAGGTGACCGTGATCGTGTCGCCGATGAACACCGGCGCGATGAACCTGACCCGGTTGTAGCCGTAGGACACCGCGGCGCCGCCGAGTTCGGCGATCATCGCCGTCGACGTGTTCGACATGAACCCGACCAGCAGGGCGCCGTGCGCAATCCGCCGCCCGTAGCGCGTCTTCGCCATGGCCGTCTCGTCGACGTGGTTGGGGCTCAGGTCACCGGTGATACCGGCGAACAGGTAGACGTCGGATTCGCCGACGGTCTTGCTGAACGACACGGCCTTTCCCGCGCTGTCAGCAAAGTGCTTTTCGGCCATTGGTCCTCCACGGTCCTGGGGGTCGTTCTGGTGGGTCATTGGTGGGTCACTGTCATAGCCCGTTGTGGCTGTTGACACATTCAACCGGAAAGGTCATAGTTGTGCAAACGTTTACGCAGCAGTGCGCAAGCGATTAACCACATCACCGCTCCCTTAGGAGAATCTGCGCATGGCGGCTCATCGTTCCCTCGCCAAAGACGTGGCCGAGGCTGCCGGCGTCTCGATCGCAACCGTCTCGCGTGTCCTCAACGGCAAACCAGGTCGAATCAGCGTGGAAACTCGTGAGCGTGTTCTGGCGACCGCAGAGCGGCTGCAGTACAAGCCGGATCCGCTGGCCCGCTCGCTGCAGAGTGGATCCAGTCGCACACTGGGCCTGGTGGTCCCCGACCTCGGCGACCAGTACTTTCAGTACATCGCCCGCGGGGCTGAAGCGGCCGCGCGGGAACGTGGTTACGGCATCGTGTTCTGCAACACCGACCGCCACCCCGACCGCGAACTGGCGGCTCTCGAATTCCTTGCTGCCAAGGGTGTCGACGGCGTCGTGCTCTGCGGTGGTGGTCTGCAGGACGAGGAACACATCGCCCATCGGGATTTCGACGGTTTGACCATCGTCTCGGTCGGTCCGCATCAACTGGACGTACCCAACCTCGCCGTCGACAACCACTCGGCCATGCATGCTGCCATCAGCCATCTCGCCACCCTGGGCCGGCGGCGCGTGCTGCGCATCGCCGGTAAACGCGACTGGTTGGTCACCGGTGCCCGCGTGGACGCGTCGTCCGAGGCGGTGCGCTCGCTGGGGATGGACACCGACCCGGACCTGGTGCGGTACTCCGGCTTCACGGCCGAAGCGGGTGCTGCGGCCGCCAATGCGGCGCTGGCCGAGAAGCTGGACTTCGATGCGGTGCTTGCCTTCAACGACTACGCGGCCGTTGGCGCGATGTCCGTCCTGGCCGGCTCGGGCCTCGAGATTCCCGACGACATCGCCATCGTCGGTTGTGACGACACCGATATCGCCGCCTACGCCCGAGTCCCGTTGACCACCATCCGATTTCCCGCCGCCCGCATCGGTGAAACCGCCGTCCGCGTGCTGTGCGACGGCGAGCCGGTACCTGGCGCGCCGTTCGCCTACGAGCTGGTGATCCGGGAAAGCACCGTGGGAGAGCACGCTCCCATCAGTCCCGCCTCGAAATCTGCTGGAAGCAAACCAGTCTCGTGACCAGCCATGCCCTCACCCGTCGAAATGTCACAACCATCGATCCGGAGTCAACATGTCACAACCCACACTGTCCTCGGTCATAAGGGACCCGCAGCGCCGGAGGGCGATCATCTCCGGCACTCTGGGTTCCAGCATCGAGTGGTACGACTTCTACCTGTACGGGGTCGCGGCGGCAACCATCTTCAACCGCCAGTTCTTCCCGGCCGGCACCAGCGTCTACGTCGGCACATTGCTCGCGTTCAGCACCTACGCCGTGGGCTTCCTCGCCCGGCCGCTCGGCGCAATCATCTTCGGGCACTTCGGAGATCGGATCGGCCGTAAGAAGGCACTCGTCTTCTCACTGCTGATGATGGGGCTCGCGACCGTCGTGGTCGGACTGCTTCCCACCTACGCTTCCATCGGCATTGCCGCGCCGTTGATCCTCACCTTGATGCGCTTCCTGCAAGGCATCGGAGTCGGCGGCGAATGGGCGGGGGCCACGTTGATGGTCACCGAGCAGACGCCGCCTCAGCGCCGTGGATTCTGGGGCAGCCTGCCGCAGCTGGGTGTCGCGTTCGGTGCGCTCACCGCCAACGGTGCCTTCGTACTGGTCGGCGCGTTGATGCCCGGTGACCAATTCACCTCGTGGGGATGGCGAATCCCGTTCCTGGCGTCGGCGCTGCTGATCGCGCTCGGGTTGTACATCCGACTCAACATGGCCGAGTCGCCGGCGTTCACGGCGGTCAAGGAGTCCGGCAAGATCGAACGCCGGCCGGTGTGGGAAGTCATCCGCCAATACCCGTTGACCATTCTGCGGGCCGGCGGTATCCGCGTCGCAGATGTGGGCATCTACTACGTGTGGACCAGTTTCTTCCTCGCCTACGCAGTGGGATTGGGCTTCGACAAGTCGACCTTGCTCACCCCGACGCTGGTCGCCTCGGCCATCGCCATCTGCACGATCCCGATGTGGGGTGCCGTGTCGGACAAGATCGGACGACGCCCGACCATCATGTTCGGCGCCGTGGTCATGGCGCTGCTGGCCTTCCCGTTCCTGTGGGCGGTGAACGCGGGCACGACCTGGCTGATCGCCATCCTGCTTGTGCTGGGCATCAATGTGGGTCGCGACGCCTGCTATGCGCCACAGGCCGCGTACTTCACCGAGATGTTCCCCCCGCATCTTCGGTACAGCGGAGCGTCGCTAGGTCCCCAGCTCGCGGCGATCTTCGGAGGTTGTGCGCCGTTGATCGCCACTGCTCTGGCGGGGCCCGAGTACACGGGCATGGCGCTGGTCTGCGGTCTGGTGATCGTGATGGGCGTTGTCACCCTGTTCAGCGCGTTCGTGAGCAAGGAGACCGCATACGTCAAGGTCGGCCGTGATGTCACCCTGGACCATCTGTCCGGGCCCGCAGTGGCCACGGCCGCCGCGAAGGAGGTGCTGTCCTGATGTCGGAATCCGTGGTTCCCACCCGGCCGACAGCATTGCTGTCGGGTGTCAAGGTGCTCGCCTTCTCCCATTGGCTGCAAGGCCCCGCGGCGTGCCAGTACCTCGCCGACCTCGGCGCCGACGTCATCAAGGTGGAGCCCCTGACGGGCTCCGCCGAACGCACGGTGATGGGGCCGGGGCCCGGGCCGGACGGCGCCAGCTCGTTCTTCGTCGCAGGCAACCGCAACACCCGGAGCATCTGCGTCGATCTCAAGAGCCGGCAGGGGATCGGGCTGGTCCGCCGCCTGGTACGCACCTATGACGTGGTGATCGAGAATTACCGCCCGGGTGTGCTCGACAAGCTCGGCGTCGGCTATGACGACCTGAAGACGTGTGCCGACGGCCTGATCTTCGCGTCGGCAACCGGGTACGGGCCTCATGGTCCGCTATCGTCGATGCCCGGGCAAGATCTTCTGGCCCAGTCGCTTTCCGGGTTGTCGGCGTCGGCAGGTCCACGCCCCACCCCGGCCGGCGCGGCCATCGTCGATCAGCACGGCGCGACCCTGCTGGCGCTGTCGGTC
>CAMFLL010000313.1 GCA_945957405.1 uncultured Mycolicibacterium sp. | reverse complement strand
GCCGTGGTCTCCCGCGCGAACCTGGCCCGGTTCTGGAACGAGCCGCCGTACTGATCGGTGCGACGGTTGTACCGCGGGATGAGGAACTTCGCGATCACGCCGATACCGTGGTTGACCCCGATCGTGATGAGGTCGAAGCCCGCGTCGCGGGCGCGCTGGGCCGCGGTGACGTAGAGACCTTGCACGTATTCGATGTCCTCGGGCCCCATTTCGGCCACCGACGTCATGTAGTTGGAATCGGTGACGGTCTGCGTGGGTCCCAGATAGGGATGCCGCGCTTCGCCGCTGTTGATCGGCGCACCGCCGTAGAACAGCTCCACCCCGGCCAGCGACCCGTGCTCATGAATCGTGTCGGTGGTCAACCGTAGGTTCCGGACGTCACCGTCGTCCCACAGTCGCACGATGGTCAACGGATCCACGTCGGCGTCGACTGACACCGCGGTGGCCTCGACAAACACCGCGCCCCAGCCGCCCTCGGCCTTCATACCCCGGTAGGACGCCTGGAACCCCGGAAAGTCCGATCCCGCCGCGATACTGTGCGGCGTCTGCCAGAACCGGTTGCGCATCACCTTCGGGCCGAGCTGAACGGGCTCGAACAACACATCGTGCTTCGGAGAGCGGCTCATGGCAGATCAGCGCTTTCAGGCAGAGTTGCTGCGTCGCCGACGATTCGGCGGTACGCGGCTCGGTCAGTCGCACCTTCGGTGGAGATGACGAGGACGCGATCGATTTCGGTGAGGCCGACGGCCGGCCCGTGCGCCAGCAGGGCGGCGAGTCCGGCCGCGCCGCTCTCACCGGAGACGACACCTTCGTGCGCGAGGGCGCGCATCGCGTCCTCGGCGTCCTCATCGGTGACGGCCGCGACATGGTGCAGGCCCGCAAGCAGATCCGGCCAGGCCAGCGGCGAGGGGGTACCGCAGTTGAGTCCGGCCATGATGGAGTCGAGCGCTCCGTCGAGGTGGACACACTCGCCCAGTCGGATGCTTTCGAGAATGCAGGCGGCCCTGGTCGGTTCGGACCCGATGATCCGTGCACCGCGCGGGACGAATCCGCGGATCATCGCGGTGGCGAAGGCGCCCACGCCCATCTGGGTCACGACGACAGTCGGCGGCTCGGCACCGCGGAGGGCGAGTTCCTCGAGGACCTCCTCCACGATGGTGTGGTAGCCGTCGATGACCCAGCCGGGCACCTGCTGGTATCCATCCCAAGAGGTGTCGGAGATGACCACGTGCGTGTCGTCGGCGAGTGCGGCCGACGCCGCCACCGCCTCGTCATAGTTGCCCTCGATCACCGTCACGGTCGCACCCTCGCTGCGAATGGCGTCGATCCGCTCGGACACCATGTCGCGCGGGACGAGGATGTGAGCGGACTGACCGAGGAGTCTGGCCATGCGTGCCACCGCACGACCGTGGTTGCCGTCGGTGGCCGCGACCAACGTCAGGCCATGCCCCTCCAGCAGGTCCGCCAGCTCGGAGATCCCCAGCAGATCAGCCGCGTCCAGGCCAAGCCGGTCGACGATCGCACGGTAGGTGGCCCACGATGCACCCAGGATCTTGAATGACGGCATCCCCAGTCGCGTCGACTCGTCTTTCACGTTCACGGCCGCCACACCAAGACGCCTCGCCAGGGCCGGGGCGCTCACGAGTGGGCTGGGCGCGTAATCGGGCAGGGTGCGGTGGAAAGCGAGTACCGCGCCCCCGGAATCCGCGCGGACCTCGGTGGGGTCGACGCGGTGATTCGCGATGACCGTCCGTGCCGTGGTCGCGGGCAGGGTGGTCGGGTGGCTGGTGTGACTAGTCAAGGCGGTGCCCTTCGTCGGGTTCAGTGCTCAGGAGCGAGGTCAGGATGGCGGCGTACCCGCGCGCGCCCAGGTGCAGGTCGGCGAGGTCGATGAATTCGTCGACCTTGTGTGCCTGGTCCTCGTGGCCGGGGCCGTAGCCGATGGTGGGGATACCGAGGCGTCCGGCGGTCCCGGATCCGTTGGTACAGAACCTGTAATGCGTCACCACGGCGTCGAGGCCGGCATCGGTGAGGCCCGTGATCGATCGGGCCACGACGGTGTCGTCGTGGCCGTAGAGCCAGGCGGGCGCGAACTTCGTGGTGGCCACATCCTGGCCGGTGTAGGTGGTGTGCCGGTGTGCGGCCACCTCGACAGTCCCGGTGGCGCCCCATGCGGCCGTCACTCGTGCGACGATCTCTTGGATGGGGGCAAGGACTTTCGCCTCGGACTCACCGACCAGCGTGCGCCGGTCGAACGTCGCCCGGCAGCGCTCGGGGACGGTCGACAGGCTGGGGTAGGGCTCGGACTTGACGTCGATGAGGACCAGAATCCCCGCACCGAGCGTGGCGTCGTCGGGCGGCGTCAGGCCTCGCAGTTCGGTGATCACGTCGGCCATCACCTCGGCGGCATTGATGCCTTCGCCGGGGTAGGCCGAATGCGACGAGACACCGCGGATGTCGATGACGATCTCGGCGCGGCCCCGCTGCCCGCGCGCCACCCGTCGCTGCGACGGCTCGCAGATGACCACGAAATCGGGCGAGACGACGCCGGCCACTTCGACGGCTGCGGGCCCCTCGACGAGTTCCTCAGCGACCGTCCCCGCGAAAATGATGGTGCCTCTCCGTGTTTCGCGGATGGCACGGATCGCGTGGAGCACGGCAGCCATCGGCCCCTTCATATCGACCGCCCCACGGCCGTACACCCGGCCGTCGAGGATCTCGCCGTGGGGCGCCCTGGTCCACTCTGCTGCGTCGACCACCGGCACGGTGTCGAGATGGCAGTCGATCATCACCGTGGGACCCGGCCCGAGGCAGAGGCGCCCCACGACGTTGCCCATCGCGTCGACGTCGACGCCCATCCCGAGCCGCCGGAGCTCGTCGGCGACAAGTGCGGCGCAATCCCCCTCCTCGGTCGAGAGGCTGGGCGTCGCAATCAGTTTGAGCAGTAGTTCATCGAGGGCGCCGTCGTCGATCGTGGTCATGGTCGTCCTTCGCGTTCAGTTCCTGGTGGCATGGGGCGGGTCAGCGGATCCACCGCGTTCCTCCGCGGTCGAGCACCGGATCCAGGCAGCCCGAGGAGATCTCGTCGGCCGCCTCTTCGAGTCCGGCCTTGTCGGACTGTTGCCCGTGGTAGCCGATGCGGTCCCGGGCGCCAGGAGTGAGCAGCCACGCTCCGGCCACCACGGTGCTGAGCGCCTGAAACGTCGTAGGTCGCTGCTCGTCGAGGATCTGCAGTTCAGTCCACAACGCGCCGGCGCCGGTTGGTGGGAGCGCCTGTAGTACATCGACGATGTCGTCGAAGGCGTCCGCGCGGGCGTCCAGGGCGAGGGCAAGTCCATCCCAGAAACCAGGTTCCGAGCTGGCCGCCGGCGCGCCACCAGTGGCCGGGATGAGCGTGTCCGCGACCCGGGCCAGGCTGACGCGCTCTCCTGCCGAAAGGGCCCGCGGGGCACGCCTGACCGGGGGCACCGACACGTTTTCATCCCGCTGAGTGCTCATGCGACGGCCGCCTGGTGACCGGCGTTGGCCAACAGGTGCTGTGCGACCCGGTGCGCCAGCGCGACGATGGTGGCAGTGGGGTTGACCGCGCCCCCCGTCACGAAGACACTGCCGTCGGCGATGTAGAGATTCGGCACATCATGTGCCCGGCAGTCGGGATCGACAACCGAACTGGCCGGGTCGGCACCCATCCGTGCCGTCCCGAGCAGGTGCCCGGGCTGGTCGGCGGCCAACGGGAGGCGCACTGTCCGGACGGCGCCGGCGGCGCGGTGCGCCTCATCCATCCGGTCGACGAGGAAGGCGAGTTGTCGGCGGCTGTTGTCGCTGATCCGGTATCGGACCTTCGGGGCTGGAATACCGTCGGAGTCAGCCAGTTCCGGATCGAGTGTGACCTGGTTGGTCTCCTCGGGCAGATCGTCGATCTGCCCGGAATAGCAGAAGCTACGCGAGTGCGACGCGACGACGTCGTGGATCGCCGGGCCCCAGAGCTGTCCGAAGGGCAGGTTCCGATGGAACTCGACCTGGTTGAGCACCCCGGGAATCGGGTGGGCACCGAACTTCACACCGCGCACGAAATCGTGCTCGGTGCGGGTCTCGTAGAACTCCAGGGAGACCAGCGCCTCCCCCAGCGGTCCGCGATGGCTCTGCATGTCGTCGTCGTAGACGCCGAGGACCGACGCGTTGGGGTGCAGCATCAGATTTCTGCCCACCTGTCCCGACGAGTTGGCGAGGCCATCGGGGAACAGCGGCGATGCGGAGTTGAGGAGCAGCCGGGCGGTTCCGATACCGTTGCAGCACAGGACGACCGCCCGCGCCGTCTGCTCGTGCTCACCGCCGTCTCGATCGACCCAGGCCGCGCCGCGCGCCCGCCCCGCCGAGTCGACGAGAATCTCCCGCACCCGAGCGCCCGTCACAAGCCGCGCACCGGATCGCAGGTTGTGCACCCAGAACGCGACGTCGGCGGATGCTTTGGACCCCCGGGGGCAGCCCCATTCGCAGGTCCCCCACCGTTCGCACTGGGCGAGTTCCTGGAACCGGGTGCTCGGGATGGCCACCGTTCCAGGCCACCAGTGCCAGCCGAGCGTGTTCAGCCCGCGCGCCGCGGTCAGCCCGAGCGGGCCGAGTGGATGCGGTGGAAGGGGATAGTCCAAGCCGTCGGGATAGGCGGGGTTACCACCGAGTCCGGCGACACCGACGATCTGATCCGCGATGTCATAGTGGTGCGCCAGTTCCCCATACGAGATCGGCCAGTCCGCCGCGACTCCGTCGAGCGACAATACTTTGAGATCGGAGGGCAACAGGCGCGGCCATTGGGCACCGAAGAAGAGGCTCGACCCACCCACGGCGTTGTACATCACCGGCGAGATGTCGGACTCGCTGACCTCGGTCGGGTAGTCCGCGGCGACATCGCGCTCGTTGGGATGATGTGCCCACCTCTTCTGGATGAGCAGCTCCCACTCTGGTCGGCTGGTCGGGAAGTCGGATGAGGTCACCCAGTCACCCTGCTCCAGACAGATCACATTCAGGCCTGCCTGGCTCAGGGTGTGAGTGACCATGCCGCCCGAGGGGCCGGCGCCGATCACGAGGACATCGGCGACCGGATCGCCTGTGCGACCGGCATTCTGGCTCGTGGTTTCCATGATGTGTCAGCTGGCGAGCGCAGCGAACTCCTTCAGGATGGTGCTGATCTCCGAGCGACGTTCCTGGCCGAGCGCCGCGAGCGGCGAACGGGGGTCACCGATGGATTTCCCGAACGCGTCCATGGCGCCCTTGAGCCCGCCGACATAGCCGCCGCTGAGCAGGAAGCGCACCACGGGATAGACGTGGTCCCACTCGGCGCGGGCAGCGCCGAGGTCCCCGGAGCGGACCGCCTCGTAGATGCTGACGAACGGCTTGGCCGTCACGTTGGTCACCCCAAGGATACAACCGCCCGCCCCTTCCACCAGCGCACCGAGATACATGGTGTCCCAACCGATCAGAGTGGTGTAGATGTCGCTGTAGTCATGGATCGACCGGGTCAGCTGATGCCAGTCACCGGAGGTGTCCTTGACATAGGCGATGTTCGGGCTGCCCTCGGCCATCCCGACCACATCCTCCGGACTGAGGTTGACACCCGTCGCGAGAGGGAGGTTGTAGACCACCACGGGCAGCGGTGTGGTGTCGGCGACCGAACGGTAGTAGGTGGTGGTCTCCTCGATCGAGAGCCGGTCCTTGTACGGCGGCAGCAGTAGCAGGCCGGCCGCACCGGCGCGCTCGGCGTGCCGGGAGAGTTCCACGGTCTCCTTGACCGTCATCGCACCGGTGTGCGCCACCACGGGCACCCGGCCCGCCGCCTGTTCGATGACGACGTCCACGAGTTGTCGGCGCTCATCGGCGGTCAGCGAGGCGAACTCGCCGGTCGACCCGACCGGGACCAGGCCGTGGACACCGTCGTCGATGAGGTCGTCGACCAACTGGCGCAACCGCTTTGCGTCGATCTCGCCGTCGCCGTCGAAGGGCGTGGCGACGGCGGCGAACACGCCGCGGAAGTCGGTGTGCTGGGGCATTTGAAATCTCCTTCTGTTGAGCAGGTTTGCGTGAATATCAGACGGGTGAGACGGCACTCATGACATGTTTGACGCGGGTGTACTCCTCGATGGCCAGCACCGAGATGTCGTTGCCGTGGCCGGAGTGCTTGTATCCGGTGTTGGGCATCTCGGGCGCGACCTCGAGATGACAGTTGACCCAGACCTTTCCGAAGTCCAGTTCGGCACTGACCCGCAGCACGCGGTCGTGGTTGGTGGTCCAGAGGCCGGCGGCGAGCCCGAAGCGGACGTCGTTGGCCAGCGTGATCGCCTCGTCCTCACTGGCGAACGGTTGAACGGTGATGACGGGGCCGAAGACCTCTTCCTGAATGATGCGGTCCTGCTGCTGGACGCCGGTCACGACAGTCGGTTGGAAGTAGAACCCACCGCCTGTACGGTCGGCCTTTCCACCGGTGCGCACCGTGGCATGGTCCGGCAGATCGGCGAAGAAGCTCTCGACCTTGGCGAGGTGCTCGCCCGAGTTGAGCGGCCCGTATGTGGCGTCGGTGTTCTCCGGCGGTCCGTACGAGGTGTCCTCGGCGGCGCGAACCAGGGCGTCCACGAACTGGTCGTGGATCTCCTGCGCGACGAGCACCCGACAGGCCGCTTCGCAGTCCTGGCCGGCGTTCAGGAAACCCGCACCCGCAATGCTTTTGGCGGTCTCGTCGATGTCGACGTCGGCGAACACCAGGACCGGCGCTTTGCCGCCCAGCTCGAGGCTGACGCGCTTGAGGTCGGCGGCCGCCGAGGTGGAGACTTCGATGCCGGCACGTTCGCTGCCCGTCACCGAGATCAGCTCCGGGGTCGGGTGCGCGACGAGCATGCGTCCGGTGTCTCTGGTGCCGGCGATGACGTTGAGGACACCTGCAGGCAGGATCTCACCGATCACCTGTGCCGCGAGCAGCGACGTCACGGGCGTGGTGTCAGACGGCTTGAGCACCACGGTGTTTCCCGCCGCGATCGCAGGCCCGAACTTCCAGACGGCCATGGTGAGCGGGTAGTTCCACGGCGAGACCAGACCACAGACGCCCACCGGCTCGCGCCGCACGGTCGACTCGAAGCCCGAGAGGAACGACCCACCGGCGAGACCGCGCAGATCCCGGGCGGCCGCGGCGTAGAACCGCAGGTACTCGACGGTGCCGGCGAACTCCAAGTCACGAACGAAAGCGACGGGCTTACCGGTGTTTTGGCATTCGGCCTCGACGAACTCGTCCCTGCGCGCATCGAGCGCGTCGGCCACGCGGAACAACAACAGACTGCGTTCGCCGGGAGTCGTGCGCCGCCACGTCTTGAAGGCGCGGTCGGCCGCCTCGAAGGCGGCGTCGACGTCGGCCTGACCCGACAATGGCGCTTTGATGTATGTCTCACCGGTGGCCGGGTTGACGATGTCGGTGTACTCACCGCTCAGCGGGGCCAGGGCCTTACCGTCGATGTAGTTCTGCAGCAGTTCCATGTCAGTCCTTCTCTCGATCTGGGTTGTCGGGTGCTCAGGTGTCGGCGCGGACCGTGAAAAGTGGTTCGCCAAGTGCTTTTTCGTCGATCTCGATACCCAGCCCGGCCGCCTCGACATACTCGACGCGGCCGTCGACCAGCTTCGGACCACTGGTGTCGCCGGCCGGGCGGTAGGAGATCTTCATGTCCTGGCCCATGAAGTAGGCGGTGGCCAGTAGCTGGTTTGGGTTGACGGTCGCGGCGAAGTGCGTGAGGGCCGCGGTGGCCAGGTCGGCGCCCTGCGGTTCGTCGGCGAGGATCATCCAGCCCGCGGCATGGGCGAGGTCGCGGATCCGGGCGGCCTTGGTGAGGCCGCCGACCCGCACCACCTTGAGGTTGATGGCGTCGGCGCATCCGGCGCTGAGCAACTCGAGGCAGTCGGCCTCGGTGCGCAGGGACTCGTCCGCCATGAGCGGCCGAGCCACCACCGAGCGGATTCGGCACAACTCGGCGATGGTGGGGCACGGTTGCTCGAGATACGTGTCGACGCCGTCGATCTCCGCGGCGAATCGCAACGTCTGCGCCACGGTCCACCCCTTGTTCGCGTCGCTGGTCATGAATGTGGAGTCGGACGGGATCGCCTCGGCGACCGCGCGGACGCGGGCGGCGTCGGCGATGGGCTCGTCACCGAGCTTGAGCTGCCACGCGCGGTATCCGCGCTCGGCGGCCTCCTCGACTTCTGCGACCATGTCGTCGGCCGAACCGAGGCTGATCGCCTTGAATCCCGGCATGTTCCGGGACTTCACGCCACCGAGGAGCTGGGCGACCGGGCGGTTCAACAATCTGCCCCGCAGATCCCACATGGCGATGTCGATGGCGGCCTTACCGGTGAGGTTGCCGATGACGCGGTGATCCATTCCGTCGACGAGGACGCCGGCCTCGAAGACGTCGCACTCGAGCACCCAGTCGGAGAGCAGCTTGACCGTGGCCTGGGCGGAGGCCGGGAACCCGTCCAGGTAGTTGCTGCCGAGGGTGCATGCCTCGCCCCAGCCGACCGTGCCGTCCTCGGCGGTCAACTTGACGATCGTCGTCGGGAAGGCCGTGAGGACCCGGTTGTGGGACATGACGTAGGTGTCGTGCTGGGTCGGGATGTCGACGGCATAACACGACAACTCTCGGACCTTCATCGCTTTCCTT
>CAMFLL010000312.1 GCA_945957405.1 uncultured Mycolicibacterium sp. | reverse complement strand
TGATGCGATGTATGTCGGCCACGAATACTCCTGATACACAGTACTTTTGACAGGTGGTAACCGGTGGATGGCGCCGGCGCTCGTGCAGCGCCATCCACCGGTGGTCAACTAGGCGGGGACGCCGCCGGCACGGTACGCCGCGACGTGGGCCTCACGTTCGGCATCGCTCATCTGGTTGAGCAGCACGTTGGGGCTGTTGAACGTGTTGCCCCGGACATCGTCGAGCTTCCACATCTTCTTCGGATCGAGATCGAGATGCGGCTGCGGGATCAGCGTCTGCCCGTCGTCGCGTAGGTAGCCCAGATCGGACACGATGTCGGCGAGGTCGTTACCGTGATGCAGGGTCTCCCACTCACGGAACCCGGTGAGACGACCCATGTTCGGTGTCGGCCTGCCTTCGTACTCACCGCGGAAGGCTGTCGCATCGGTCCAGTGACAGGTCTCCGAGCAGTAGGTGCGCCACTGGTCGTCGACCTTGTCGACGATCATGTCATCGCGGATCAGACACGGCACCATGCACGTCCAGCATCGGTGCGGATACTGGTATCCGACTTCCTCGAACGCGATGGGCTTGTTGCGTCCGGGATAGGCGAGCCGGTTGTAGTCCTCCCACCAGCGACCGAACTTCGAGTACCACCCCGGATACTTCTCTTCGAACCACTCGAAGTCCTTGTCGGTCATCGCGTCGATCCGCCAGTAGTTGACCGGCCACCCGGTAGCGAAGAAGCGCGCCACTTCGTGGACGTAGTGCTTGTCGACGATGCGTTTCCACGCCTCCTCGACCAGATCGTGCGGGATGGAGAGTCCGTACTTCTCCAGGGGCAGCAGGTAGCTGCGGTAGTAGTCGTCGTAGATCCAGCGCCGCCACATCTCGGCGTAGCTCTCCCGGTCCTTGCGACGATCCTTGGTGCCGTACTCGATGAACGTGCCGATCGCCGCGTCCACCACACAGTGGTTGTTCCACCACGCGTAACGCAGGTCGCGTTCCAGCAGCGGCCGGTTGCGCTCGTCGGCCAGCGCCATGAGCAGGATCGAGTAGCCGTTGGAGATGTGGCGGGACTCGTCGGACTGCACCGAGTGGAACACCGTGGGCAACAGGTAGTCGCCGTTGGCTGCGGCCTCGTCGGGCATGGCCACGAACAAGGTGTTGGTGAAGGCTGTTTCGGCCACGACCGTCAGGTAGATGTTGGCAGCGGTGATGGCGTCGCCGGTGATGAAGCCCTCGCCGAACTGCCTGCCGATGGTGCCCGCGTAGTTGTTCGCAAAGGCCTTTTCGGTGATGTCGAAGCCAGCCGGATCGATGTAGTTGTTCATGTACAGCTTCTTGAGATTCATCTGAATCGTGGAATGCCGCACCTCGTCGATCATCTGCACGGCGAGCCCGTTGTGGATCTCCGGGTTGGGCACGGCGTCGATGGCCATCGGCATGGCGCGGGCCGCGGAGATCTCCGGGAACGGGATGATCGACAGGAACAACTTCTGCCACTCCAGCCAGCGCTGCTGGACCTGGCGGAACATGTTGCCGCGGATGGCGCCGTCCATGGCGCCGTACACCCGGTTGTCCTTCTCCTCCTCCATCGGGAAGTAGGACCGCATGATCTGCTTCAGCGGATCTTTCTTGGGAGCTTTCTCGAACGTGTAGTCGGTGCCGAACCGGGTCGCGGGCGTGGCGAAGGTCGGTTCCCAGGACAGCTCGGTGATCTTTGCGTGGGCCTTGGTGAGGCTTTGCCTACTCAAGTGCGCCTCCTTGGTCGGTGCCGGTCTGGCCGGCGGTGGAAGATGCACCGATATGCAACCCCGGCATCGACCCGGCGTACGTCTCACTTTGAGACGCAGATCACACCTGCGGCCCACGGGCCGAAGGACCGGTCACGTAGTCTCAAATTGAGACGCGCATCACAGCCGTTCGGTTTACTCTCCGAGGAACGGCCCCGACCAGCCCCGGGGGCAGCCCTTCACTTGAGGTGACAGCCCATCGTCATTCACGAGTCCGAAACCGCTACCGGCCTGATCCTGGCCAGGGAGCAGTTCATCAGCGCAGGCGCGCTGACATCCGACCTGGTCGCGCCGGCCGTGCTCAGTTCCTGGCGGCGGTCCCGCGCACTACACGTCCATCCGGATCGGGTCGAACCCCCGTTCATGCGCGAACCGGACACCGACACCCCTCTGGTGCAGGCCGCGACGCCGGTGCTGCGCCGCATCGCCAGCGACCTCGCATCACAGGCCGTGAGCGTCATCCTGACCTCGGCCGACGGGCTGGTGTTGCAACGCATCGCCGACCCGTCCATGGCGCACGCGCTCGACGACGTCCGCCTCGCGCAGGGCTACAGCTACGCCGAGCAGTTCGCCGGCACCAACGGCATCGGGACCACCCTGGAGACTCGACGGCCGACCTACATCCGGGGCAGTGAGCACTACCTCGGCCCGCTCGGCGGGCTGGCCTGCGCGGGATCACCGATCCGCGACCCGATGTCCGGTCGCCTGCTCGGCGTGGTCGACCTGACGTGCTGGGCCCACCAGGCCGACCCCCTGCTGTTCGTTCTCGCCAAGAGTGCAGGCAGCCAGATCGAGGACCGGATCACCGCACTCAACAACGAGACCGAGACCGCCCTGCTCGACGCCTACTTGCGTCACGGTCGGCGGTACCCCGGCGGTGTGGTGGCGATCGGCGGCGAAGTGGTGCTGATGAACCAGCATCTGCGTGAACTGCTCGACGCCGCCGATCAGGCGGCACTGCTGGACCATGCCGCCGAGATCGTGGGCTCCGCGACCACCTCGACGGCGGTGATCGGTCTGCCCACCGGTCATTTCGCGAAGATCTCGGTGGCCGAGGAGATCACGGCTCGGGGCCGGGGCGCGAGTGCCGTTCTGCACGTGCACATCCAGGACCCGATGGTCGGCACGGTCAGCGGTGGCACGCCGATGTTGGCGATACCGAAACTCAGCGGCAGGAGCAGCTCGTGGCGGCGAAGCTGCCACCAGGTCGAGCGGTCCTACCGTGACCGCGACTGGATCGTCATCGAGGGCGAACGCGGAACGGGACGGACGAAGTTGGCCCAGGCGGTGGCGCAGCATGTGACGCCGGACCGGTCGGTGCGCATCCACCGACTCGATCAGTACCGGGATCCCGACGACTTCATCGCCGATGTCGAAACACACACCGATGGCGAGGATTTCGCTGTCGTCATTGCGAACATCGATGAACTTCCCGAGGATCTGCTCGACCCGCTGGCCGCCGTTCTGCAGTCGCGCTCCGGACGGGGATGGATCGCCGCGTCCATGGGTGCCGCGGCGCGATCACCCAGCGTGGACCTGCTGCTGTTGCCGTTCTTCACCCACACCGTCGGCGTCGCCCCGTTGCGGCACCGGGTGGAGGATCTCGATGATCTGGTTCCCGCGCTGCTCATGGAGTTGACCCGGGGTGCCGAGGTACACCTGGGGCCCGACGCCATGCACCAGCTGGCGAAGCTCCCGTGGCCCGGCAATGTGACGCAACTGCGGAAGGTCCTGGCCGCCACGGTCGCCCAACAGCGATCCGGTGTCATCGGCGCCGACAAGCTGCCGGCCGAATGCCGCTCACGAGCCAGGCGCACCCTGACACCGCTCGAGGCGCTGGAGCGCGACGCCATTGTCCGCAGCCTGCAGGAGAACAGCGGCAACAAGGCCGTCGCCGCCGAAGCCCTCGGCATGTCCCGCGCGACGATCTATCGCAAGATCCGGGATTTCGGCATTGCGTGACGCTCAGGCCTCGGTGACCGCGTGCCGCTTCACCACGTCCCGGTAGTGCCCCTGCATGTCGTCGATGACCGCCAGCGCCTCAGCGGTCAACCCGTCCCGAATATCGCTCTGCGCGTGGGCGAATGGTATGTAGGCACGTAACAGGTCAGGTGTGTCGAGCAGGAATTCCGCCGCGATGTCTTCGTCCTCGCCCGGCGGGATGTAGAGCACCTGTTCGACGCGCCCGGCGCTCCACCGCAGCGGATCTCCGCTACCGGAGGCAAGGCAGAAGTCCACCAACACATTCCGATGCTCGTCGTCGTCGAACGGCATTCCCGGTAGGGAGCCGAAGAAGCTGTCGAGCAGCCCTGTCAACGTGTGTTCATCCCAGTCCGGCTCGTGATAACCGTCACCGCCGTCGGGCAGACCGCTGATGATCCATTCCACCAGCGCCCGGCAGGCCGGCCACGTGTCGGACTCATCTGCAGGAAGGACCAATGTCTCCGCGAGGCTGTCGTGCACCCACGCGCGGGCATCGGCGAGGCTCATCTCGGTAAAACTGCTGTCGGGGTCGGTGTTGTGCCTGGCACCGACGGCCAGTACCGAATCGATCGAATCCGGCACCAGGAACGCGTCTTTGACCTCGGTGGCCATATTGTGGTCGATGAACACGGCGCACGTCAGCTCGGCCCCGTCGGTGAACCGGACACCGATGATCACCTCGTCGCCGTCGCCGAGCACGTGACTCATCCGCACCGCGCGATAGGCGGACGCCCGGCCGAGGTCCGCCAGCCATTGCGGTAGGTCGTCGTTACGGGTGGCGAGTTCGCGCCGGCAATTGAGCCGCAGTTTGTCGTCGTCCACCAGCAGTTCGGCGAGTACCGCCAACAGTGCGGTGGTCTCCGAGGTGCGCACGCCGATGAAACTCTCCACGAGAACGCGGAGATCGAGTTTCTCGTCGGAGTCTGGCCGCAAGAACGCCACCGGGTCAGGTCTGGTCGCCTCGATGATCATGCTGACCAGGCCCAGCAGGTCCACGGGGTGTCCCGTCACCGCCTCCCGGACCTCGTCGGCCAGTGGCACCTCTTCGGGAATGCCGCTGTCTTCGTGGTCGCGCGACTTCGTCCGTCGGGCGTCCCGGCGCGCCTGCTTGGCCTTGCGTCGCCTGCGTGCGTCACTCATGGCGCGGACCCTACTCCAGCCCGAGGGCGATATTCGGAGCTTCTGCCGTGGGTGAGTTCGCTACGCCACCCGTTGGCGGGGAACGAATCGCCACGTTCGTGAACTGTTGCCGCAATTTGGGCGACATTTCCGCCGCAGATTCACAAACGCGCCTCGCTGAGGGCTGCAGGGCGTGGCGTTGAAGTTTCGCCGCCGACGGAGCGCGGTCAACCCCGCCCGAAGTAGGGCATCGCGCGGGCCATGATCGTCAGCGACGGCACCGACACGTCCAACGGCATGTCGATCAGGTGCGCGATGCTGTGCGCGACGTGGGTGGCATCGAAAGTCGGTTCGGCGCGCAGACTTCCGTCGGGTTGCAGTGCCTCGGCGAATCCGGCGGTCATGGCCGTCGCCGCGTTACCGATGTCGATCTGCGTGACGCTGATGTCGATGTCACGCAGATCCAGCAGCATCGAGGCGGTCAACCCGCTGATCGCATGTTTGGTGACGGCGTAGGCCAGCGTGCGGGGCCGCGGCCGGTGCGCCGCCAGCGAACCGTTGTTGATGATCCGCCCACCGCGCGGTAGCTGCGCCGACATCACCCGGACGGCTTCGCGCGCACAGAACAGTGCCCCGTCGACGTTGGTACGCCACGCCTGATGCCACTGGTCGTCGTCGATATCGGCGACCGATGCCGACGGCCCGAAGACACCGGCGTTGTTGAACAAGGCGTCGACCCGACCGAATTCCGACACCGCCCGGTCGAACAGTGCCCGCACTGAGGCGGCGTCGCCGATATCGGTGGGCACCGCGATCGCGTCGGGGTGCCCACCGATCGTCTCGTCCAGAGGGCGAGGCTGTCGCCCCGCCAGCACCACCCGGTGGCCGGCGTCCAGCAGCACTCGGGTGGTGGCCCGCCCCAGTCCGCTCCCTGCTCCAGTGATGACGATGACCTTGTTCATCGGTCCTACTCTCCACTACCGCCCGCCGCGGCGGTGATCACAGGTCCAGCACCACCGACTCGGCCGGCGTCGTGACGCACAGCAGGATGTTGCCGAGCGCGGGCGGTTCCAGCGGCTCGAGGTGATAGTCGACCCGCCCGGACAGAAGAGCGGTCTCGCAGTTGTGGCACACGCCCGTTCGGCACGACCACCGCGTCGGCACATCGCAGGCCTCGGCGAATTCGAGCAGACTGTCGTGTCGCGGGCCCCACGGCGCCGTGAGCGCACTGCGGGCGAACGTCACGCCCGGGCCGGTGCCCGCCGGGCCGTCGGGTTGGTGCGGCGGCACCGAAGTGCTTGCGATACCCGGTGTCAGCGCGGCGTGCGCACCGAACCGTTCGGCGTGGATGCGCCCGGGATCGAGACCACAGTCGGCGAGGGCCGCGCCGAGATCATCCATGAACTGAATCGGGCCGCAGACATATGCCTGCGCATCGGGCGGCAGGTCCAGGCCGCGTAGCGTGTCGACAGACACCCGACCCACCCGGTCGTAGTCGACGTCGAGCCGGTCGGCGGCGTCGGGGCGGCTGTACAGCACGCATGATCGCCGGTTCGGGAGACGCACCAGCAGATCCCGGGCTTCGGTGGCAAAGGGCTGCTCGGACCTGTTGCGCGCGTTGTGGATCCACCAGATGGGCCGGGATGATTCGGTGGCCGCCAGGGTGTGCAGCATGGCGAGGACAGGGGTGACACCGATCCCCGCGGAGATCAACAGCACCGGACCGGCGCCGTCATCGAGGGTGAACGTCCCGCGCGGCGCTGCCACGTCGAGCAGATCGCCGACCTGGACATGGTCGTGGATGTAGCCACTGACGGCGCCGCCCGGCTCACGCTTGACGCTGATCCGGTAATGCTCCGGATCCGGCGTGTTCGACAGCGAGTAGTTGCGGATCAGCGGCGGCTGACCGTCGTGGGAGGGGATGCGAATCGTGATCGATTGCCCGGCAAGCCATTCCGGCAATGTATCGCCATCAGGGTCGGACAGCTGCAGTGAGCGTACGTGTGGTGTCTCCGGCGTGGTCTGCGTGACCCGCATGGGTCGGAACCCGCTCCATGACGGTGGCCGCACCGCCGCACCGAGGAGTCCGCTGTTGCCCGTGGCGCCGGAGTCGTCGTCCTCGGCGAGCATGCTCTGCAGGGAGCTCTGCCAGCCCGGGCTCAGCGCCGGTATCCGCAGGGCCCGCTGCAGCGCGTCTCGGGGATGACCGGGCAGATAGAGCAGCGCATCGATTTCGGCCACCGTGACCCGCTCGGGTCCGGTGCTGATCTTCACGATGTCCTGACCCGCATGCACCTGACCTTCGGTCAGCACCCGGCAGTAGAACCCCGGTCGCCGATGGCCCACCAACATCGCTGCCATGCGCGGTTCGCCGAGCCGGAGTCCGACGCGGTAGCACGTCACCCGTGGCTGCGTCACCTCCAGAACGGTGTCCCCGATCCGGTACCGATCGCCGATGCACACCTGATCGTCGGGCAATCCGTCGACGGTGAAGTTCTCGCCGAAGGCGCCCGGCACCAGGTCATCGCGACCGAGTTCGCGCCCCCAATGCTCGTATGAGGCAATCTGATACACCAGTACGGCCCGGTTCTCGCCGCCGTGCCCACCGAGATCGCCCTGCCCGTCGCCGTCGACGTTGAGCCGGCGCACCATCTGCGGGCCGTCCACAGGCGCCTTCCAGGCGCCGGTGTACACGACGCGTCCGTTCCAGTCGACGTTGCGCGGCAGCCCGACGTTGACGGACACCAACTTGGCCATGGCATGTATCCTCGTCCCGGCCGAGACCGGCTGTCAGGGATTCTGCTGATCAGGTTCACACCGTGAACGGCCTACCTCATCGTGCCGGTGCTGCGGTAGCCCCCTCGTCGAGCTTGGCCCGCAGCGTCGCGTTCTCCTCTTGGAGTGCGGCCATCTGCGCACGCACATCCGCCAGCGCCGGTTCCAGTTCAGCGAGGGTGTATCTCGGCGTAATGTGCTGGGGACAGTTCCAGTCGAACGCGTCGACGCTGACAACCACCGCGCGTTCGACGACGGCGTCGTAATCCGGATGGCCCAGCGCGCGAATGAGTTCGGGATCCTCGGCCGCTGTCACGATCCGGGCATGACCGAAGATCTTCAACCGACTCCGGCGCGCGTAGTCGACGGCGATCAGCGCCACACGGTCGTTGCCGGTGACGTTTCCGGTGCTGATGTACTGCAGGTTGCCCCGGAAGTCGGCCCAGCCGATGGTGTGATCGTCGATGACCCGAAGGAAACCCTTTGGCCCGCCGCGATGCTGAACGTACGGCCAGCCGGACTCACTCACGGTCGCCACATACCAGCTGTCCTGCTCGGCCAGGAAAGCGCGCTCGTCTTCGGTCAGTGGATCCGGACCTGGCGCGGCCTCGCCCGCGATGCGTTTGCGGGCGTAGAACGTTTCACTGCCGTGGTCGCGCTGGACCGCCTGCACGTCATCGGTGAAGGCGATCGCGGCGTAGTGCTTGCTCATGTGGATGTAAGTCAGAGTCTGCCCAGGAAATTCCTGATGTGGCCGCTGATCTCCTCACCGTGGGTCTCCAGCGCGAAGTGGCCGGCATCGAGCAGGTGGTACTCACCGCCCGGTAGATCGCGTTTGAACGCCTCGGCACCGGCCGCGCCGAAGATCTCGTCGTTCTTGCCCCACACGACCAGCAGCGGCGGCTGAGATGTCCGGAAGTACTCCTGGAATTTCGGGTAAGAGTCGAGGTTGAACTGATAGTCCCAGAACAACTGCAACTGGATCGCGTCGTTGCCGTTGCGGTCCAGTCCCGCCTGATCGAGCTGCCATGCGTCGGGTGCGATGCGATCCAACCGGTCCTGTGGCACGCCGTGGGTGTACTGCCAGTGCGTCTTC
>CAMFLL010000311.1 GCA_945957405.1 uncultured Mycolicibacterium sp. | reverse complement strand
TTGCCGTCGGAGAATACGAACCTGACGGAATCCGGCCTGGTGATGCGTGGTTTCGTCGAGCGGGTGGGCGATCCGATCCCACTGGTGGCGGTCGATGGTTCCACCCACTATGCCGATCAACTGCTGATCGAAGCGCTCACGGCGATGGTCAATGATGCCGGCGGTCTCACACCGTCCGACGAACTCGTCATCGCCATTCCGTCGCACTGGGGCCCCGGCACCGTCCGAGCACTGTCGGAGGCCCTGCGCAGCAACCGCACGCTGGCGCCGAACGGTGTGGCACCGCGCCTGATCCCCGACGCCACCACCGCGTTGACCGCCCTGCAGAGCAACCCTGGGCTGGCCTCGGGCGGCATCGTCGCGCTGCTCGATTTCGGGGGCAGCGGCACCAGCATCACGCTGGCCGATGCCGAGCACGGTTTCCAGCCCGTCGGCGAGACCGTTCGCTACCCGGAGTTCTCCGGTGACCAGATCGATCAGGCGGTGCTGGCCGGCGTCCTGGCCGACATCTCGAACCGGGGCGACGTGGATCCCGCAGCGACGGCGGCCGTCGGGTCGCTGGCGCGGCTCCGGGACGAGTGCCGGCAGGCCAAGGAACGACTGTCGGCCGACACGGCTACCACCCTGGTCGCCGAACTGCCCGATTTCCGGTCGGAGATCAGGCTCACGCGCGCCGAGTTCGAGACCCTCATAGAGCCCGCCTTCGATGGTGTCCTCAGTGCCCTCGAGGAGCAGCTGGACCGGCACCGGTTGGCCTGGGCCAATCTCAGCGCCGTCGCGACGATCGGTGGCGGGGCAAGTATTCCCCTTGTCACACAACGGCTTTCCGAACGCACCAGGGCGGCTGTGGTCACCACTCCGCGGCCTGACCTGGACGCCGCGATGGGCGCGGCGCTGATCGCCGCGCGCGGCCCCGATGCCGACGCGCCCACCGGGATGGGCACGGCCGTCGGCGAAGCCGCGACTGCGGGCTGGCTGGGTGCGGCCCCGGTTGCGCCTGCCGGTGACGCGCCCGGGTCGTCCACGTTCCGCGCGCTGGCTTGGTCCGAGGACGACGACGCGAGCAGCGAACCGGTCCCGTACACCGGGCCCAACCCCTATGCGATCAACCGAACGGGGGCGCGCCCCCAGATCGAGTACACCCCCGCCGCCGGAGAGGTCGACGCGCCGCCCAAGCCCTGGTACCGGCTACCCCAGCTGGCGATCGCCGGCGCTGCCTTGATCGCGGTGGTCGCCGTCGGTGGGGTGGCGTACACACTGACCTCAGCGTCGACCAGCACCACGCCGCCGACCACCACGCCACCTCCGAGCGTCACCGCGCCGATGGCGTCGACCACAGTCGAGCCCCCGCCACCACCGCCGCCGGTCGAGCCCAGCGTCGTCACCGTCACCGAAGCGCCGCCGCCGCCGATCACGACGGAGGCGCCGCCACCTCCTCCGCCGCCACCACCGCCCCCGGTGACAACGACGACCACCACCACGCCGCCAACAACCACGACGACCACGACTACGACTACGACGACAACAACCACTGAGCCGACGACCACGACCACTACGACGACGGAGCCGACCACCACGGAGCCCACAACGACGACCACCACTCCGCCGCAGATGACCACGACGCATCTGAACATTCCGGGGTTACCGCCGATCCCGATTCCAGTGCCGGCACGGCAGCAGCCGCAGCAGTTGCAGCCCGAGCAGCTCCAGCCGGAGCAGGTGCAGCCCTGGCCCTAGGCGGCCAGTTGGCCGTCGGGCTTCCTGGCACAGATTCCGCAATTCACGCACACTGGAGAGACCGCAGTTGGTGCGGATGATGCCGTCATGGAGGACTGCGATGAGCAACAACGGGCCGTTCGGGTTTGACCCGGAGGATTTGGATCGGCTGGCCCGCGAAGCCGGCGAGGGCCTGCGCGACGCGTTCGGCAAGCTGTTCGAGCCGGGCAGCCAGCGTGGCGGCGGCGGCTGGGGAGTGCTGTTCGACGAGTTCAACCGCAGGTCACGGCCTGAACCCGAGACCACGGGCGAGACCGGCGACGGTGTGTGGGCGGTGTTCATCGTCGGTGAGGACGGCGCTGCGACCGTCGAGCAGGTCTATGCCACCGAGCTCGAGGCGCTGCGGTCGAACAAGACCAACACCGATCCCAAGCGCAAGGTGCGGTTCCTGCCGTATGGCATCGCCGTCACAGCTCTCGATGAGTCCGAGTCCGACGACTCGGACGGCGAAACCTCGAACTGAGCGAGCGCCGCTGTTCGCGCGCAGTGAACGAGTGAGCTCGAGGCGACTCGCCCCACGTCTGCGCCAAGTGCGCGGCTGGTAGGCCCTCGCTATGGGAAAGTTGCGTCGTGATGGAGAAGGTTCGCGTCGTAGTCGGCGATGATCACCCGCTGTTCCGCGACGGTGTGGTCCGTGCGCTGCTGTCCAGCGGCGAGATCGATGTGGTCGCCGAGGCCGAGGACGGCACGACCGCGCTGGCGGCCATCAAGGAACACCAGCCCGCCGTCGCCCTGCTCGACTACCGCATGCCGGGGATGGACGGCGCCCAGGTGGCTGCCGCTGTGGTCCGCGATCAACTGCCGACCCGGGTGCTGTTGGTCTCCGCTCATGACGACTCGGCCATCGTCTACCACGCCATCCAGGAAGGCGCGGCGGGCTTCCTGCCCAAAGAGTCCTCGCGCTCCGAAATCGTTGCGGCGGTGCTGAATTGCGCCAAGGGTCGCGATATTTTGTCGCCGGGGCTGGCGGCGGGCCTGGCGGGCGAGATCCGGCGGCGGGCCGAACCTTCCGGACCTGTGCTGAGTCCTCGCGAGCGTGAAGTGCTCGATCTGATCGCAGCGGGGCGCACCATCCCGGCGATTGCCTCGGAGCTGTTCCTGGCGCCGTCGACGGTCAAGACACACGTGCAGCGGCTCTACGAGAAGCTCGGCGTCAGTGATCGGGCAGCAGCCGTGGCAGAGGCGATGCGGCGCAAGCTTCTCGAGTGAGGAGTATGGAGTCGCTGAATCGCCTGGCGGACTACCTGGCGGCCGAGCCCGTGCGGGTGGCCGCTCTTCTCCGGCCGCCGATGATCGGGCTGATCATGATGATCGTCGACGTTGGTGATGTCATCAATTGGCTGCCCATCGTGTACGACACCGCGATCGTCACCTATTTCGTCGCGTCGCTGGTGTGGCTGTTCGTGGTGCTGCGCGGCCCGGTGCCGTCGTGGTCCGGGTGGGTCTCGACGCTGATCGACGTGGCCGCCGTGGTGACGTTGTGCCTGGCCTCGGGCGGCGCGACGGCCTGGCTGCTGCCGGTGTTCTTCCTGCTGCCCATCTCGATCGCATTCCAGGACCGGCCGTGGCTGACGGCGGTGCTCGGGTTGCTCACCGCGGTGGCGTACCTGGGAGTCTGGATCGTGTACTCCAAGCGCGATGACACCGTCGGCCTGCCCAACATCGTGTACATGCATTTCGCGTTCCTGTTGTGGCTCGCGGTCGCGACGACGGCACTGTGCGCGGTGCTGTCTCGCCGGCGGGCCCGCGTGGCGGCGCTGTTGGAAGTCCGGCGGCAACTGGTGTCGGAGTCAATGCGCGCCGACGAACGCAACAGCCGCGAATTGGCGGAGAGCTTGCACGACGGGCCGTTGCAGGAATTGCTGGCCGCCCGCCTCGAGCTCGACGAACTGGCCGAACGGATCGACGATCCGGCGTTGAACGCGGTCCGTGAGACCTTGGCCGGTACCGCCACCCAGCTCCGGTCGACATTGCGCACGCTGCATCCCGCGGTGCTCTCAGAGCTCGGCCTGACACCGGCCATCGGGGAGCTGCTCCGGCAGTACCGCCAGCGCACCGGGCTGACTGTGGAGGGTGAACTCGACGACGTTGGCCAACCACCGGTGCAGGACCTGCTGTACCGGGCGGCGCGCGAACTGCTGGCCAACGTCAACAAGCACGCCCGGGCCACCCGCGTCGACGTGACGTTGAAGAATGTCGGCGATCAGATCATGCTCACCGTCACCGATGACGGCGTCGGGTTCGATCCGATGGTCCTCGACAGCCGGATCGCCGACGGGCACATCGGCTTGGCGTCACTGATCGCGCGGGTGGAAGCCATGGGTGGTTCGCTCAGGATCACGCCGGCCCCGCGTGGCGGTACGCGCACCACGGTGAAGACGCCGGCGGGCGGTTAGGGGCTTCGGCCTCCGCCTCTGCGCCGAGACTGTAGTTCGTGTACGCATCGCTCGAGAGCGGGGTTGAAAAATTACAGTTTCGGCGCGGGGATGGGGTGTGGGGGATGGGGCGCGCGGGGTGTGCGGTGCGGGTTGCTGTGCCGATGGCTTTGGCTTTGCCGCCGAGACTGTAGTTCGTGTACGCATCGCTCGAGTACGGGGTTGAAAAACTACAGTTTCGGCGCGGGGGATGCGGCGCGGGGGGATGCGGCGCAGGGGATGGGATTGGGCGGCGGCGCAGGTGGGTCGCAGTGGGTGGCTCAGCCGAGCTCGGCGGCGCGCATCCGCTGGTGGCGGTGGTGCTCCGGCGTACCGGGCTTCGGGAGGTTGCTCTGGTGCGGGAATGCCTGGTGGGTGGTCGGGTGGCTGATCGACGGGCCGTTGTTGGTGGTGGTGCCCTGGGCCTGGCTGGCGGTGGCGGCGCCGAGGGCGATCAGTGCGGGGGTGGCGGCCATGACGGTGACGGCGGCGATCCGGCGGGCGATGCTGTTCATCTCAGTTCTCCTGTGTGCGTTGGCTTTTGATGCTCTCTGCCGGTGTGTTCCGGCGATGACTCAAGAATGCCGTGGCAGGGGCGAGATGTATGTCCGGTGACCGGCGGATCGTCCGGAGGAAACCCGTGTCCCCCGATCGGGGGAATGGGATGCTGGAATTCGATCAGGGAGGCGGATCTTGACCACCACTGTCATCGTCGTCGTCGCGGTGCTTGCGGGCCTGGGCATCGTCGCCAGCCAGCTGATGCGCATGCGTGAGTGGCTCAAGAAGTCGCCGCCGCTTCCCCCGCCTGATGACGCCGATGACCCCGAATGACGTCAGGGGCGCGTCAGCGGACCGAGAACAGCGGTAACGCCTGGCCCGTGGACATCGACAACCGCTGCCGGCTCAACGCCGGCCATGCCTGCACAGCGCAGAACGGGGCACACTGGTTCTGATCGGACCGGGTACCGACGTGCACACAACACTGCAGCAGTCGCTCCTCGATCATGGTCGACATGTCCATGAAGGGCTTGACGGTGATCCGTACGACCCGCTCCCCGAGCAGTCGGCGGATGCGACGCCGTCGGCCGGGCAGCGCCGTGGAGGCCAAGGTCAGCAGTGTCGACATTCCGAGGTCGCAGCTCTCGCAGATGGTGCGCCAGATGTCGCCGATCTGCGGATGCGACAGTGACGACTGCTCGGACAGCAGCCCGAGCAGCGATTCCTGAACGGCGACGCGCAGCTGGTGGGGGATGTCCGAGTCGGCGATCCGGTTGGCCACCAGGCCGAGTTTGTCTTTGAGGCTGTCATGGCCGATCAGTGCGACGAGTGAGCGCCACTGGTCGTTGTCGTCCCGAATGAGGTATCCGACCGAACAACAGTGCGGATGTGAGCACGGCAGCGCGGTGAGGTCGCGCCACGTCACCAGGCCGTCGGTCTGGGGTCCCAGCCGCTTGAGCACCCCGGTGTGGGTGAGGCGGTCCAGCGGATCGATCCGGCCAGAGCGACCGGAGCCGAACTGCGGTTGGATGGTGATTCCGCCGACGAACGGAGTGTCCAGCGCCAGCCGGACCATCGCCCCGATCTCGTGGTCGTTGACACCGAGGGTTGTTGTCATGACCAGAGTGGTGAAGATCTCGCGTTCAGATAGTCGTTGCAGTGCTTGGGTTTTCGTTCGACGTAGGTCCCCGCCGCGGTGATGTCGGTGTGTTTCGGCTGCCAGGCCGTCGTACTGCAGGTACACCTCGACGCGTTCGCGGTGCGCTGTGAGCAGGTCGAGCAGATCGTCGTCCCCGGCAATTCGGATGCCATTGGTGTTGACCAGGATCCTGGTGATCGGCCGTGAGGTCAGTTCGGCCAGCAACTCGTCGAGTCGCGGGTGCAGCGTCGGTTCACCACCGCTGAGCATCAGTACACCGAGGCGGCCGTTCTCACGGGCCAGGCGCTGGTCGACGTTGGCCAGCACGTCGTGGACGGGGACGACATTGCGCAGATCGGGCGAGGAGTCGGTGAAACACGTCGGGCAGCGAAGGTTGCACACCTCGGCGATGTCTTCGAGCAGGATGCATGTGTGCTGGGTCTGCATCTCCGGCAGCCCACGCAGGTAGGCACCTGGGACGGGGTCGAAGTTGCCCGGCACGTCGGGGGTGTGCGCTTTGGTGGGCGCCGTCCACTCTTCCAGGTAGGACAGGATCTCGGGGTCTTCGTCGTACAGTGTTCGCACCAGACCATGTGTGCCGCAACCCCGTTCGAGCCAGATCCGGCCGTCACGCTCGGTCAGCACGGCGGCCAGTCGGACTACGTCGGAAAGCGGCCGTTCGGGTGCATCGTCGTGGCAGCGCGGACAGTATGCAGTGACGTAGCGGTGCAGGCGATCGCCGCGCAGATCCATCCCTGGGCTCATACCGACGCGTACACCTCCGGGTTGAGGCCCGTGCAGATTCCGACTGTCACCAATGACGTGACCGCCCAGCCGATCATGAGACCGAGCCCGAGGCCTTTGGCATAGGGGCTGCGGCTCATCGCGATCATGGCGCCGCCGCCGCCGAACGCCAGGGCCGCCAACGTCACCGCTGCGGCGCCGATCACGACGTGTGCACCCCCGGACACCGAATTCGCGCCGAAGAAGGCCACGAATCCGACGACGAGGTTGATCACGAAATAGATGAAGGTGCCGGCGAACACCATGCCGACCGAGATCCGTGGTGTCGGGCGGGGCGGTGGCCCATAGGGGTAGCCCGGCGGTGGCGGGTAGCCGGGCGGTGGCGGGTAGCCCGGCGGTGGCGGGTAGCCGGGCGGTGGCGGATAGCGCGGTGGCTCATCGTCGGGTGGAGGTGGTGGAGGCGTGGTCATGCGGGCACTTCCTGATCACGGGCTGAGTGGCGATAGTAGCCATGGCGGTACCCGAACCAGACGCGAATGCCGATAATGGTCAGCGAGGGAATCAGAAACCATTGCGGCCGTGTCAATTCCAGCCAGACCACGTCGTTGGCCCGGACGAATTCGACGAAGAACCGGAAAACCGCGTATGCCGCGACGTAGATCACGAACAACTCACCAGGCCGGTCGATCCTCGGCCGCAACCACAGCAGCACGGCGAATGCCGCGAGCTGGAAGATGATTTCGTAGACGAAGGACGGGTGCATGGCCTGCCCGGCGACGCAACCGGGGCAGTCCGGTGTGCTCGCGGGTGCGTGCACGCCCCACGGGAGACTCGTCGGCCGGCCCGGGGCTTCAGTGAGGGCACACCCGATCCGGCCGATCGCCATCCCGAGAGCCACCGCAGGCGCGAACAGGTCACCGGTCTTACCGCGAAAGCCGCCGATCCGCTTGGCGATCAGAACGCCCAGATAGGCGCCGAGCAGTCCGCCGAGGATGCTCCGGGAGCCGTACTCCCACGCCTGGGCCAGGTTCGGGTTGGAGCTGAAGTCGAGATGGCGTGCCCATCCCGACAGCCGCATCCCGATCGCGCCGCCGATCAGAGCGCCTGCCACTGCGACCAGTGACTGCTCGTTCACCGCGCCGCGACGGCGCGCCTCGGCGGCGAACACGATCATCGCTGCGAGCACGCCAAGACCGACGAAGAGTCCGTGCACGGGCACGGGGATGAGGCCGAGGTGCCACTCGGGGACCATGCGCGGAATCTAGCCGCCGACTTCTCCGGCACGCAATCCAGTGGTCGCTGTACTGGGCTTTCGGTTCCGGTGGCAATGGGGCCGTGGCGGCGTACGGTTGAGGTGATCGTGGGGTCGGGAAGACAGCGGGAGGCCTGCGATGACTGGATTGATGCGTCAGATGGCCGTCGTCGGCGCTGCAGGAGCGTCGTTGTCGTTCGCGCCAATTGTGTGGCCTGCCGTCGGGAGCGCGGCCGAGTGCGGACCGGGCACGTTCTATGACGCGCCGTCCAACTCGTGCCTGGTGGCGGCTCCGCCACCGCCACCTCCCGCGCCACCACCGCCGGCGTGGAACGGTGACCTCACGCCCTACTTCTCGGTGGGGGTGTGCGCGCCGATCCCGTTCGTATCGCTCTGCACCGGTATCTAGCCAGACGGTGACGCGTTCAGCGCACCCGCATTGCCGCCAGTAACTCGGTGACGCTGCCCGCATTCTCCAGATTCCAGATCCGGTCGAGGATGTCGCGCGCCGTGGCTTCCGAGACGACATCGCCGACCTGTGTCAGGAATTTCTGCTCCAGGTCGTCGTCTGACATCGGGTTGGCCGGAACACCTTTTGGGTTCTGCTGGTGCACCACCACGGTTTCGCCGTTGGCCAGCACCGCTTCGAGCCTGGCGTTGAATGTCGCGGGGAACGCTTCGGTGAAGTCGGCGTCTTCGGCCAGGCTGATTTTCTGGGCGAGTGCAAGGATCTCGGCGTTGCGATAGCGGTCGGCGGTGAAGGTGCTCGACGTGACCGCACCGTCGACCATGGCCGCCGCCACGAGGTACGGGAAGCTGTGATCGGCCGAACCATGTGTCTGGGGATTCCATGCATCGGGGTCCGCGTAGCGATCGGTGACGTACCGGCGCGCCAGGAACAGCGTGATTGATTCGACCGCTGCGATGTCGACCTTCTCCCGCAACTCGAATGCGGTCCAGATCGGTAGTTGGCAGTGGTAACGAACGGGAAAGTATTTGAAGTAGGTCTCTTCGATGCGGAA
>CAMFLL010000310.1 GCA_945957405.1 uncultured Mycolicibacterium sp. | reverse complement strand
AGATTCGCCTTAGTCTCGTGGGCTCGGAGATGTGTATAAGAGACAGGCCCCGGCCGCACAAAGCCGCCAGCCAGTGCGTGCACTACAGCATCGAGTTCGCCTGCGGTGCCCGCCAACCGAGGCACCACCTCGGTCGCGGCAAACCGCAACACCGACTGCACGGCCGGATCATCGTGCAGCGCAACCACATTGTCGACGTTCCAATCGGACGAGTCCATAGCATCCACGAGCGCCCTAGCCTGATACTCGATTTCGTCCACCACGCCGCTCTGCGCGCCGTCTTTGAGACCGAGCGCTGCCCTCAGCCCAGGCACGGCATGATCCTGTCCACCCCACACTTGCGCGGCCCGAAGGATCGCCAACACCAGGTTTGCGCGCGCCGCGCCTTGCGGTGCGCCGCCCAGCACATGCAGCCCGTCGCGGATCTGAGCGTCTTTGATCTCGCAAAGCCAGCCGTCGATGTGCAGCACGAAATCGTCGAACTCATCATCATCGGGTCGCTCATCCAGACCGAGGTCACGGTGCAGTTCGGCCGCACGCATCAGACTCCAGATCTCACCGCGGATGGCCGGCAGCTTGGCGGGATCCATCGCCGCGATATTGCCGTGCTCGTCGAGAAGCTGTTCCAGGCGGGCGATATCGCCGTAAGTCTCGGCGCGGGCCATCGGGGGAATCAAATGATCAACGATCGTGGCGTGCGCCCGCCGTTTGGCTTGGGCGCCCTCCCCTGGGTCGTTCACCAGGAACGGGTAAACCAATGGGAGATCGCCTAGTACGGCGTCGGTCGCGCACTCTGCGGAAAGGCCCGCATTCTTACCCGGCAGCCATTCCATCGACCCATGCTTGCCTAAGTGCACCACAGCGTGCGCGCCGAAGCCGAACTCCAGCCACCGGTAGGCGGCCAGATAGTGGTGGCTCGGTGGGAGGTCGGGGTCGTGATAGATCGCCACGGGGTTCTCGCCGAATCCGCGCGGCGGCTGGATCATCAACACGATGTTGCCCGATTGTAAAGCGGAGAGGACGATTTCACCGCCGTCGTTGACGAACAGCCGCCCTGGCGCGGAACCCCAGGCACCCACCATCGCGTCGCGTAGTCGTTCGGGCAGCCCGGCGGTCCATTCTGCATACTGGGCCAAGCTCACTGTGACCTGTGCGTCGGTCAGGTGGGCCGTCGTGAGCCACTGCTCATCCTGGCCGCCTGCGTCGATCAGGGTGTGAATGAGCTTGTCGCCGGCGACCGTCTCGTCATCGATGTCCAGCACGCCGAAACCGTCACCCACGTCGTAACCTTCGGCGGTGAGCCGGCGCAGCAAACGCACCGCCGACGCAGGGGTGTCAAGGCCGACCGCGTTGCCCACGCGTGAGTGCTTGGTCGGATACGCCGAGAGCACCAGCGCGATCTTCTTCTCGCCGTTGGGCACACGGCGCAGGCGTGCGTGCTTGACCGCAACCCCGGCGACACGCGCACAACGTTCTGGATCAGCGACGTAGTGCGGTAACCCGTCGGCGTCGACTTCCTTAAACGAATACGGCGCGGTGATGATACGGCCGTCAAATTCTGGTATAGCGATCTGAGTGGCGGAGTCGAGCGGGGTCACGCCGTCATCGTTGGCCTGCCACTGCTCCCGCGATGACGTCAGGCACAGCCCTTGCAACACTGGAATATCAAGTGCTGCAATTCGTTCGATATCCCACGACGAGTCATCCTCGCCCGCGCTCACCGAGGCCGACTTGGCGCCCCCCGCGGCCAACATGCTGACCACGACGGCGTCCATCGAACCGAGGGCATCGAACAATGCGCCGGGAGCGCTACGCAGTGACGATGCGAACACCGGAATCCCGACCGCGTCAGCGGTGTTGTCGATTGCGTCAGCCAGCGCATGGGCGAATCCCGAGTTTCCGCTGACCTCGTGAGCACGGTAATACAGCACGGCGACCCGCAGCCGGCCGGCCGAATCAGCTTCTGGGCGGCTTGAGTATCCCCACTCGGGGATAACCACCGGTTCCTCGAAGCCTTCTCCCGTCAGCAAGACGGTGTCACCCAGAAACGCGTGCAATTGGGCCAGGTTGGTCGGTCCCCCCTCGGCGAGGTACGCGTGCGCCTGTGCCGCAAGGCCGATGGGCACCGTCGACTGCTCCATCAGTTCAGCGCTCGGCTGACGCTCCCCACCGAGCACCACCAGCGGCAGGCCCGACGCGCGCAACGTCGCGAGTTCGGGCGCGACCTCCGCCGAAGACCCGAGTACTCGCAATACCACTACCTCGGCGCCGCTCAGTACAGGCCCGATGTCTTGTCGCGCGGGGTTGCCCAGGCTGTAGCTGGCACCGCTGGCGCGCGCCGACAGCAGGTCGGTGTCAGAGGTGGACAGCAGCGCGATGCGACGGGCAGGGATTGACACACCAACACTCATCAGTCCTCCTCAGGGGGTTCACGCCCCCTCTCGCAGGGATGCCCCGTGGCCAGTATCTGGCTGGGAATCACCGACGTGTCGACGACCCTCACAGTGGCGGAACCGCCCCGGACTCTCACCGGGTTCCTGCTGCCACGAGACTTACGACGCTCAGCGTAGTTCAGCGTCGCGCAACAAGGACTCATCCTGTTCGCGACCCTGGCCAAATGGCTTGTTTCCGAACTCCGACCTGGGCGCTGGCAGAATTGCCACCGTTGGCAACGGTTGGTGTCGTGCCCGTCTGCGTGGGCATCGTGGTACCCGACGCCCTCTTCGCAGCGGTCGCGCCCAGCGCGCGCCAGACCACCTCGACGTGGCACGGCGGACGCAACCGAGTCGCACAACCTGTGCCGGTGTTCCACCACATCGGGGTACGTTGACGCCTGACGAGCACATCGAGGTGAAGGAGCAGGTGATGAGTGTTCATACCCGTTCCGACGACGTATCCATGGCCGTGCTCGAGCCGTCCTGGTCGACGGCTCACGCGATCACGGCGGTCGCAGAAGACCTTGCCGGCGAGTTCTCGCCCCGCCGATTGCTCGAGCGCATCTTAATGCGTTGCGCGGAACTCTTGGGCTGCGATACGGGGTCGATATGCAGCGTGGATGAGCAGGCGGGCACCTATCGCAAAGAGGCCGACATCGGTATCCGGTGTCAATCGGGACAAGTCTTCCCACTCACCGAAGGGATGACAGGCGCTGTCGTAGCCCAACGGGGCCCGGTGTGGTTCGACCGATATGAGGATGTGCACGGCGGCCATGTCGACGCCGCCGACCGCTCGACGTTGCGCGGAGTCATCGGTGTACCGCTGCAGTGGCGCGGATCGATCATCGGCGTATGTGTCGTCTTCAGCCGTCAGGCAGGGCGGACGTTCTCTCAGGCAGACGCCGAACTGCTGGGATTGTTCGCAAAGCACGCCGCTGTCGCGCTCGCCAATGCGCATCTGCACGACCTGGCTGAGGAGCGGGCACGAGATCGTGCCACCGCCGCGGAGCGGGATCGGTTGCTGCGCGAGGTTTACGACACGTTGAAGCACGGCCTGGTGGGAGTCACCGGATACCTGAGCTGCGCTCAGGACGCCGTCGCAGACCGAACAGACACGATCAGTGCACTGGTGACGGCTGCACATGCAGAGGCCACCAGTGCCCTGAACGAGACCCGAAGCGCGATGCTGAACCTGCTGCACCCCACGCTGGACGAACGCCAGCTCGAGGATGCGCTCGCCGAGCAGGTCGAATGGGCCCGGGCCGCGGGTCGACTGGACGCAAGGCTGGTGATCGCAGGCAAGCCGGTCGCACTCGACCCGGTGCAGGCACACGAAATTTTGCGGATATCCCATGAGGCGTTGGCCAATACCATCCAGTTCGCCGCTGCCCATATGGTTCGCCTTGGTATCGCCTACGAAGCCTCAGGGGTCTCTCTGCTGGTGCAGGACGATGGACAAGGTTTCGATCTACACGCGTTGGCGCCCGACTCGAACTCGGGACTGCGACGGATGTCTGATCGTGCGCATGCCGTCGGTGGTCTGGTCGAGCTCGATTCACTGCCAGGTTGGGGAACGAGTATTCGCGTCCGCTTTCCCTACGCGCGACCGGATGTCGCGTCCGAGGGCAGGGCGCTACGGGTGCTGATCGTCGATCCGCACCCGCTGATCCGGGCCGGCGTGAGTCGTCTGTTGTCCCAGGCCGGGCTGAATATCGAGGTCGTCGGCGAGGCCGTCGACGCCGGTCGAGCCGCCAGCCTGCAGCAGGTAGTGGTCGCCGACGTAGTGATCACCAGTCTTCGCCTCGGCGACGACAGTGAGTCCGACGGAGTCGATCTCACGCGTCGACTGGTCGACGCCGGAAATACCGCGGTGTTGTGCTTGTCCGAACCCGGTGACGATCAACTCGTCGCGGCGGCGCTGCGGGCCGGTGCGCACGGCTGCCTCGACAAGGGTGTCGACGGCCCTGCACTGGCCCAGGCCGTTGTCGCGACCGCGAGGGGTGAGGCGTTTCTCTCCGGCCTGGCATTGCAATGCCTGCACCGAGGGCTACGTCAGGACCCGTCAGCAAATTTGACCGCCCGCGAACAGCAAGTGCGGGCGCTCGTCGAAAAAGGCTTCACGGACAAACTGATCGCCGAGCACCTGATGATATCGGTCAAGACCGTCGAGAAGCATGTCAGTTCATTGCTGCGCAAGTCCGGTGCACGCAACCGCACCGAACTGGTGGCGCAGGCGTTGATGCACCTCTGATCGGGAAATCCCCCATATCGACTCGGGTGGATCCCCTGATGCCAGAGGCACCTTCGCCCACGTAGGTTCTCACATGTCGTCTGCAGAAGGAGTGTTCACCTTGCCTGTGGTGCCGCTTAAAGAAATCCTCGACCGTGCACTCGAACAGAGATACGGCGTCGCCGCGATCAACATCGTCAATGATCTGACACTCGAAGCCGTCCTGGCAGCAGCCGTTGAGCGCCGATCGCCGATGATCGTTCAGACTTCGGTGAAGACGGTGCGCTCGATCGGTGTTGACGTCCTCTACGGGATGTGGACATCGATGACTGCCGGTATCGAAGTACCGGTCAGCCTGCATCTGGACCACTGTCCCGAACGCGACGTCATCACCGACTGCCTGCGGAAGGGTTGGAATTCCGTTCTTTTCGACGCCTCCCGGTTGCCTGTCGAAGAGAATCTGCGCCAGGTGATCGAGGTGGTCGCCGAGGCCCGCGCTGTCGGGGCGGATGTCGAGGGCGAGATCGAGGCAATAACCGGTGTCGAGGACGGTATCGGCTCTGACGAGGTGGCAGAACGTCAATCCCTGGACGTGGCTGTCGATTTCATCGAGCGTTCCGGCGTTCAGGTCTTTGCGCCATCGATCGGGAACGCTCATGGTGTATACGCGGCGGCGCCAGAACTGGACACCCAGAGGGTCAGCGATCTCGTTGAGGCCACCGGCATCCCGATCGCACTGCACGGTGGTACCGGGATGACAGACCGGCAATTCACCGACCTGATCGACCGAGGGTGTGCCAAGGTGAACATCTCGACAGCATTGAAAGTGACGTTCATGAAAGCCAATCTCAAGTTTCTCAAAGAAGCTGACAAGGCCGACAAATGGGACCCGCCATCACTTTTCACAAGCGTCGGGTCGGCAGTCACCGCAATGGCCGCGGGTTACATCGACACGTTCGGAAGCGCGGCGAAGGCATGGTGAGCCGGAGTACCCGGTCATGACGGCGGCATTGATCTTTGATTGCGACGGCGTGCTCGCCGACACCGAACGCTACGGCCACCTGCCGGCTTTCAACCAGATGTTCGCCGAGTTCGGCGTCCCAGTGCAATGGAGCGAGCAGGAGTACGCGGTCAAGCTCAAGATCGGCGGCGGCAAGGAGCGAATGGCGAGCCTGTTGACGCCGGAGTTCGTCGCCGCAGCCGGCCTGCCAACCGGGGTCGACGAACAGCGCGCGCTGGTGACGCAGTGGCACACGCGCAAGACAGAGATCTACACACAGATGATCGCGGGCGGACAGTTGCCGGCCCGTCCCGGAGTGCGACGCCTGGCCGCCGAAGCGGCCGAAGCCGGATGGCATCTGGCGGTGGCGTCGACGTCGGCCGAACCATCGGTGCGCGCGGTGCTCGAACACGTCGTGGGCACCGAGGCCGCCCGCCAGTTCCTGGTGCTCGCCGGCGACGTCGTACCAGCCAAGAAACCAGCACCCGACATCTATCTCCTAGCCCTGGAGCGCTTGGATATCCCCGCCGCGCAAGCGCTGGTGATCGAGGATTCTAAGAATGGGCTCAACGCGGCAGCGGCCGCAAACATCACGTGCGTGGTCACCGTGAACGACTACACCCGCGATGAGGACTTCGAGGAAGCCGCCCTGGTGGTGTCGAGCCTCGGGGATCCGCAGGGCGAACGCACCCACGTCATCAAGAATCTCGCCGGAGTGCCGGTCGGCGAATGGGTGGACCTGCCGGCACTGCGATCACTGTCCACGTTGCCGAACTGACCAAGGAATCCGCGATGACCGATGCAACCCTCTCCGACGTCGAACGCGCCGTACACGTGATTGCCGTCACCGTTCTGGCCAATGAAAAGTACTTCGGCGACCTGGATGCCATCGTCGGCGATGGCGACTTCGGCTACTCGATGGCGCGCGGATTCGAAATCGTCCTGGCCAACTGGGACAGCTTTGACCGGACCGATATCGCTACTTTTCTGAAGAAGGTGGCGGTGACCATCACCAGCCGAATCGGTGGCACGTCGGGACCAATCTGGGGCACCGGCTTCCTCCGCGCCGGGACCACCGCAGGCGGAGCGAGCACGCTCGAACCCGCCTTGATCCTGGCCATGCTGGAGTCGGCCGTAGCGGGGATCAAGACGCGTGGCGGTGCCGATGTCGGCGACAAGACTCTGCTCGACGCCCTCGTTCCGGCCATTTCCGCAATTGATGAACAGATCGGCAGTAAAGCATCAGCAGCGGAGACGCTGCGCGCCGCTGCATCGGCTGCCCGGTTAGCCGCTGACGCAACCAAGACAATGCAAGCCAGAAAGGGGCGCGCCGCCTACACCGGGGAACGGAGCATCGGCGCACCTGATGCCGGCGCGATCGCAATTGCAGTACTGCTTGAAGCGCTGGCTGAAGACTGGTCGGCTGAAGAACATTCCTGAATTCGCTCGAATCGGTTACCACCCTCGGAAGGCACTCACATGAAGAAGTTCGTCAACGATCCCAAAGATTTCGTCGCTGAAATGCTCCACGGCGTTGCCTTGGCCAACCCCGACACACTGAAGTACATCCCGGAATACAACCTCATCATGCGTGCCGATGCGCCAAATGAGAACAAGGTTTCGATCATTCAGGGGTCTGGCTCCGGTCACGAACCCGCTCACGTCATGATCGTAGGCAAAGGCATGCTTGATGCCGCGTGTCCCGGAGACGTTTTCGCTGCTCCGCCAATGGATTACGTCCTAGAGACATCCAAGCTACTGGCTTCACCAAAGGGCGTTCTGCACATCATCAACAACTACACCGGCGACCGGATGGCCTTTGACATGGGCCGCGAAATGGCCGAAGCCGACGGCGTCACCATCAAGACGCTGCTCGTCGACGACGATGTCGCCGTCAAAGACTCCACGTACACCGTAGGGAGGCGTGGCGTTGCAGGTAACTTCTTCGTGATCAAATGCGTCGGCGCAGCTGCGGAAAAGGGCGCCGATCTCGACGAGATCGTGCGCCTCGGCGAGAAGGTCAACGGCGTTACCCGGACCATGGGCATGGCATTGACGTCGTGCACGCCACCGGCAAAGGGGTCGCCCCTGTTCGAACTCGGCGATGACGAAATGGAAATGGGCGTCGGAATCCACGGTGAGCCGGGACGACGACGCGAAAAACTCCTGAGCGCCAACGAAATTGTCGATGAGCTGGTGGGCGCGGTAGCCGACGACTTGCCCTACGGCCGGGGTGACGACGTGGCGTTGATGATCAACGGTCTCGGCGGGACTCCCATCAGTGAACTCTACCTTCTCTATGGCCGGGCACATGACCAGCTCGCCGGACGCGGAATCAATGTGCGGCGCAGTTACGTCGGCGAGTACTGCACGTCCTTGGACATGGCCGGTTGCTCAGTCACGCTGATGAAACTGGACGATGAGGTCACACCACTTCTCGCCGAGCCGGCCGAGATCGCGATCCGCACCTTCTGAATGCAGCCGCCTCGATGTACTCGCCATTCGGCTAGTACATCCGAGGCGTGAACTGATTAAAATCGGTTTACGCATTTCCTGTGGCAGGGCGTTTGCATTCTTGTCCTGCAAAAGCGCTGCATCCGATGTTCACACAGGAATCATCCAGACATCGTCAAAGGAGCTAACCGAACATGGCCAACGACATCACTGCCTCAGCACCACGGCCCATCGCCGCCTCAGTCCCAGCGGCACTCTGGCTGGCAACCACAGCGGTGCTCGCATTGGTGATTCTGTATTTCATCGGCGTGGATCAGGGCGCAGTATCGGTGCTGGGCGCCGACCGACACGTGCACGAATTCATCCACGACGGCCGTCACCTGCTCGGGTTCCCCTGCCACTGAGCCTGATTGCCACCGCGGATGCAAGAGGCCCGTGCCCTCGTGCTCATGCTCGCGGGCACGGGCCTCTTCGCGCCGACAACACCTACCACCGATCCAGAGGTCTTGTGACGCTGACAGATAGAGCAGTTTACCCTTTCAGCGCCATTGTCGGCAGCGAACAACTGGTGCATGCACTCGTGTTGTGCGCAGTGCATCCGCAAATCGGCGGCGTATTGATCCGCGGCGAAAAAGGATCCGCGAAGACGACTGCCGTGCGTGGACTCGCGAGAATTCTGCGCCTTCTCGATGACTCACCCCTGGTGGAGTTGCCAATCGGCGCAACGGAAGACCGCGTCGTGGGGTCGGTCGACTTGACGCGGATACTTCGCGACGGCGAGTCCGCATTCTCACC
>CAMFLL010000309.1 GCA_945957405.1 uncultured Mycolicibacterium sp. | reverse complement strand
CCGCGGTAGGCCCGGTCGTCGACCGGGCCGCCCTGGGCGGGCTCCTGGAAGGAGTCCTGAGCCTCCTGCACCCGATCGCGCTGCCGACGCCGTGGGGGCGGCGGTGGCGGGGGCGGCGGTGTGAGTGGTTCCTCCGGCACGTCGATGATCGGGTTCTCGGCCGTGCGCGCCGGGGCGTCCTCGCGGAAAGACTTGATCCGGTTGCTCGCCACCCGCTCGGACCGGCCGGACCACTCCGGCTCCTGCGGACGGATCCACTCGCTTTGGGCGCGGTCGGTCTCGATGGCGGGTCGATGCGCCAGGTCTGTGTCGAAGAGGATCTCCAGATTGGTCCGCAACGCGGCCAGCTCAGCGCGCAGTGCCGCGACTTCGTCCGCGGTCTGCGCCCGCAACTCCGACGTCAGCTCACGGCGCAGATGTGACTCGACCGTCAACTCGTATTCGCGACGCGCTGAGATCTCGCGGTCCAACTGGAGGTCGTAGACCAGCTTGAGATCGCGCGCTTTCGCTTGATCGGCGTCGCTTTGCCGTCGATAGATCACCGAGACGAACGCGGCCACCACGGCAGCCCATAAGGCCAGGATGACGGCGAGCTTCAGCAGTTCAACCCGATTGGTGAACACCAACGCGGAACTTGCCGCAATGGCGAGGACCAGCAACACCGTCAAGAGCAGCCAACCCGGCCTGCGGCCGCCGCGCCGGACCCGGGCGCCGCGGGACAGAACGGTCATGGGCTGACTGTACCCGCGCGAGGTCATTCAGCGTGTCGGCGTGGCACGGCGATTCCCGCTTATTCGGGGGCGTGACCGTCGCCGGGCTCGTCGGAGCGGTCCTCCGGCGACTTGCAGCAATGCTGTAGCCACATTGCGGCGGCCACCAGCGCCAATGCGCACAGCGCAGCCACCACGGCTCCCGCGGTGTCCTCCCCTGCCACCCGCAGCGTGCTGCGCCGCGGGAACAGGTAGGCGAGCACACCGATCCACCACCCGAGCACCAGGGCACCGACCCAGGCCGACGCCTTGGCGATCATCACACTGCGCGCCACGGCCAGCGGATGCAGCCGTCCACCACCGAGGCCGATCTCGCCTGCCCCGATCTTGGTGCGCACATTCCAGCCCCAGACCGCCTCGGCCACTGCAACGGCGGCCAGCGACATCCCGGTCCAGATGGTCAGCGGCGGGAAGTACCGGTACAGCACCAGCACCGCCAGGTAACCGGCCACGGCGGCGACCACGATGGCCGCCGCGAGATCACGCTTGCGGGTCGGGCCCATGCAGCACCGAATCGGTGGGGAGGATGGCGGCCCGTTCGGCGGCGTCGATCTCGTCGAGCAGCCGCACCACCGACCGCATCTCGCCGGCGACGGTAATGGTGGCGTCCGGTTCGACGTCACGCCACGGGATGAGGACGAACGCGCGCAGATGCGCCAGCGGGTGGGGCAGCGTGAGGCCCTCGGACCGGGAGAAGAGCTCCGTGGCGGCGCCGTCCTCGTCCTGCCAGACCGTCACCAGGTCGACATCGAGGGTTCGCGGCCCCCACTTCTGCCCACGCACCCGATCCGCCGCCCGCTCGAGACCCTGGGCGAATTGCAACCAGCCCAGCCCGTCGAGGTCCGGGTCCTCGGCGATCAGCACGGCGTTGAGGAACGGCCCCTGCTCGACGCCGCCCCACGGGGCGGTCTCGTACACCGGCGATATCGCCCGGACTCGCTCACCGAGAGCATCGACCACCGACTGCAACCGGGCCATCCGGTCGCCCAGGTTGGACCCGATGGACAACACCACCCGCGTCACGCGCCGCTCCCGGCCGGCACGACGACGCCGCGGCCACCACGGCGCGAGCGCCGCGCCACCACGGCGACGTCGGCGAAGTTCAGCGGGATGGGCGCCTGCGGCTTGTGCACCACCACCTCGACGGCGTGCACCCGCTCGTCGGTCATCACGTCTTCGGCGATCTCACCGGCAACGGTTTCGATGAGATTGCGCGGTTCCCCGGCGACCACCGCGGCGGCACGCTGCGCCAGAACGCCGTAGTCGTAGGTGTCGCGAAGCTGGTCGCTGGCCGCCGCGTCGGCGAGGTCGATCCACACGGTGATGTCGACGACGAACTCCTGACCGTCGCGCCGCTCATGGTCGAAGACACCGTGATTACCGCGAACGGTCAAGCCGCGCAACTCGATTCGGTCAGCCATTGGATTCCTGTCCTCCTGAGTCCCAGGCCGCGACCACCTTCAACGCATCCACCGATGCCTGGACGTCATGGACGCGCACCCCCCATGCACCGTGCGTCGCGGCCAACGCGGAGAGGACCGCGGTGGCCGTCTCGCGCCCATCCGGCGGCCGCGCGGTTCCGTCGTCCGCGGCCAGCAGCGAGCCCAGGAACCGCTTGCGGGAGGCACCGATGAGCACCGGGATACCGGTCGCCACGAACTCCGGAAGCGCATGCAGCAGTGCCCAGTTGTGCTGTGCCGTCTTCGCGAATCCGAGCCCGGGGTCGATGATGAAGTTCTCCGCACGGACACCCACGGCGGATGCGTCGTCGACGGCGCGCAACAGGTCGGCCTTCACCTCGCCGACAACGTCACGGTAGTCCGGAACATGGTGCGGTTGATCGGCTTTCACCGACCGCCAGTGCATCACCACCCAGGGCACGCCGGCCTCGGCCACCACATGGGCCATCCGCGGGTCGGCCCGACCACCCGACACGTCGTTGACGACACTGGCGCCGTTCTCGAGCGCCACCCGCGCCACATCGGCATGCATGGTGTCGATACTGACGTTGATGCCCTGTGCCGCAAGTTCTTTGACCACCGGAGCAATCCGGCCCGATTCCACGGCGGCGTCGATGCGAACGGCACCGGGGCGGGTGGACTCACCACCCACGTCGACAATCGTCGCGCCGTCAGCGGCCAGGCGCACGCCGTGGGCGATCGCACGTTCGGCGTCCAGGTATCGGCCACCATCGGAAAACGAGTCGTCGGTGACGTTCACGACGCCCATCACCTGGATCTGCGGTGAGATCACTTGCGCAGGATCAGGTCCAGCGCCTCGGCCCGAGATGCATGGTCGGTCTTGAACTGGCCGCGCACCGCGGACGTGGTGGTGATGGCGCCGGGTTTACGCACGCCGCGCATCGCCATGCACAGATGCTCGGCCTCCATCACGACGATCACCCCGCGCGGGTTGAGTTTGCGCATCACCGCGTCGGCGACCTGGCCGGTGAGCCGTTCCTGGACCTGCGGTCGCTTCGCGTAGAGATCCACGACGCGGGCGAGCTTGGACAGGCCGGTCACGCGACCGTCCTCACCCGGGATGTACCCGACATGGGCCACCCCGTGGAACGACACCAGATGGTGCTCGCACGTCGAGTACATCGGGATCTCCTTGACGAGCACGAGTTCGTCGTGCTGCTCGTCGAAGGTGGTGTTCAGCACGTCGTCGGGATCGACGTACAGACCGGCGAACATCTCCTTGTACGCGCGCGCCACCCGGGACGGGGTGTCGGCGAGCCCGTGCCGATCAGGATCCTCACCGATGGCGTACAGCAGTTCGCGTACGGCGGCTTCGGCACGTTCTTGATCAAACACCGGGCGGTCCATCGCTGTCGTGTGTGAGTTCGGCAGCGCCATCGCTGGTTCCCCTCCTGATCAACCGTTCGCCGGCGGATTGCGCCGGTTCGCATCATCGCCGCCCTCGGGGACGGGCTGATGCGGCGGGTAAGGCGGATACGGGTAGGGCTGACCTTGATAGGGCTGCTGCGGCCATCCGCCGGACTGCTGCGGGTTGGGCGGTGGTGGCGGATACCAGTAACCCTGCGGCGGTGCTGGCTGCGGCTGCTGTGGCTGCTGCGGCTGTTGTCCCGGCCGGGGCGGCCAGCCCGGCGCATGCCAGCCGGCAGGTTCGCCGTAATCGGGCTGCCTCGGACCGCCGTCAGGATTGTCGCCGGGGCCGCCGTTGTTGCCGTGGTTGCCGTTCGATCCGTTCGCGCTGCGGATGGCCTTTTTGAACTCCGGCTCGGGCACCGGCTTGGGCCACTCTTCGCCGCGTTCGATCGCCAGCTCGCCGGGCGTCTTGATGGGCGGTTTGTCGGACGGGATCCGGCCCCCGAAGTCGTCGAAGGCGGTGATCCGCGGACGCTTCTTGACGTCGGCGAGCACCACGTCCAGTTCGGCGCGGTGCAGCGTCTCCTTGTCGAGCAGCTCGCCGGCGAGCTTGTCGAGCGAGTCCCGGTTCTGGGTGAGGATCTCCCACGCCTCGGTGTGCGCGGCCTCGATCAGCTTGCGCACCTCTTCGTCGATCTCGCGGGCCACCTCGTGGCTGTAGTCGGCCTGGGTGCCCATGGTGCGGCCCAGGAACGGGTCACCGTGCTCGGTGCCGTAGCGCACGGCGCCGAGCTTGGCGCTCATGCCGTACTCGGTCACCATCGCGCGGGCGATCTTGGTGGCCTGGTCGATATCCGATGACGCTCCCGTGGTGGGCTCCCGGAACACCAGTTCCTCGGCCGCGCGGCCGCCCATCGCGAAGACCAGCCGCGCGATCATCTCGGAGCGGGTCATGAGCCCCTTGTCGTCCTCCGGGACCGCCATGGCGTGCCCGCCGGTACGACCGCGGGCCAGGATGGTGACCTTGTAGATGGGCTCGATGTCGGGCATGGCCCAACCCGCCAGGGTGTGACCACCCTCGTGGTACGCGGTGATCTTCTTCTCGTGCTCGCTGATGATGCGGCTCTTGCGGCGCGGGCCGCCGACCACTCGGTCCACGGCCTCCTCGAGGGCCGCTCCGGTGATCAGGGTGCCGTTCTCGCGGGCGGTCAGCAGGGCGGACTCGTTGATGACGTTGGCCAGGTCTGCGCCGGACATTCCGACGGTCCGCTTCGCCAGACCCTCCAGGTCGGCGTCGGGGGCGATCGGCTTGCCCTGCGAATGCACCCGCAGGACCGCGCGGCGGCCGGCCAGGTCAGGGGCGGACACGGGGATTTGACGATCGAAGCGGCCGGGCCGCAGCAACGCGGGGTCGAGGATGTCGGGCCGGTTGGTGGCGGCGATCAGGATGACGCCCTGCCGGTCACCGAATCCGTCCATCTCGACTAGCAGCTGGTTCAGCGTCTGCTCACGCTCGTCATGACCGCCGCCGAGGCCGGCACCGCGCTGACGACCGACGGCGTCGATCTCGTCGACGAAGATGATGCACGGACTGTTCTGCTTGGCCTGCTCGAAGAGGTCGCGCACACGGGAGGCGCCGACACCCACGAACATCTCGACGAAGTCCGAGCCCGAGATGGTGAAGAACGGCACCCCGGCCTCGCCCGCGACGGCGCGCGCCAGCAGCGTCTTGCCGGTGCCGGGCGGGCCGTAGAGCAGCACACCCCGCGGGATCTTGGCGCCCAGCGCCTGATACCGCGACGGGTTCTGCAGGAAGTCCTTGATCTCGTAGAGCTCTTCGACCGCCTCGTCGACGCCCGCGACGTCGGCGAACGTGGTCTTGGGCATGTCCTTGGACAGCTGCTTGGCCCGCGATTTGCCGAACCCGAAGCCCATCCGTCCACCGGACTGCATGCGCGAGAACATCACGAACAGGCCGACGAGCAGCAGCAGCGGCAGCATGTAGATCAACAGTGAGCCCAGCGCGCTGCCCTGGTTGACGGTGGTCTTGATCTGGGCATTCTTGGCCTGCAAGGCGTCGAACAGCGGAACCGCGTACCCGGTGGGGTACTTGGTGATCACCTTGTCGGAGTCGCCGGTGTCCCCGTTGCCGTTCTTGAGGTCCAGCCGCAACTGTTGTTCGCGGTCGTCGATCTGGGCACTCTTGACGTTGTCGGCGTTGATCTGGGCCATCGCCACCGAGGTGTCGACCGGCTTGTATCCGCGGGTGTCGTCACTGAAATAGAAGAAAGACCAGGCGAGCAGCAACACGACGGCAATGGCCGTGAGCGTGCGGATCACGTTTTTTCGGTTCATCAATGTCTTCGGCCAGCAGGGCGGTGCGTTCGGCCAGGTCCTTCCAATGCGCGCAGGGAGTACTTCAGGCTACCGCTACACCAACGAACAGCGGTTCCCATGGTGTGCTTTGGTGAAGTGGTGCGCACACCGGACGAGCGGTTCGTCGACGTCGATGGCATGCGGTTACGAGTCTTCGAAGCCGGTGATCGGGGTGACCCCGTGGTGGTGCTGGCGCACGGCTTCCCCGAGCTGGCCTACTCCTGGCGCCACCAGATCCCGGCCCTCGCGGCGGCCGGATATCACGTTCTGGCGCCCGACCAGCGCGGCTACGGAGGTTCGAGTCGCCCCGCCGAGATCGAGGCCTACGACATCCACGCGCTGACGGGTGACCTGGTCGCACTGCTCGACGACGTCGGCGCCGCGCAGGCGGTGTTCATCGGCCACGACTGGGGTGCCCTGGTGGTGTGGCAGACGGCGCTGTTGCACCCGGATCGCGTGCGCGCGGTCGCGGGGCTGAGCGTGCCACCTATTCCGCGGGCGCGGGCACGGCCCACCCAGCGGTGGCGCGAGAAGTTCGGTGAGGACTTCTACATGCTCCGGTATCAGCAGCCGGGCCTGGCCGACGCCGAGATGGGTGCGGACGTGGCGGCGACGATGAGTGGTCTGTTCGCCGGTCTGCTGGCCGGCCGGGCGGAGCTGCCGTCATGGATTTCGCCCGCGGAGTTCGAGTATTACGTCACCGAGTTCACCCGCACCGGATTCACCGGCGGGCTGAACTGGTACCGCAACTACGACCGCAACTGGGCGACCACACCGCACCTGACCGATGCTCACATCACGGTGCCCGCACTGTTTGTCGGCGGCACCGCGGACCCGGTGGGCGCCACCATGCGGCCCGAACGGGCCCGCGACGTCGTGTCCGGCCCCTACCTCGAGGAGTGGATCGAGGGCGCGGGCCACTGGGTGCAGCAGGAGCGGCCCGACGAGGTCAACGAGATCCTGCTGAGATTCCTCAGGGAGGTCGAGCGGTCATGACACCACCACTGCGGTTCGGAGTGTTCATCACCCCGTTTCATCCGACCGGCCAATCTCCCACTGTGGCATTGGAATACGACCTGGAACGCGTCGTGGCACTGGACCGGCTGGGGTACGACGAAGCCTGGTTCGGCGAACATCATTCTGGCGGCTACGAGTTGATCGCCTGCCCCGAGGTGTTCATCGCGGCCGCCGCCGAACGCACCCGGCACATCCGGTTGGGCACCGGCGTGGTGTCGCTGCCGTATCACCATCCGCTGATGGTGGCCGATCGGTGGGTGCTGCTGGACCACCTGACCCGCGGCCGGGTGATGTTCGGCGCCGGACCGGGGGCACTGCCGTCGGACGCCTACATGATGGGCATTGATCCGGTGGACCAGCGCCGGATGATGAACGAGTCGCTCGAGGCCATCCTGGCGTTGTTCCGCGCGGCACCCGATGAGCGCATCGACCGGCATTCCGACTGGTTCACCCTGCGCGACGCTGCATTGCACATCCGGCCCTACACGTGGCCGTATCCCGAAATCGCCTGTGCAGCAATGATTTCTCCCTCAGGACCGCGTCTGGCCGGCGAGCTGGGCACGTCGCTGCTGTCGTTGTCGATGTCGGTTCCCGGTGGTTTCGCCGCGCTTGAGAACGCGTGGCAGATCGTCACCGACCGGGCGCGCACCGCCGGCCGCGCGGACCCCGACCGGCAGAACTGGCGGGTGCTGGGCATCGTGCACCTGGCCGACACCCGCGAACAGGCGATCCAGGACTGCACCTACGGACTGGCGGACTTCGCGAACTATTTCGCCGCGGCCGGGTTCGTCCCGCTGGCCAACAGCGTCGAGCAGGCGTCATCACCGCGAGAGTTCGTCGAAGGCTATGTGGCGGCGGGTAACTGCTGTATCGGCACACCCGACGACGCGATCGCCTACATCTCCGGGCTGCTGGAGCAGTCCGGTGGCTTCGGCACCCTGCTGCTGCTCGGGCACGACTGGGCCGATCCGCATGCCACTTACCACTCGTATGACCTGTTCGCGCGTCACGTCATTCCACATTTCAAGGGTCAACTCAGCGCCCCGCGCGCATCGCACGAGTGGGCCCAGAACATGCGCGGCGCGCTCTTGGGGCGGGCCGGCGAAGCGGTGTACAAGGCCATCACGGAGCACACCGGCCCAGGACAATGACCCGTTGATGATGTGGCGCGCGCACCCGGGGTCTCGGATCAACGGATAGGGTGCGAGCATGCCGTTCGTCGGGAAACCCAAGACCCTGCTGCGTCTGACCACCCTGTGCATGGCGGCATTGGCGCTCGTCACGCTCTCGGCATGTGACGCGAAATCTGCGACCCCCGTCGCCCCGGCCGGGGAGAACCCGCGCCAGGTGACGGTGATCGGCAACGGCAAGGTCAAGGGTGCGCCCGACACGCTGATCGCCAATGTGGCAATCAGTTTCGTGGCCGCAGACGCGACGACGGCCCTCAATCAGACCAACGACCGCCAACAGGCCGTCGTCGACGCATTGGTCGCCGGCGGGGTGGACTCCGATGACATCAGTACCAGCCAGGTGAGCCTGCAACCGCAATTCACCGGCGACTCCTCGATCACGCCGGCGGGCTATCAGGCGAACAACGCCATCGACGTCCGCATCAAGGACGTCGGCGCGGCGTCACGCGCACTGGGGTTGATCACGTCGATCGGCGGCGACGCCACCCGGATCAATTCCGTGAGCTTTGTGATCGACGACGACTCACAGTTGGTCAAGGACGCCCGCGAACGTGCCTTCAACGACGCCAAGGAGCGCGCGCAGCAGTACGCCGATCTGTCGGGTCTGCCGCTCGGCAAGGTCATCTCGATCTCGGAGGCCACCGACAACACCACGCCGCCGATCCCGACCCCGGTGCCGATGCCGCGGGCCATGGCGTCCGAAGTGCCGCTGTCGCCGGGCCAGCAGACGGTGAGCTTCGCGGTGACGGTGGTCTGGCAACTCGGCTGACGACGAAGCGCCGAGGGACG
>CAMFLL010000308.1 GCA_945957405.1 uncultured Mycolicibacterium sp. | reverse complement strand
CCGCCGAGCAGGCCAAGGGCTTCTCGCTGTACGCGATCCGCACCATCCTCGCCGGGCGTACCGACGAACTGCTGGACCTGGTCAGCACCAACGTGGCCCGCCGGATCCTGGACTGAGGCCATGGCGCGCCGCGTCGCTGTGGTCACCGGAGCAAGTCGCGGTGCGGGACTGGGTATTTCGGCTGCGCTGAGTCAGGCCGGCTGGCGGGTTTACGCGACAGGGCGCAGCATCGCCGATGCCCCGCCCGGTGGGGTGGCGCTCCGGGTGGACCACGGCGACGATGATGCGGTGGCCGCGCTGTTCGGGCGAGTCGCCACCGACGAGGGTCGTCTGGACCTGTTGGTCAACAATGCCGCTGCCGTCCACGACGAGCTGACCGGTGGCCAGCCGTTCTGGACGAAACCACTGGACCTGGCCGATGTCCTCGATGTCGGCCTCCGCTCGGCGTATGTCGCATCCTGGTATGCCGCACCGCTTTTGGTGGCGCGCGACCGGGGCATGATCGCGTTCACGTCATCGCCGGGTTCGGTCTGCTACATGCACGGGCCGGCCTACGGGGCGCAGAAGGCCGGTATCGACAAGATGGCGGCCGACATGGCGGTCGACTTCCGCGGCACCGGTGTCGCGACGGTGTCGATCTGGATGGGCATCCTGCTCACCGAGAAACTGCGGCGCGCGTTCGACGGTCATCCCGACGCGCTCGCCAGGACCGCGGAGCACGCCGAGACGCCCGAGTTCACCGGCAGGTTGATCGACGCCCTGTTCGCCGACCCGGATCTGCCCGCGCTGAGTGGCCAAACGCTGATCGCCGCGGAGTTGGCGCATCGGTACGGCATCACCGATGAGGGTGGCCGCACCCCGCCGTCGCATCGCGACGCCCTGGGTGCGCCGCGTCTCCCGAGCGATGTGGTGGTGCGCTGAACACCTGAACTGACTCACTGAATGAGACACTATTGACGCATCAAGTGAGTCATGACACCATTCTGGCACCCGCTGATCCACATGAACGTGGTCAGGCTTGTCAGAATGGAGGCCCAGTGGCCGAACCGACGCAAACGCCGCGGATGACGCCCGACAGCGACGCGGCTGACGACGCCAGGCTCAAGCAGCTTGGCTATCAACCCGAACTCAAACGCGCACTCGGCAGCCTGTCGAGCTTCGCCATCCAGTTCTCGACCATCTGTTTCTCCGGTGCCATCTTCATCGCGTTCCAGGTGGGATTCGGGCAGGTGGGCCCGCTGACGTTGTGGACCTTCATGGGCGCCACCGCACTACAACTCGTGGTCGCCTTCTGTATCGCCGAACTGACCTCGGCCTATCCACTGGCCGGCGGCGTCTACCAGATTGTCACCAAACAGGGCGGCCGGTTCCTGGGCTGGCAGACCGGCTGGATGATCCAGCTGGCGCACATCTCGTCGCTGGCGCTGGGCACCATCGGACTGACACCGCTCATCATGTCGTGGTTCGGTGTCGAGGATCTTTCGCAGTGGCAGACCATCGGAGTCAGCGCGGTGCTGATCCTGGCCACCACGCTGGTGAACCTGTTGGGGGTCAAGGTCGTTTCGCGCATCAACAACATCGGCGTCTCGGCCGAACTGATCTCGGCGTCGGTGATCGTGGTCGGGGTGGTGGTGGCCTTCGTGTTCTTCGGCCGTCAGCATCAGCCGCTGAGCTTCCTGACCAGTGACGCCGGCGTGACGCAGGGACCGTTGTGGGTGGCGCTGCTCTTCTCGACGCTGCTCTCGGCGTTCATCGTGTCCGGTTTCGACGTCAGCGGCACCGCCAGCGAGGAGACGCACAACGCGGCGGCGGCGGTGCCCAAACAGGCCATCCGCGCCAATGTCGCGACGCTTGTCATCGGCAGCATCGTCATCCTGCTGCTGATGCTGTCGGTGCCGTCGGTATCCGGCGTGCTCGAGAGCACCTCACCGGTCAAGTACATCCTGTCGTCGGTGATCGGCACCCCCCTTGCCGAGGTCCTGGAGGTCGCCGCGGTGATCTCGCTGCTGGTCAACGGCATGATCCTGCAACTGGCCGGGGCCCGGGTGCTGTGGGCGCAGGCCCGTGACGGAGCCTTCATCGGAGCCCGCTGGATGCGCAAGCTGAACCACGAGCGCATCCCCGTCAACGGTGTGCTGGTGTCGGGTGTGGTGGCCTTCGCCATCACCCTCTACAGCAGCCTGGTCGCGGTGCTGGCCGCGATCCTCGCGGTCACCTGGGCAACGGCTTACCTGGTGTCACTCATCGTCGGGTGGCGCGCACGGCTGCGGAACGAACTGCCGGCCCGGCCCTTCGTGCTGCGGGGAGCAAATCTCATGTACGGCATCGCGATTGTCTGGTCCGTCATCCTGATCTCCACGTTCGTGGCCCAGCAACCCAAGCAGGTCGGTGTCGGGTTGGTCGGACTGATCGCGCTGGGCATCATCGTCTACCTCATCGCAGGCCGCGAACGCACCGACGACGATCCCTTCGAGAACGCGGCGGACAACCCGTCACACGCCGGACACTGAACACACCGACGCCCTCGCGAAGGAGAATCATCATGACCAACAAGATCGATGCCGTGATCATCGGTGCCGGCCACAACGGCCTGGTCGCAGCGAACTACCTGGCGGACGCCGGGCTGTCGGTGCGGGTGCTGGAACGTCGTGGCGTGATCGGCGGGGCCACCGTCACCGAGGAACTGATTCCCGGCTTCCACGTCTCATCGTGCTCGTACGTGTCGGGCTTCTTCCATCCGCAGGTGCTGCGCGATATGGACCTGGGTTCCTACGGGCTGCGCTTCTACCAGACCGACACCGCCACCAGCAATCTCTGGCGCGATGGACAGCACTTGTTCACCTTCAACGATGTGAGCGCCACACTGCGCGAGCTGGAACGTGTCAAACGTGGTGAGAGCGAACGGTTCCTGAATTTCGGGCTGCAGCTGCAGCGGCTGGCGCGGATCACCGACCAGTGGTTGCTGACCACCGAGCCGCCGACGTACGACGAGGTGCGGCAGGCGTTCTCCGACGCAGGCGAGCAGACATTGTTCCGCGATTTCTTCACCTTGAGCATGCAGGAGTTGGTGGACCGCTATTTCACGGCGGACATCGTCAAGGGACTCATCGCGTTCACCGGTACCGTCAGCGTCTGGGGTGGGCCGCAGACGCCGGGCTGGTCCTACGTCTACGCCCATCATGCAACCGGTGAGTACAACGGCCACATGGGCCAATTCGCCTTCCCCAGGGGCGGAATGGGTGCGATCGCGGACGCGCTGGCGCAGCGGGCCCGGTCCAAGGGCGTGGTCATCAGCACCGACAGCGCCGTCTCGGAGATCACGTCCCGGGAGGGGCGGGTCACCGGCGTGGTGACGGTGGCCGGCGAGGAGATCGCCGCCGACGTGGTGCTCTCCAACGCCGACCCGCGCACCACCTACCTCAGGTTGCTCGAACCCGCGGTGTTGCCGGCAGAAGTCGTCCGCGAGATGCAGGACTACGACGTGCGCGGCGCGATGTCACGGGTGTTCCTTGCGGTGGACCGACTGCCGCAGTTCGTCGGGGGATCGACCGGCGAGGGTCCCGAGCACCGAGGGCTGACACTGCTGGGCGCCGACGTCCGGACCTTCACGGCGGCCGGCGAAGCCCAGGAGCAGGGCCGGATCGCCGACGACTTTCCGATCGAGTTCGTGATCCAGAGCGTCCACGACGACACCGTGGCACCGGCCGGTAAGCACATCATCAGCACCGGCATCCAGCAGACACCGTACGATCTGGCGGGCACCGACTGGGATGCGCAGCGCGGCGCCTTCGAGGAGCGGGTCATCTCGGTGCTCGAGACGTACGCGCCTGGGATACGCGAATCCATCATCGGGACAAAGACTTTGACACCACTGGATTGGGAGCGCGAGTACGGTATCCCTGGCGGGAACCTCTATCACGGGGCGATGAAACCGGGTCAGCTCTACGCCGAGCGTCCCGTCCCGCACGCGGGCGGCTACCGCGCGCCGCTGTCCGGCCTGTATCTGTGTGGTGCGGGCACCCACCCCGGAGGCGCCGTCACCGGCACACCCGGTCGCAACGGGGCCCAGGCGGTCCTCGAGGACAAATTCGGCAGGCGGCCGGTCGACACACCGCGCGGACCCGCGAAAACGCCCCTGGTCGAACGGGTCATGCAGAACCGGACGGTCCGCACGGTCGCGGCCGGCGCCGCACGGCAGCCCGCCCTGTCCCGCCTGGTCGACAAACTCACCTCCCGCGACTGATCCCGTCGCACCCAAATCTCCTGCCGTAGAACTGATCTGAGAAGGAGCGCCCCCACGATGCCACAGATGTCCCAATCGAGCCTCAACGCCTACCCGGTGCAGAAGATCACCCTGACAAGCGATTCGTGTACTGCTGTGGTCACCGATCTCGGCGCCCGGCTGCTGGAATGCCATGTGCCCGATCGTGATGGCAACCGCGCCGACGTGGTGCTGGGCCGGAAGACCATGGAAGAGGTCTTCAGCGACCGGCACTACATGGGCGCCACCGCGGGCCGCTACGCCGGCCGCATCGCCCGCGGCAAGTTCCATCTCGAGGGTGCCGACTACCAACTGGCCACCAACGAGGGTGCCAACCACCTGCACGGCGGAACCCGCGGATTCGATCAGTACTGCTGGTCGACCACCATCCATCCCGATGAGGAGGCGGTGACTTTCAGCCGCATCTCTCCCGACGGTGAGGAGGGCTTTCCCGGCGAGGTGACCGCGCGGGTGACCTACCGGCTCGACGGTGATGTCCTGGACATCTCGATGTCCGCGGTCACCGACCGCGCGACGCTGGTGCGGCTGGTCCACCACTCGTATTTCAATCTCGCCGGCCATGATTCGGGCACCGTGCTCGATCACGAGCTGCAGCTCGCCGCGTCCCACTACATCGTCACCGACGAAGAACTGCTGCCCAGTGGCGACATCGCCTCGGTCAGGGGCACCCCGTTCGACTTCCTCGAACCACACACCATCGGCGAGCGGATCGCCGACGTGGAGAACACCGGCGCCGGGCGGGTGTCACAGGGATCCGCGGGCTACGACAACAGCTGGGTTTTCGACGGCGCCGGCTTCCGCACCGTGGCAACACTGACCGATCCCGCCAGTGGCCGACGGCTCGAACTGGCCACCGACCAGCATGCCGTCTGTCTGTACACCGGCGGCTACCTCGCCGGCTACACCGCCAAGGGCGACCGGCTGGAGCACTATTCGCCGTTCGCCGGGGTGACGCTGGAGACCACCGCCTTTCCCGACGACATCAATCAGCCGCACTTCCCCTCGCCGATCCTGCGGCCGGGGGAGACCTACCGCAACGAGATGCGCCTGACCTTCTCCGCCGTCTGACCGGCGTCCCGAAACCTTCGTGACCTCATGACCACACAGAGAAAGATGACCATGTCACAGCAGAATTCAGTCGAACACTCCGCCGTCGCCACGGTGCCCAGCTCGGCGGCCCCGGCCACCTGGGAGCAACTCTCCAGCGCATTGGCGGCCGATGCGCTGGACGCCCTGGGCCATCGCAGCCAGTGCCTCGGCGCCGACGTCCGGCCACTGCAGCTGAGCCAGAAGATGGTGGGTCGTGCCTACCCGGTCCGCGCCGTCCCCGCGGCGGATCTGGAACCGGAGCGCCCGTACGAGGGCCTGCTCTCGGCATTGGATCACACCGCACCCGGCGCGGTGTTCGTGTTCTGCACCGACCGTTCGGACGCCGCAGGAGTATGGGGTGAACTGGTGACCACCGCATGCCTGAGCAGCGGTGTCGCCGGGGCTCTCACCGATGGGCTGGTGCGCGATGTCACGCGCGTCCTCGAACTGGGCTTCCCCGTCTTCAGCCGGGGCGCGACCCCCTATGACAGCAAGGGCCGGGTCGACGTGATCGAAGAGAACGTGCCGGTGGTCATCGACGGTGTGCGCATCAAGCCCGGTGACGTCATCGTCGGCGACGCCGACGGGGTGTGCGTGATCCCGGCCGAGCTCGAGGAACAGGTGCTCGCGCTGGTCGGCGACAAGAGTGTCGGCGAGGCGCAGTTCCGGGCCGCCGTCGCCGGCGGCATGGGCGTCACCGAGGCGTTCCGCACCTACAAGGTCCTGTGACCGCTGCGGTGACCGAAAACGCCACAGCGAAGCCGCAATCGGACTGCCACACCGCACATGTGTGGGTGGACAGCCGGTGCCGCATCGCGGAGAGTCCGCGCTGGGATGAGCGGCGCGGCGGCGAGTTGCTGTGGGTCGACCTCGACGACGGCGTGCTGTGGCGATGGTCAGCCGACCGCGGGGCGGTGCACGCCGCGCTCGGCCGGGCCACCGGTGTGGCCGCACCGCGACGTGGCGGCGGGCTGGTCACCGCGGGGCCCGGTGGCTTCACGTGGATGGACGACTGCGGGACCACCGGCCGCACCGTCGATCTCCCCGAGGACTGGTCGGTGATGCGGATGAACGACGGTGCCTGCGATCCCGCGGGGCGGCTCGTCTGCGGGTCAACACCGTGGGAGGCGGGCCGCCGTACCGGGACGCTCTACCAGTTGAGCGGTGACGGCTCGGTCCGCGTCCTGCTCACCGGTCTCGGAATGTCCAACGGGGTGGCCTGGAGCCCCGACGGGATGTCGATGCACCATGTCGACAGCCTGGCTTATACCGTGTCCACCTACGACTATTCGCCGCAGACCGGTGAACTCGGCGAGCGCCGCGCGATGTTCCGGATCGATCCGTCGGTCGGGATGCCCGACGGTCTGGCCGTCGACGAGGACGGCCTGCTCTGGGTGGCGATCTGGGGCGGGCACCGCGTGACCCGGTACACCGCAGACGGCACCCGGCTCGCCGATGTGGCGGTGCCCGCCCGCTATGTCACCAGTTGCATCTTCGGTGGCCTCGACCGAGGCGACCTCTACATAACCACTGCCCGTTGGGATCTCGACGACAGCGCCCTGGCCGGTGAACCGGCCGCCGGTGGCGTGTTCCGATGTCGCGTCGGCGTGCGGGGGATGGCCCCCGCGCTGTTCGACGGCTGATCCCGCCGCTTCGCCGGCAACACCTACCAACGTGAGGACAATATGAAGATCGTCGACATCCGCGCCACCGCTGTGACCGTGCCGCTCAAACACCCGCTGCGGTGGTCCTTCGGCGTCGAGACCACCACCACCCGCACCATCGTCGAACTGGTCACCGACGAAGGACTCGTCGGCATCGGTGAGACGCGCGGCGGGGACGAAGTGGTGCAGGCCCTGGCGCTCAACCGTGAGCTCTACATCGGAGTGGACCCGCTGGAGGTCGGCCGGATCACCCGCCGCTTCTCGGTGTTCCGGATGACCAGTGAACAGCTCGCCCTCGTCGGTGCCGCCAAACTGGCCGGCGCCGCCGTCGAGATGGCCTGTTGGGACCTGGTCGGCAAGGCGACAGGGAAGCGCTGTGGTGATCTCTGGGGCGGGATCGCCTCGGAAACAGTCGAATTCGCCGCCTATGTGTTCTACCGATACGACGCCGACGGGTCCATCGGAACGGGCGACCAGCCCGAGAACGCCGCGGAGCACGCCGTCGAATTGTTCGACACCTATGGTTTCCGCGACATCAAGTTCAAGAACGGGGTGCTCGACCCCGCCAGTGAGATCCGCTCGGTCGAGCTGATGCGATCGCAGCTGGACGGGCGCCTGCGCTCCATCCGTATCGACCCCAACGCCGTGTGGTCGGTCGACACCAGCATCCGGGTGCTCAACCGCCTGGCCGACTACGACCTGGAATTCTGCGAGGACCCCACGTGGGGTATCGAGGGGATGGCGCGGGTCCGTGAACGGACGCCGGTGCCGCTCGCCACGAACATGGCGGTCGTGACATTCGAGCAGCTGCCATTGAGCGTGCGTAGCAAGGCGATCGACGTGATCCTCGGCGACATCCACTTCTGGGGCGGAGTGACCCCGGTGCTTCAGCTGGCGAAGATCTGCGAGTCCTTTAACATCGGGATGAGCATGCACAGCGACCGCGAACTCGGGATCTCGACGGCCGCCGTCGTGCATCTCGCGTCCGCCGAGACCATGATCAGCCACTCGATCGACACGCATCTGCTCGAGCAGGCCGACGACATCATCACCACGCCGTTCGAGTTCGCCAATGGCAGCCTGCGGGTGCCCAGCGGTCCGGGGCTCGGTGTCGAGATCGATCAGGACAAATTGCGGCACTATGCCGACTATCACCAGAAGGTGGGCGAGGCAAGCGAATTCCAGGATCCCGCGCAAAGTGGTTTCCGGGCCAAGTTCCCCAAATTCTGACCCCGGGAGGCATCCCTTGTATCTCATGAGAATCGGCCCCGCGGGCCACGAGAAGCCCGTCGTCCGGGTCGACGCCGGCCACTATGTCGACGTCGCCGATGTGGTGGACGATTTCGGCGGTGACTTCTTCGGTGGAGGCACCGACGATCTGGCGGGCATCGTGGACACGCGGATCCGGTCCGGTGACGTCACCCGTTTCGCCGAGGACGTCCGGGTGGGGCCGCCGATTGCGCGGCCGCACCAGATCCTCTGCATCGGTCTGAATTTCAGCGACCACGCCGAGGAGACCGGTCAGGACGTGCCAGAAGAACCGATCGTGTTCACCAAATCGCCCAACACCCTGGTAGGGCCCTACGACGACGTGATGCTGCCGCGGGCCGCCACCAAGACCGACTGGGAGGTCGAACTCGGGCTGGTCATCGGCAGGCGCGCCAGGTACCTCGACTCCGTCGAGGACGCCCGCGCACACATCGCGGGCTTCCTGGTGGTCAACGACGTCAGCGAGCGGGCTTTCCAGCTCGAGCGGTCCGGGCAGTGGACGAAGGGCAAGTCCTGCGAGACATTCAACCCCGCGGGGCCGTGGCTGGTGACTCCCGACGAGATCGACGACGTCATGGCCTTGTCGATGACACTCGATGTCAACGGCATACGGCGACAGGACGGCTCGACCTCGACGATGATCTTCGACCCCTACTTCGTGGTGCACTACCTCAGCCAGTTCATGGTGCTCGAGCCTGGCGACCTGATCAACACC
>CAMFLL010000307.1 GCA_945957405.1 uncultured Mycolicibacterium sp. | reverse complement strand
GCCAGCACACTGCGCACCAGCACCTGGACGCCGGCGATGTGAATCGCGGGCAGCGCCAGCAACCAGTTACCGGGTCCGCCGAGCCGGTCATGCGTGGCGGTGGCACTGGCGATGAGTGCGGGCGCGGTCAGCATCGCCCCCTTGGGGACACCGGTGGTGCCGGACGTGGAGATCACCAGTGCGATGTCGTCGTCGATCTCCTCGCCGACACGCAATGACGTTGTCAGCAGATCACTTTGGCGCAGGTCGCCGCCGGGGATGGGCAGCATGGCGGTGTCGCGGCCGTCGAGCACACCCTCCAGCGCGGCCAGCATCGACAGCGCCGAGGGACCGGGTGGTACGACGAGCGCGCGCAGGATGGCTATTCGCCGGCCTCGCCATCTTGTGGGCCGGCACCGTCCGGCGAATCAGAACTGTCCCGCGGGTCGTCGAGCGGCCAGCCCTTGGCGGCCAGCCTGTCCCGCACGCGGTCGACGTCCTCCTGGGCCGGCAGCTCGTCGGTGAGCTTCATGATCTCCGCGCCGATGTCGACCTGGTCGAACCCACCGCGGTCGGCGAGCTGGCTCGCGACGAACTTGACTTCGTCGGCGGTCAACCGACGCGACAGCAACGCGAACAGCGGCAGGTAATCGGTCTGCGGCACGCCATCGGGGTAGCCGGCGCGCAGCCACGACACAATCGAGCTGAGAAACCGGTTCACACGTCTACTTCCAGTCGAGAATGCGGACCCTGCTTGCTGAAGCTCCGGACTGCAGATGATGGTAATGCCCGGGACCGCCGGTCTCACGTCATGCGTGCGCGGGAATTGTACCTGTGAGACTGCTGTGAGTTCCGGCGACCGCCGCGTAGACGTCAGGTTAACGGTAGATGAACTCCTTTGAGAAGGTGGGCAAAATCACCGTTCACCTGGGCTTTTGCCGAAGTCGCTAGTTGGTCAAAACGTATGCCTTACCCCCAGAATTACCATTCATGAGCGCAGAGATGATCATCCTGGTGCTGTTGATTGCCACAGCACTGGCATTCGACTTCACCAACGGATTCCACGACACCGGCAACGCCATGGCGACCTCGATCGCCACCGGTGCCCTGAAGCCCAAGACCGCCGTCATCCTGGCCGGCGTCCTCAACCTGGTCGGCGCCTTCCTCTCCGTCGAGGTCGCCGTCACGGTCACGACGTCGGTCCTCAAGATCCAGGACAGCAAAACCGGATCATTGGTGACCGGCATCGACGCGTCGACGGGCCTGACGATCATCTTCGCCGGCCTCATCGGCGGCATCCTGTGGAACCTCTTGACCTGGCTCTTCGGCATCCCGTCGAGCTCGTCGCACGCCCTGTTCGGCGGCCTGATCGGCGCCGGCCTGGCTGCGCTCGGCACCGCCGGGGTCAACTGGCCGGGTGTGCTGCAGAAGGTCGTCATCCCCGCGCTCGCGGCACCGTTCATCGCCGGCCTGGTCGCCGCGGTCGGCACCTGGCTCGTGTACCGCATCACCCGCAACGTCATGAAGAAGCGGCGTGAGGACGGCTTCCGCTGGGGCCAGATCGCCACCGCCTCGCTCGTCGCTCTGTCGCACGGCACCAACGACGCGCAGAAGACCATGGGTGTCATCGCGCTCGCGCTCATCACCACCGGCCACCTCACCGGCAACGTCAAGGAGGACGGCCTGCCGTTCTGGATCATCGCCTCCTGCGCCTTGGCTATCGGCCTCGGCACCTACATCGGCGGCTGGCGCGTGATCCGCACGCTCGGTAAGGGTCTCGTCGAGATCGAGTCACCCCAGGGTCTGGCCGCCGAGGCCTCGTCGGCCGCCATCATCCTGAGCTCCAGCGCCGCCGGTATGGCGCTGTCCACCACCCATGTCGCCACCGGCTCGATCCTCGGTTCGGGTGTCGGCAAGCCGGGCGCCCAGGTCCGCTGGGCCGTCGCCGGCCGCATGGCCGCCGCCTGGGTCATCACGCTGCCGGCTGCCGCGATCGTCGGTGCGCTGTCCTACTGGCTGTCGCACGTGCTCAAGCAGGCCAGCGGTAACCAGCTCGTCGGTGACGGTGTGATCTTCGTGATCCTGGTTGCCCTGTCCGGCTACATGTACTGGCGCGCCCAGCAGCAGAAGGTCGACCACAACAACGTCAACGCCGATTGGGACGAGAGCAGCAACTCCGTCGTGCCCGCCGAGTCGCGGATCAAAGAGTCGGCTCAGCCGCCCGCCACGGTCTGACCACCACACACCACTAAAAGGACGTACTCATGCTCTACGTAGAAGCGATCCTCAAGGTCCTGGTCATCGGGCTGATCCTCGGTGCAGGCCTGCCCGCGGTCTTCGCCTTCGGCCTGGTGGCCTACTCCAACGGAGCCGGCGGAACCCACGAAGACGGCACGACAGTGGCGCCCAACCCGGCCCTGAAGTACTTCGGACTGCTGCTCTTCGTCCTGGTTGCCGCCGTGATCCTGATCGCCATCCTGTGGATCACCAAGGCCACCATCGAGCACCACTTCGGATTCAACCCTGTTGCGTTCATTCCGGGATCCTGAAAGGGCCTCTGAAACAACATGACTGAAGCTCAGAACGGCGCACTCGACAACGTCCTCGGCTGGCTGCACCAGGGCTACCCGCACGGTGTCCCGCAGACCGACTACTTCGCTCTGCTGGCCCTGCTGACCCGCACGCTCTCCGAGGAACAGGTCATGAAGTGCGCCCAGACAGTGCTCAAGGCGAGTGACGGCGACACGGTCACCGAAGCGGAACTCCGCGCGGCGATCCACTCGGTCACCGAGAAGGAGCCCAATCCCGAAGAGATGCATCAGGTTGCGGCGCGGCTGGCATCGGTCGGTTGGCCACTGGCCGCCGCACCCGCACACTGATTCGCGGCATCTTCAGAAACCCCCGGCCCATGGGCCGAGGGTTTTCTAGTTCCTGGTGTCGTGGCGCAGCGGGTGGTCGTCCGGCACCTGCACGAAGATCAGGGTCATCCCGTCGGGATCGGTGACATGCAGCTCGTGCAGCCCCCACGGCTCCTCTTTGGCCGCCCGGGCGATCGGCACACCGCGCCGCTCGAATTCGCCCTGTGTGGCGTAGACGTCGCGGACCTGCAGCCAGAGTCCGCCGGGGAATGACGCCGTCCCGGTCGAGGGTGTGCCGTGCCCGGCGATCTCGATGAGCGACTGGCCGGCGTAGAACACCGTGCCCGCACCGTACTCACGGGCGATCGCCAGGCCGATGTCGTCGCGGTAGAACCGCAGTGATCGCTCATAGTCCGCCGGCCGAACCAACACGCGGCTGGCGAGTATCTCCATGGTGCTCAGTCTTCCTCAGCCCGGCTTCGAGGTGTCAGCCGGGCTGAAATCCCTGCCGTTTCATGAGTCCGGTCACGAGTTCGGGCGAGATGATGTCGACCGTGCGCGATGTCACCGCCAACCGCGGCGCGATGCGGACCGGGCGGGTGCGTGCGGCGGTCAGCATCCACTCGGCGGCCTCGTCGGCACTCAGCGCGGCGAGTCCGTCGTAGTCACGTGTCGGCGCGATCATCGGGGTGGCCACCAGCGGGTAGTACAGCGTCGTCGAGTGCACGCCCTGGTCGGCCCACTCGGTCTCGATGACCCGGCTCACCGCGGCCAGCGCGGACTTCGACGCGTTGTACACCGCGAACAACGGGGCGGCCTCGTTCATCACGCCCCACGACGCAACATTGATGACGTGGCCGTCGCCCCGTTCCAGCATGCCCGGCGCGAGACCCCGGATCAGCCGCAGCGGTGAGTAATAGTTGAGCGTCATCGTGCGCTCGACGTCGTGCCAACGATCCAGCGACTCGGCGAGCGGCCTGCGAATCGAGCGGCCGGCGTTGTTGATCAGGATATCTACGGGGCCAACGTTTTTCGTCAATTCGTCGATGGCGTCGAGGTCGGCGAGGTCGCACGGGACCGCGCGGGCGGCACCGCCCTCGCCGGTGATGGCGTCGGCAACCTCGGCGAGCAGATCCGCACGCCGGGCGACCAGGATCACCGAAGCGCCCGCGGCGGCGAATTTGTGGGCGGCCGCGGCGCCGATACCCGAGGAGGCGCCGGTCAGCAGGATCCGCTTACCCCGCAGCTCGACCCGGGTCCGGGCGGGCAGCCTCCGCGGCGGACGCATCGCGGCCAGGGACACGCTGTCGGCCAACCGCCTCAGCAACGATTTGTCGCTCACGGGTGCAGATCCTAGGGCTCGCTCAGAAGTAGCGCGGGTACGGGCTCCAGTCGGGATCGCGCTTCTCCAGGAACGCGTCGCGGCCCTCGACGGCTTCGTCGGTCATGTACGCCAGCCGCGTCGCCTCGCCGGCGAACAGCTGCTGGCCCACCAGGCCGTCATCGAGCAGGTTGAACGCATACTTCAGCATCCGTTGTGCCTGAGGCGATTTGCCGTTGATCATGTCGGCCCATTCCAATGCGACCTTCTCCAGGTCGCCATGGTCGACGACCTCGTTGACCGCGCCCATGTGGTGCATCTGCTCGGCGGTGTAGGTGCGCCCCAGGAAGAAGATCTCGCGCGCGAACTTCTGCCCAACCTGTTTGGCCAGATACGCGCTGCCGTAGCCGCCGTCGAAACTGCCCACATCGGCATCGGTCTGTTTGAAGCGGGCATGCTCGCGACTGGCCAGCGTCATGTCGCACACCGCGTGCAGACTGTGTCCGCCACCGGCGGCCCACCCGTTCACCAGGCAGATCACCGGTTTGGGCATGAACCGGATGAGGCGCTGCACCTCCAGGATGTGCAGGCGGCCTGCGCGCGCCGGGTCGACGGTCTCCGCTGTTTCCCCGGCGGCGTACTGATAGCCACTGCGCCCGCGGATGCGCTGGTCGCCGCCGGAACAGAAGGCCCAGCCGCCGTCCTTGGGGGACGGCCCGTTGCCCGTCAGCAGGACGACGCCGACGTCGGGCGACATCCTGGCGTGGTCCAGGGCGCGGTACAACTCGTCGACGGTGCCCGGCCGGAACGCATTGCGCACCTCGGGTCGATTGAAGGCCACCCGCACCGTCGGCTGCGGCACGCCGTCGATGACGTGACGGTGATAGGTGATGTCGAGGAGGTCGGCAAAACCGTCTACGGTGCGCCAGAGGGTGGGGTCGAACGGGTTGTCGGTCACGGCCTCACACGTTAGTAGGCGCGCGATTCAGAACGTGATGCCGTCGTCGCGCAGCGCGCGCATCAGGCCGTCGGGCCGCTCGACGGTGGGCAGCGGGTCGACCAGGATGAACCCGCATCCGATCGACCGTGCGCCGCCGTCGGCCTCCTCGCTGTCACCCACCATCACCGTCTCGGTGGGCTCGACGCCGAGACGTTCTACGGCCGTGGTGAAGATCGCCGGATCGGGTTTGACGGCGCCCACCTCGAAGGACAGCACGAACTCGTCGACGTGTCGGTCGGCGCCGATCGCCGCAAACGCGGGCCGCACATCGAAGGCGATGTTCGACACCACCCCGGTACGGATCGATGCCGCCTTCAGCCGGCGCAACACCTCGGCGGTGTCGGGATACGGCGTCCAGGACGACGGTGATATCACGCGCTGATAGAGCGACTCGGCGTGGTGGTCGGCGACGCCGGACTCGCGCAGCACGTGCAGGTAAGCCTCGCGGTGCAGGCTCGGCGCGAGGTCGCGGTTGACCCAGGCGTGGTACTGCTCCTCGTCCATGTCGACCGACCGGCCCGTGGGTGCGGTCAGCCGGCGCATCAACTCGGCCTGGACGTGACCGTCGACGGCCGCGTCGGTCTTGCCGTCGACCTCGATGCCCTCGAACCAGCTGTCCTCCTCTTCGAGTCGGAACAGCGTTCCCGAGTAGTCGAAGAGCACGGCCTTGATGGGCGTAGCGGCTTGCACGGCTCTCATCGTGCCAGGCCGCGCCGACGTGTTGAATCCCGCAGAAACGGCTACCTAAAGGACCATGTCGGCGACTGTTCCATTTGCGCAGGTCGGAGTGGTGGTACCGGCGCACAACGAGGCAGCTGAACTGCCACGCTGCCTGCGCGCCCTGGTCACCGCCGCGGCGTGCGCCCCTACACCCGTGTCGGTGGTCGTGGTGCTCGACCGATGCGACGACGACAGCGCCGAGTTGGCCGGTCGGTTCGGTCCGGACGTGCACTTCGTCAGCGTCGACGCCGGCAATGTGGGCGCCGCCAGGGCGGCCGGGTTTACCGAACTGCGAAATCTGTGTGGGGCGACCATCCCGGCCTGGTACGCCACCACCGACGCCGACACCGTGGTCGATCCGGACTGGCTGCTACGCCAGCTCGATGCCGACGCCGACATGGTGCTCGGGGTGGTCCGGGTGTCGGACTGGCGCCGGATGCCTGCCGCTGCAGTGCGCCGCTACCTGCAGGCGTACCGCTCCCGGGCCAAGGGACGCCACGGCCACATCCACGGGGCCAACATGGGCTTCAGCGCCGAGGCCTACTGGTCGGTGGGCGGCTTCCGGGCGTTGCGGACCGGGGAGGATGTCGAGCTGGTGGCGCGGTTCGAGGCGGCCGGTCTGCACATCCATCGCGACGCCGGGCTGTCGGTCACCACATCGTCGCGGCAGACCGGTCGGGCGCCCGGCGGTTTCGCGCAGCACCTGCGTGACCTGTCCAGGCGCGGGCGGCCGCGGCCCGCTGTCAAGGATCTCGCATGAAAGACGGACTGGTGCGACGCTGGTTGGAGGCCGGCCGGCTCGACCTGCCGCTGCCCGGATCTGGGGCCACCGGCGACCGCTGGCAGCGGCTGGCAGTGCTGACGCAAGAGGACATCGTCGCGGGCCGGATTGCGGAGGCGCATGCCGATGCGGTGGCCATTCTGGAGGAGCTCGGCGGTAAGCCGCCACTGCCCGGTGAACTGTGGGGCGTGTGGGCCGCGGAGTCTTCGGATGCCGTGTTGACCGCGGGCGCGGGCACCGAGACGACGCTGCGCGGAACAAAACCGTGGTGTTCGGCGGCAGGTTTCTGCACCCATGCTCTGGTCACCGCACGCCGGCCGGACGGCGAGCGGGCCCTGTTCGCCGTCGCGGTGACGCCGCCGACCGCGCGACCGCTCCCGAGTACGTGGCGTGCCGCCGGGATGGCTGAAAGTGATACGCGTTCAGTGCAATTCAATGAGGCACCGGCTGTCCTCGTCGGCCGGCCCGGCGACTACCTGACCCGGCCCGGGTTCTGGCATGGTGCGGTCGGTGTCGCGGCATGCTGGCTGGGCGGGGCCCGCGCCGTCGCCGAACCGCTGTATGACCGCGCGCGGTCAGAGCGGCTCGACGTGCACGGTTTGGCGCATCTGGGGGCCGTCGACGCCGTGCTGGCCGGTGCCGAGGCGACGCTGGCGGCCACCGCGACCCGGTTCGACGCGGACCCGTTCGACCGCACCGGTCACGCACAGCTGCTGGCCCGGCGTGCGCGGGCAGTGGTGGAGCACGCGGTCGACGAGACCATCACGCGGACCGGTCGGGCGCTGGGACCGGGCCCGCTGGCGCAGGACGGCAGGCACGCCCGCAATGTGGCCGATCTGGGCATGTATGTCCGGCAGAGTCATGCCGAGCGGGACCTCGCCGATCTCGGCAGGCAGGTGGGCCGGCTCTCGTGACGAACAGCGCCCGATTTGCCGCCGTGCCCCTCTCCGAAGGGGGCACCTCCATCAAGGATTGGTTGGCGCACAACAGCTTTCCGGCCGTCGACCTCGCGGATTGCCCTGGCATGGTGATCATCGCACCGCATCCCGACGACGAGACGCTGGGGCTGGGGGCCACCGCTGCCGAGCTGGTCGCCTCCGGCGCACGGGTGCAGGTGGTCTCGGTCAGCGACGGTGGGGGTGCCTATCCGGACGCGACGGCCTTTGACCGGGTGCGGCTGGAGAAGACGCGCCGTGCCGAACTGGCCAAAGCGGTGCAGTTGCTCGGCCTGCCCGAGCCGGTGTCGCTGGGGCTGCCTGACGGTCGGCTGGGTGAGCACGAGAAGAAGATGGCCGACATGTTCACCGAGATACTCGAGGGGAACCCGGGGCTGTGGTGCGCGGTGACGTGGCGCGGTGACGGGCACCCAGACCATGAGGCGGCCGGTCGGGCGGCCGCGGTGGCCGCCGGACGTACCGGTGCCACCCTCGTGGAATACCCGCTGTGGATGTGGCACTGGGCCACTCCCGGTGATCCCGATGTGCCGTGGCAGCAGGCGTTCTCGGTGCCGCTGTCCCGACCCGCCCTGGGGCGCAAACAACATGCCGCACAGTGCTTCCGTAGCCAGTTCGACCCGGCGACACCCGATACGCCACCGGTGCTGCCGCCGTTCGTGCTGCGCCGGCTGCTCGCGGTGGGGGAGGTGCTGTTCACGTGACCTCGCGATTGCCGGACCGGTATTTCGATCGCATGTATGCCAATGCGGATGACCCGTGGCAGTTGTCGGCCCGCTGGTATGAGCAACGCAAGTACGCGATCACCACCGCCCTGCTGCCGCATCTGCGGTACCGGCACGCCTTCGAACCGGGCTGCTCAATCGGAACGCTGACCGAATTGCTGGTCCAGCGTTGCGATCACGTCACCGCGGTCGATGTCGCCGAAGCCGCGCTACGGACCGCCGATCACCGCCTGCGCAGACAGAACAGCAGGCATCGCGTGACGCTGAGCCAGTCGTCGCTGGATGCTCCGTGGCCGCAGGGGCCGTTCGATCTGGTGGTGCTCTCCGAGGTGGCCTACTACCTCAACGCCGGGCTGCTGGCCGCGGTGATGCGGCGGGAAACCGCGCGGTTGGCCCCCGGTGCGACGATCGTCGCGGCCCACTGGCGACACGATGTCATCGACTATCCGCTGACCGGTGACATCGCCACCGACATCATCGCCGCAACGCCGGGGCTCGTCCCGTTGGGCCGCTACTGCGATCAGGACGTCGTGATCGAGGTCTTCGACACGGGATCCGGGATGTCGGTGGCGGCCCGCGAAGGCCTGCCCGGCGCGTCACGCTGAGCGCGAGCGGGCCTCGGCCGCCTTGTCCGACAGCACTTCTCGTTCCCGGTCGTTGGCGGTCATGGCTGCCGCGGTGTCGAATTC
>CAMFLL010000306.1 GCA_945957405.1 uncultured Mycolicibacterium sp. | reverse complement strand
GTCTTCGAAGACGGTGACGGTGTCACCGTCGTGGACTGGAAGACCGGCGACCCACCCGCCGACGACGAGGCACGCAGGCACGCCGGGATCCAGCTCGCGGTGTACCGGTTGGCGTGGGCGTCGCTGACCGGTCGGCCGGAATCCGCGGTGCGTGCCGCGTTCCACTATGTCCGCAGCGGCACCACGGTGGCCCCCGAGGAACTACCCGGGCGCGCGGAGTTGGCGACGCTGCTGGCGGTCGACGACGCTACGACGAGAGGCGCCTGACCTTCAGCGCCTGGGTCACCATCGGGATCTGCAGCGGCAGGCGCGCGATGGCGCCCAGGCGCATCGGCCACGGCTTGTCCCACCACAGTCGCACCATGTTGATGTTGCCGGGGAACACCGCGATGAACAGCGCAGCGGCAGCTGTCGCACCCAGCTTGCGGGTCCGCGGAGTGGCCAGCAGGGCCGCGGTCGCCAGTTCGGCGACACCGGACACATAGGTGTAGGTACGCGGACAACCAGGCAGTTCGGCGGGAATGATGGTGTCGAACGGCTTGGGATTGAGGAAATGCATGGTGCCTACCCCGGTCAGCATGACCGCCAATTGCAGGGCGGCTTTGCGTGCGGCAGCGTCGTTGGTTGTGGCTTCGTGCGCGGGGGTAGTCGGCGTCATGGTTACATGATGTCGTGCGACGGGCGGAATGGATGATGGAACGTCGTGGCTAAGAACAGGTTGCGCAGGCGGATGGGCCGCCTGGACGAGGCGTTGACCGCCAAACCGGATGCCGCGCTGGTCGACTATCTGCACATTCCCGAAAAGTTCGTCACGCCGGCCAACAAGATCGCGCGACGGGTGTTCTACGCGCTGGCGGCGCTGTTCGCAGCGGTGCTGATCGTGTACCTCGACCGGGACGGCTACCGCGACATCGAGGCCGCTCCGGTCCCGGGTGGTCTGACGTTCCTCGACTGTCTGTACTACGCGACGGTCTCGCTGTCGACCACGGGCTACGGCGACATCACACCGGTCACCGAAACCGCCCGCCTGGTCAACGTGCTGGTCATCACCCCGCTTCGCGTCGCCTTCCTGATCGTGCTCATCGGTACCACCGTGGAGACGTTGACGGCCGCGTCACGCCAGGCACTCAAGATTCAGCGATGGAGGAACACCGTGCGCAATCACACGGTCGTCATCGGATACGGCACCAAGGGCAAGACGGCTGTCACCGCGATGGTCGGCGACGGCGTGCCGCCCGCGGAGATCGTGGTCGTCGACACCGACCAGGCGTCGCTGGACCGCGCCAGTTCGGCAGGCCTGGTCACGGTGCGCGGTGACGCCAACAAATCCGATGTGCTGCGCCTGGCCGGCGCCCAGCACGCCAAGGCCATCATCGTGGCCACCAACAGCGACCCGACGGCGGTGTTGGTCACCCTGACGGCCCGCGAACTGGCTCCGAACGCCAAGATCATCGCGTCCATCCGGGAGGCCGAGAACCAGCACCTGTTGCAGCAGTCGGGTGCCGACTCGGTGGTGGTGTCCTCGGAGACCGCGGGCCGGCTGCTGGGCATCGCCACCACCACTCCGTCCGTCGTCGAGATGATCGAGGACCTGCTGACCCCCGACGCCGGATTCGCCATCGCCGAGCGCGAAGTCGAACGCAAGGAAGTCGGCGGCTCACCGCGGCACAACGTCGACATCGTGCTCGGCGTCGTCCGCAACGAGCAGCTCAGGCGCGTCGACGATCCCGAGGTGGACGCACTCGAAGACGGCGACAGACTGCTCTACATCAGGAGCACAGGAGAAGACCGTGGTTGATTTTCAACTCCGCAATGTCCCGCTGCTGTCCCGGGTCGGCGCCGACCGCTCCGACCAACTCCGCACCGACATCGACGCGGCGATCGCCGGGTGGGCCGACGCGGCAGTGCTGCGGGTCGACTCTCACGGCCAGGTGCTGATCTCCAACGGCCGGGTCACGTTGCACGACACCAACGCCCTCGGGGACAGCCCGCCCGAGGACGCGGTGTTCCTCGGCCGTATCGACGCGGGGCGTCATGTGTGGGCGATGCGCGCACCACTCGCACCGGTTGACGGCGACGACACCCACGTTCTCGACCTGCGGCGTGCCGGAACCATTTTCGACGACGTCAGTGCGCACCTGGTGTCGTCGGCGACGGCGCTGCTGAATTGGCACGACAACGCCCGGTTCAGCGCGATCGACGGATCGCCCACCAAACCCATCAAGGGCGGCTGGGCCCGCATCAACCCGGCGACCGGGCACGAGGAATTCCCGCGTATCGACCCGGCCGTCATCTGCCTGGTGCACGACGGCGCCGACCGTGTGGTGCTGGCGCGTCAAACCGTATGGCCGGAGCGGATGTTCTCGCTGCTGGCCGGTTTCGTCGAGGCCGGCGAGTCCTTCGAAACGTGTGTCATGCGGGAGATCGCCGAGGAGATCGGCCTGACCGTCACCGATGTGCGGTACCTGGGCAGCCAGCCGTGGCCGTTCCCGCGATCGTTGATGGTGGGCTTTCATGCGGTGGCCGACCCCGGTCAGGAGTTCTCGTTCAACGACGGCGAGATCGCCGAGGCGCAGTGGTTCACCCGCGATGAGGTGCGCGCCGCACTGAACGTCGGCGACTGGAGCAGTGCGGCGGCGTCACAGTCGAAACTGCTTCTGCCGGGCTCGGTTTCGATTGCACGCGAGATCATCGAGTCCTGGGCCGAGCGGGACTGAGCCTCAGCCCGTCGCGTCGGCCCAAGCGATGTGCCCCTCGAAGCCAAGCGTTTCCGACATCGAACGGTGACGGCTCATCAAGTCCCGGTAGCTGTCTCGGTCGCCGAGGCTGCGGGCCAGCAGTGCGCGCATCCGCAGTAGCCAGATCTCGCGAATCGCCACATCATCCTCGGCGGGCACCGCCGCCAACCGCTCGATCGCGGCCTGGGCTTCGGCCACATCACCGTCGGTCCCGCGGTCCAGCAGTGTCTCGACCAGAATGCCCGTCGCCGGAATTCCCCACGACAGCAGTTGTTTCTCACGGAACATGTGGTCGATCGAGGCGCGCATGAGAAGTATCGCTGCGTCATGATCACCGCGCCGGGCAATCTCGCGTGCCAGGTAGACATCGATGAGACGCAACTCGCTCAGATTGTGCGCCTGCTGCCGTAGCACGTCACTGATATCGGACAGGATCGTGTAGCCACGGTCACGCTCGGTGGCAGTAGGGCGGTCCACCAGCGCCAGGCCCACGAGCACCCGGGCAAACGCCAACGCCATATCGTCCCCGGATTGTTCGGCGATCTGCAGCGCGTCCTCGACTTCGCGCACCGCCGGATCATCGACACCGAGGGTGCCCAACGTCAGTCCCGGGAAGTAGACATAGGCCACAACCGTGACATAGGTCCACGGGTCGGCGGTGCGTGCCATCGCCAGGGCCGTGCGCAAATCGTCCTGCCACCCGGAATGCCCGAGGCCGCACCTGCCCATGGCCCGGGTCGTGTGGGCCAACGCCAACGGAGAACCGAAAATCATGTTGCCCATGAACGGATCACCGTCGGCGAGCACGATGGCGTCCTGTGACCACCGCAGCGTGTCGGCATATTCGCCGGCGTGTCCCTTGGCGTAGATCGGCGGGAACGACAGCCCCACCATCATCGTCGGATCGCCGAGGGACTCGATGAGGGCCATGGTTTCCGATGCGAGTTGCGACGCCTCGCGGATCCGCCCCTTGATCCCGTTGTCCATCACCAGCCCTGCCATGGCCACGGCCAGCGACGCCTTGTCGCCGGCAGCGGTGCACAACGCCCGCAGTTCCTCGTAGCGATCACCGGCCACGTTCACATGGACTCGCCATGCGACGCCGCACAGCATGGTGCGGGGGGCAATGCGCATCGCCAGTCGGTCGGGGTCGTCTGCGGGTAAGGCGTCGGCGATCGCCTGGGCGCGCTCCCAACTGTGCCGGGCAGCCGAGATGTCGCGGTTGGTCGCCCACGCTGCGGCACGCATGTGCCAGCTGTACGCGGCGTGCAGGTCGCCGCCGGCCTCCAGGTGCTCGGCGATCAGTGCCGCGTTGTCCTCGGTGGTCGCCGGGTCACGTTGTTCGATCGCGGCCGCGACGCGCCGATGCCATTGTGTGCGGTCGGATTTGAGCTGTGACTCGTACGCCACGGCGCGGATCAGCGGATGACGGACGGCGTATTCGGGGTCGGGGGTGAACCGCACCTGATCGATGAGCTCCGCGTCGATCAGCTCGTCGAACACCGCGACGATACCCAACTCGGTGAACAGCTCGGTCCCGAACCGGGCTCCGATCACCGACGCCGCGTTCAACGTGGTCTTGGCCTCGGCGCTGAGCCGGTCGATGCGGGCCTCGATGGCCGCCTGCACCGTGGCAGGCACGCTCACCTCGGCGACGTCGATCCGGCACACGTAGCGACTTCGTTCACCGGCCAGCACGCCGCGCTGGGCCAGCTCGCGGACCATTTCCTCGGCGAAGAACGGGTTTCCGGCGGCCCGCTCGACGATGACCGCCGCCAGTTCGCGCACCGAGGGATCCGCACCCAGCAGCTCGCCCAGGATCACTGCGGTACCCGAATCAGCCAGTGGCGCAAGCGCTATGGTCTGTGCACCGTGCGCGTGCGTCAGCGCTCCCGCGTATTCGGGGCGGGTCGTGATCAGCACCACCGACGGGGTACGGGAGATGACTGCCAGGAGGTCGGTCAGTAGCGATTCGCTGGCCGGGTCGATCCAGTGCACGTCCTCGATGATGAACAGCGCAGGGTCGGTGCGTGCCAGTGAGACGGTGTTGATTAACGCCGTCAGCCGGCGACGCCGCGCATCGGGGTCGACGGGTGGCAGCGGCACATCGGGGTCGGCGATACCGAGCAGGTCGTCGAGCAGCAGCAGATCGTGCGGATCGGCGTCGGAGGCCACCACGGTGCGCAGCTGGCTGCGGGCGGCGTCGCCGTCGAGGTCGCCGACGCCGCTGCCCGCCCGCAGCAGACGGACCACCGCGTGGAACGGCACATCCCTGGTGTGCGACTCACAGAACGCCCAGAACACGTCGACGCCGCGGTTCGCGGCGAGCGCCGCGGCCTCTCGGGCCACCCGAGATTTCCCGATGCCCGGCGGCCCCACGACGCTGACCACACCGCCGCGACTGTCGATCGCGCGTTCGATGATGGCGTCGAGTGCGGCCATCTCCCAGCGGCGGCCGGTCAGGCTCGCCTCGGCTCGCCCGATGCGGCGATCCCGGGGCTTGATGCCGATCAGGCGGCGCGTCGGCACCGGTTCGTCGGCGCCCTTGACCTGCACCCACTGCGGTTCGGCAAGCACCGCGTCCTGCTCGACGAGTTGCGCGGTCGATTCCGACAGCATGACGCCGCCGGGGGGTGCCACCGATTCCATCCGCTGCGCCATCCCGACGTGTCGTCCCGTTGCGGCATAGCCCAGCGACCCTGATCCGAATGCACCGGCGATCACCCGGCCCGAATCCAGCCCGACCCGCAGCTGTAACACCACGCCGTCGCGGCTGCGCACCTCGGCGGCCAGCCGGGCGGCCTCGTCCTGGACGGCCAGGGCGGCCCGGCACGCCCGGATAGCGTGGTCCTCCAACGCAATTGGGGCGCCGAACACCGCCATCAGCCCATCGCCGGTGAACTCGACGGTGCCGCCGAAGCGCCGGACCTCCGCCGCCGAGAGCTCCAGCAGTTCGGTCAGCAGCTCACGGAACCGCTCCATGTCCAGCGCGGCGGCGATGTCCATGGACCGCACCAGGTCGGCGAACAGCACTGTGACCTGTTTGTACTCCGTCGCCCCCGACGTCATCGGAATACCGCCGATCCGAGGTCCCGACCACCTCAATCGTCCAAGGATACGGCGGAGGTGTCGGGCCCGGCGCGGTATTTTTCAAGCAGGACAGGCACTTCCGTGCGCCGCCGGCTCGGAGCTGACGGGTCAGCCCCCGAGCTTGCGCTTGACCTCTTTGATGTGCGGGTTGGTCATGGTCGAACCGTCGGCGAATTTCAAGGTCGGAACCGTCTGATTACCGCCGTTGACCGACTCCACGAACTGGGCTGCGTCGGGATTTTCCTCGATGTCGATCTCGGTGTAGCCGATACCTTCGGATTTCAGCGCCATCTTGAGCCTGCGACAGAACCCACACCAGGTCGTGGTGTACATCGTCAGTGTCGCGTCGGAAGCGGTCATGGCTTCCATTTTGGCACTACGCCGATCGTGTCCCCGCGCTGCTGTCACCGGGCCCTGGAAGGATGATCGGCATGCCGACCGATGGTCTCGATGACGAGCAGCGCGAGGCGGTACTCGCGGCACGCGGCCCGGTGTGTGTGCTGGCCGGTGCCGGCACCGGGAAAACGCGCACCATCACGCACCGCATCGCACATCTCGTCGCGGCCGGGCAGGTCGCCCCCGGACAGGTGTTGGCCGTCACGTTCACGCAGCGCGCGGCGGGGGAGATGCGCGGTCGGCTGCGCGGCATCGAGGCTGACGACGCACTGGGTGCCCGGGTCGGAGCTGTGCAGGCGCTCACCTTTCACGCGGCGGCCCGCCGCCAGCTGGCGTACTTCTGGCCGCGGGTGGTCGGTAACACCGGCTGGCAACTGCTCGACAGCAAGTTCGCCGTCGTCGCCCAGGCCGCCAACCGTGCCAAACTCCAGGTCAGTACGGACGACGTGCGGGATCTGGCGGGCGAGATCGAGTGGGCCAAGGCGTCGTTGATCAGCCCGGAAACCTATGGCTCCGAGGTGGCCAAGGTGGGCCGCGACATACCGCTCGACGCGGCGCGGGTGGCCACCGTGTACGCCAACTACGAGAAGCTCAAGACGCGTGGTGAGGTGGCGCTGCTGGACTTCGATGATCTGCTGTTGCACACCGCGGCCGCCATCGAGAACGATGCCGCGGTCGCCGAGGAATTCAGGGACCGCTACCGCTGCTTCGTCGTCGACGAGTACCAGGACGTCACCCCACTGCAGCAGCGGGTGCTCTCGGCGTGGCTCGGCAACCGGGACGACCTGACGGTGGTGGGCGACGCCAACCAGACCATCTACTCGTTCACGGGCGCCACCCCGCAGTATCTGCTGGACTTCTCCCGACGGTTTCCGGATGCCACCGTCGTCCGGTTGGAACGCGACTACCGGTCGACGCCCCAGGTGGTCTCGCTGGCCAACCGTGTCATCGCCGCGGCCCGCGGCCGGGTCGCCGGGAGCAAATTGCACCTCGTCGGCCAACGCGATCCCGGCCCCGAACCGACGTTCACCGAACATCCCGACGAGGTCGCCGAGGCCGCCGCCGTCGCCAAGAAGATCGCCAAACTCGTGGCGGCCGGCACCCCGCCGGCGGAGATCGCGGTGCTGTACCGCATCAACGCCCAGTCCGAGGTGTACGAGGAGGCGCTGACCGAGGCCGGTATCGCCTTCCAGGTGCGCGGCGGTGAGGGCTTCTTCAGCCGTCAGGAGATCCGGCAGGCCCTGCTGGCCCTGCAGCGCGCCGCCGACCGCGACCCCGACAGCGACGACCCGCTGCCGGAGCGGGTGCGTGCCTTGCTGGAACCGCTCGGGCTCACTGCGGAGGCGCCCACCGGTACCCGTGCCCGTGAACGCTGGGAGGCGCTCGACGCGCTGGCCGAACTGGTCGACGAGGAGGTCGCCACCCGGCCCGGCCTCGACTTGCCCGGCCTGGTCGCCGAATTACGGGTGCGCGCCGATGCTCGGCATCCGCCGGTGGTTCAGGGCGTCACGTTGGCGTCGCTGCACGCCGCCAAGGGCCTGGAGTGGGACGCGGTCTTCCTCGTCGGCCTCGCCGACGGCACCCTGCCCATCTCCCATGCGCTGTCCCACGGCCCGGACAGCGAGCCGGTCGAGGAGGAGCGCCGCCTGCTCTACGTCGGCGTCACCCGGGCGCGGGTACATCTGACGCTCAGTTGGGCGTTGTCGCGCACTCCCGGCGGCCGCCAGACCCGTAAGCCGTCGCGCTTCCTCAACGGTATTGCGCCGCAGACCGGTCGGGAGGCGGCGCCCAGTGGTCCACGTAAGTCCAGGCCTGCGGCCAAGCGCTGCCGGGTGTGCAATGCCGCCCTGACCACACCAGCGGCGTCGATTCTGGGCCGGTGCGAGACGTGCGCGTCGGACATCGACACCGATCTGCTGACCCGGCTCAAGGAATGGCGGTTGCGTACCGCGCAGGAACTCAAGGTGCCCGCGTTCGTGGTGTTCAGCGACAACACGTTGATCGCCATCGCCGAAACGCGGCCCGCTGACGATGCCGCGTTGGTGTCCATTTCGGGGATCGGAGCGCGCAAGCTCGAGCAGTTTGGGCCCGATGTCCTCGATCTGGTGCACGGCAGGGGATAACTGCAGGTCAGAAAATCGCTTGTCGAATAGAGGTGTTAGCGTCTAGCCTCAGAATCGCACTATTCATGGACGCGACGAGCTTGAAAGGAGGTCCCACAATGATTACTTCAGTTTCGATGTTTTGCACAGAACGGTTTGGCCTTGGCGTAGACGCCACCGCTGCATCCGCGCGCATTGCTGGGACCTTCGCTGCCCCCATGGCGTACAACCCGCCGGCTCCCCATGCCGGTTGGGCGGGTGCCGCTATTGCGCTGCAGCGTAAGCGCCGTACCGCCGCTACGACAGACGCGTCCGTGAATCGGGGTCTCTTCTAGAAACCCGCGAAGCAGCCAATTGGCCACGGACCCGAAGTCACCCGGATCCGTGGCCAAAGTTTTTGGGGAAGACCCCCGATCACCGGCCCGGATCTCGAGCTCAGACAAAAGCCCACGAGACCAGGAAGCAGGTGAAGGGACATGTCAGCCCTGACAGTTGGTGCTTGTCAGGTAGAGGAAAGGCTGCCGGTGCTGCCGTGCCATGTCGGAAATCCCGATCTCTGGTTCGCCGACAGCCCCGTCGATCTCGAACGCGCCAAGGTGCTGTGCGTCGACTGCCCGATCCGTCGGCAGTGTCTGGCCGCCGCCATCGAGCGCGAAGAGCCGTGGGGCGTGTGGGGCGGCGAGATCTTCGAGCGCGGTTCGGTTGTCGCGCGGAA
>CAMFLL010000305.1 GCA_945957405.1 uncultured Mycolicibacterium sp. | reverse complement strand
TTAGTCTCGTGGGCTCGGAGATGTGTATAAGAGACAGCACAAACACCGGTGTGCGTGCTGGGGTTGGGGCTGATCGGCGGTTCGCTGATGCGGGCGGCGGCCGCCGCGGGGCGCGATGTCTTCGGTTACAACCGCTCGGTCGACGGTGCCCAGGCCGCCAGGTATGACGGCTTCGACGCGTCCACGGACCTGACCAAGGTGTTGGCGCGGGCCGCCGATTCGGGGGCCCTGATCGTGCTGGCGGTCCCGATGCCGGCGCTGGCGTCGATGCTCGAGCACGTCGCCACGACCGCGCCCGACAACCCGCTCACCGATGTGATCAGCGTGAAGACCGCCGTCCTGCACGCCGTCAGCGACGCCGGACTGCTGCCGCGGTTCGTCGGCGGCCATCCGATGACGGGGACGGCGCACTCGGGGTGGACGGCAGGCAATCCGCGCCTGTTCGTGGGCGCGCCCTGGGTGCTGGCAGTCGACGAGCATGTCGATCCCGAGGTGTGGGCGACGGTGATGGCACTCGCGCTGGAGTGCGGATCGTTCGTGGTACCGGCGCGCTCCGATGAGCACGACGCCGCGGCCGCCGCGATTTCACACCTGCCGCACCTGGTCGCCGAGGCGCAGGCCGTCACCGCGGCCGACGTACCGCTGGCCTTCGCGCTGGCGGCCGGTTCCTTCCGGGACGGCACGCGTGTCGCGGCCACCGCGCCCGACCTGGTCCGGGCGATGTGCGAGGCCAACCGCGCCGAGCTGATACCGATGCTGGACCGCACCATCGGGCTGCTGACCTCGGCTCGACGGGCACTGGACGAGCAGGGATCGGTCGCGGACCTGGCGGAGGCCGGGCACGCCGCGCGCACCCGCTACGACAGCTTTTCGCGCCCCGAGATCATGACCATCAGGATCGGCGCCACGAACTGGCGGACCGAACTGGCCGCCGCCGGACGCGCCGGCGCGGTGATCAGATCCGCTCTGCCAGGCCCGGATAGTCGACGATGAAGCCCTCGTTGTCGACGGTGATCGTGGTGTCGGCGACGGGTGAGTTCAATTTGATGCCGTCGGCGCCGCTGCTGTAGCTGACGGTGGCCTGCTTGACCTCGAGGGCGGGTAGCCAGACGTAGACCACCGGGATGGTCACCGAATCGGAGCGCCGGTGCAGCCCGGTGCGGCGGATGGGCAGCGCGTTGAACAGGGGGCTGAAGACCACGTCAACGTCCTGCGCGCCGTCGAAACCGGCCCTCGATGTCTGGCCGCTGTGGTCCTGGACCAACCACATGTTCTCTTCGTCGCGCGCGATCGACAGCTGGCGCTCACGTTCGGCCAGGGTGACGGTCATGGACAGCCGTTTGGTGGCGCCGGATTCGTCGGTCACCAGGTCGTAGGAGGCGCTGAACGCCGGTGTGGAGTCCACGGCTGCCGACACGATCCGGCCATAGGCCTTGATCCGGTTACCGGACAGCTGTACCCGGACGGATTCCATGCGGGGCACATCGTGCGCACGCCACGTCAGGATGCTGGGGAAAGCGGTATCGCTCGGAGCATGGGCTTGACTCACCCATCTACCGTAAGCGACGGGCGGACTCGTTCGTAGCCCGGTCGCGAAGTCTATCCGGATTGCTTGACTCGACAGCGACCTCGTCGTCGAGCAACGGTTGTGGAATCCGGCCGCCCCACCGCTGGAACCGGCCGGAGCCGGGCACCGAGAGCCACACCGCCAGGGCCAGCGCCGCGTCGAGGATCAGCGCGAGGGCCGTCACCATCAGGGCACCGACCAGCGCGATGTAGAACTGACGCACCTTGATGCCGTCGATCAGGTACCGGCCCAGACCGCCCAGGCTGGCGTAGGCGGCGACGGTGGCAGTCGCGACGATCTGAAGGGTCGCGGTGCGCAACCCGCTCAGGATCAGTGGCAGGGCGTTCGGGATCTCGACACGCAGCAGCACCCGGGATTCCGTCATCCCCATCGCCCGGGCGGCGTCGACCACAGTCGGGTCGACGTTGGCGATCCCGGCGTAGGTGCCCGCCAGCAGCGGCGGGATGCCGAGCAGCATCAACGCGACGGTCGGCGGCACCAACCCGAGCCCCCACAGCAGCACCCCGAGCAGGAGCACGCCGAGGGTCGGCAGGGCGCGCAGGGCATTGACGCCGGTGACCACCAGGAAGGTGCCGCGCCCGGTGTGGCCGATGAGCATGCCCAGCGGAACGGCGATGAGCACCGAGACCAGCACGGCGATCACGGTGTACTGCAGATGCTCGAGGATGCGCGCGGTCAGGCCGGCCGGGCCGCCCCAGTTCTCGGCGGTGAAGATGAAGGACAGCGCCTGCTGCAGGAAGTTCATGCGTTCGCCTTGGCTCGCGTCGAGCGGGTGGCCCGGACCCACGGGGTGAGCGCCCTGCCGATCAGCATGATCAGGGTGTCGACGACGATGGCCAGCACGAAGATCGCAATGATGCCGGCGATGATCTGGTCACTTTTGTCGGCCTGATAGCCCTCGGTGAACCAGGTGCCGAGCCCGCCGATACCGATCACCGAACCCACCGACACCATCGAGATGTTGGTCACCGCAACCACGCGCAGGCTCGCGATCAGTACCGGGATGGCAAGCGGCAGTTCGACTTTCAGCATCCGGGTGAGCGGCTTGTAGCCGACGGCGGTCGCGGCGTCGCGCACATGCTCGGGCACCGCGTCCAGCGCCTCGGGCACCGCACGCACCAACAGCGCGGTGGTGTACAGCGTCAGGGCGACGATGACGTTGGCCTCGTCCAGGATGCGGGTCGGGATGATCAGCGGCAGCACCACGAACAGCGCCAGCGACGGGATGGTGAAGATGATGCTCGCGGTCACGGTGGTCAGCCGGCGCAGCGCGGTGGTGCGCTGCACCAGGGCGCCCAGCGGTACGGCGATCAGCAGCCCGAGCACGATCGGCACCAGCGAGAGCCGCAGATGGATCAGGGTCAGCGCCCAGGCGTCGTCGAGGTGCGTCAGCAGATAGTGCATGTCAGCCCCGCTGCACGCGTTGCTTCTCGAGCGCGGCCAGGACGTCGTCGGCCTTCACACCACCGATGACCTTGCTGTCGGAATCCACCGCGACCCCAAGGCCCGCCGGCGACGACAGGGCCGCGTCCAGCGCCAGCCGCAACGTCCCGTCCGGCCGGAACAGCGAACCGCCGGCAATGCTGCTGTCGTACAACGAACTCCCGCCGCGGTGCAGTGCGACACCGTCGGCGTTGATCCAGGCGTACGGCGAACCGTCCGGCCGGGTGACCAGTACCCAGTCACCCGGGGCGAGGTCCAGGGCGTCGATGTCCTCTTCGGGCACGTGCCGGATGTCGTGCAGCGGCAGGCCCGTGGCGTGGAAGAACTGCAGTCCGCGGTAGCCGCGGTCAGCACCGACGAACCCGGCGACGAAATCGTTGGCCGGGTTGGACAGCAACCGCGACGGTTCGTCGAACTGCTGCAGCACCCCGCCGGGGCCGAACACCGCGACCTTGTCGCCGAGTTTGAGGGCTTCGTCTATATCGTGCGTGACGAACACGATGGTCTTGTTCAATTCGGCCTGCAAGCGCAGGATCTCGATCTGCAGCTCGTCGCGCACCACCGGGTCGACGGCGGAGAACGGCTCGTCCATCAGCAGGATCGGCGGGTCGGCGGCCAGCGCGCGGGCCACCCCGACGCGCTGCTGCTGCCCTCCCGACAGCTGGGCCGGATACCGGGTGGCGAGCTTGGGATCCAGACCGACGCGTTCGAGCACCCCGTACGCCGATTCCCTTGCCTTGCGCCGTGATTCACCGCGCAACACCGGAACCGTCGCGACGTTGTCGATGACCCGCAGGTGCGGCATCAGCCCGGCACTCTGGATCACGTAACCGATCCCGAGGCGTAGCTTGACCGGGTCGACCGTGGTGACGTCCTTACCGTCGACGGTCAGCGTGCCCGAGGTGGGCTCGATCATCCGGTTGATCATCCGCATCGAGGTGGTCTTACCGCAGCCCGACGGGCCGACGAACGCGGCCAAGGTGCCGCCCGGCACCTCCAGGGACAAGGCGTCAACCGCGACCGTACCGTCCGGGTACTTCTTGGTGACGGCGTCGAAAGTGATCATTGACTCGCTCACTTGGCGGGGACAGGTTGGTCGAAACCGTTTTGCTTGATCCACTTTTCGGCCGCTTCGTCGGGGTCGACGCCGGCGTTGCCGGACACCGCGGTGTTCAGTTCGATCAGGCCCTCGGTGGTCAGCTTCGCCGAGACAGCATCCAGCACGGTCTTGAGGTCGTTGGACATCTTCTGCGAGCTGACGACGGGCACCACGTTGGCCGCCGGGAAGTTGTTCTTGGGATCCTCGAGCACCACCAGGTTGTTCTGCGGGATCGCCGGCGACGTCGAGAAGATGTCGGCGGCCGTGACGCTGCCGTCGACCAGGGCGCGCACGGTGGCTGGCCCGCCGCCGTCACTGATGGCGACGAAATTGCTCGGCGCGACGTCGAGCCCGTAGTTGGCTTTGAGGCCGGGCAGGCCCTCGGCGCGGCTCAGGAATTCCGATGGCGCACCGAACTTCACCTCGGCTGAGTGTGGGGCGAGGTCAGCGATGGTCTTGAGGTTCCATTTCTTGGCGGTGTCGGCGGTGACAGCCACGGTGTCGACGTCGGCGGCGGGTGCCGGGGTCAGCATCGACAAGTCTCCGGGAAGTGCCCGGTAGAGCGCCAGTTCGACGTCTTCGGGTGTGGTGGCCTTGGTCTCGGCGTCGAAATACTTCAGCAGGTTGCCGGTGTACTCGGGCACCAGGTCGATCGAATGATCCTGCAGCGCAGGAATGTAGGTCTCGCGGCTGCCGATGCCGAACTGCCGGCTGACGGTGAAACCGTTGGCCTCCAATGCCTGGGCGTAGATCTCACCGATGATCTTCGATTCGGGGAAGTCGGCCGAGCCCACGATGATGGTTTTGAGGTCACCGGACACGGCGCCGCCACCCAGTGGGTTCGAACTGCCGCAGCCGGCCAACAGCGCCGCCGTCAACGAGACGATCAGCACCACTGCCGCTACCGGTGAGCTCCGCGCGCGCTGTCGCAGCGTGGTCATCAACCGACAGTAACGGGATGTGGGCGACATTGCCGTGCTTTGCCTCACCATGAACTTGTGACCATCGGATGACTCGGTGTTTGCTTCCGCAGCGGAAAGGGCAAAAATAGCGGCATGAGCAGCGACCCCACCGTGCCGCCTTCGGACCGGCCGCCGGTGACCCGAACGCCGGTCGACCCGGCCGCCAGAACGTCGGCGCCGCCTCCTGTGAAAGCGCCGCCACCCGTCAAAGCGCCGCCGCCACCGGAGTCGGCGGTGAAATTCACCAAGGCCGCCGCGCTGTGGGGCGCGCTGATCTTCGGTTTCCTGATACTGATCGTGTTGCTGATCTTCATCGCCCAGAACACCGAGTCCGCGGAGTTCGCCTTCCTGGGTTGGCATTGGAGCCTTCCGCTCGGTGTCGCCATCCTGTTCGCCGCGGTGGCCGGCGGCCTGCTGACGGTGGCGGTCGGCGCGGTGCGGATCTTCCAGTTGCGGCGGGCCGCCAAGAAGAACCTCAAAGCGGGCCTGTAGGACCGCAGCCCGTTCACCGAATCGACACCAGCTGCTCGACGGCGTCGTGCGGCAGATCGCCGTCGACGACCGCGCCCACCATCATGTTGTTGACGTTGATCGCGCCCTTGTGGTTGTCCAGCCACGCCGTGTCGGCGGCATCGCGCCCGGTCGCGATGCGGACCAGCGACTGCCGCGGCGCCAGGCAGGTCGCGTCGACCACCCGCCACTGACCGTCCACCAGTGCTTCGGCGACGGCGTGAAAGTCCATCGGAACGCAGCCCGGCGCGTACACCGACACCAACCGGGCGGGCACGTTGACCGCACGCAGCAGCGCCACCACCAGGTGGGCGTAGTCCCGGCAGACCCCCCGCCCGGCCAGCAGCGTGTCGACCGCTCCGTCTATGGGATCGCTGGACCCGGGAACGTAGTCCAGGCGGGTGCCGACCCACGATGACACCTTCTGCAGCAACGTGCTCGACTCGGCATACTCGCCGAACTCGGTGCCCGCGAAGCCGAAGAACTTGTCTGCCTCCGCATAGCGGCTGGGGCGAAGATAGATCGAGGCGTCGATATCCTCCACCGGAGCAGGGTCGGCCTGGCCGATCACCGTCGCGGCATAGCTGACCTTCAAATTGCCCACCCCCGCGTCGAACACGTGGATCCGGTTGCCGTGCGCCCCGGTGATCTCCTTGGCCTCGATTGCTTTGCCGTTCAACAGGAATGACAGTGTCTCGGTGACCTCCGCGCCGGGCTGCGGCGCAACGGCGATCTGGAATTCGAGTGTCGTGGCGGCGTTGATGTCGACATCGAGCTCGGCACTGACTTCACGCTTCATCAACACACGCTTCCTACGGGAATGTCTTCGGACGGGAAACCGAACTGGCACGCCAGTCTCTACCCGGGCCCCGGAAGACTCAAACTGTGGCTCCGGCCACCCGAAAATGCTGCAAAAAGAGCGCGGGTGCCCCTGGACGGGATAGGTTTCTCAGCGTCAATTAAGAAACTGTTCGAAGTCGGGGTCGAAAATGCACACTTGCACGCGTCCGTGGATCACCACCGGGCTCGCACTGGCAACCGCGGGCGTCGTCGCGGCCACACCCATCACACCGGTGCCGCCGGCACTCGACATGCGGGCGGCCGCCGCTGCGGCCACCGTGTCGTGCGAACCGCAACTGATGGCCCTGGACATCCCCTACTTCCTGACCTTCCCGATCGTCCGGCAGGCCATCCGGAACTGGGCTGAGAACTGGGCGGTCTACCTGGGCGGTCTGGCGGGCGCAGGAGTGGGGCTGGTCCAGTCGATCCTGGCGATCCCCGGGGTCGCGGTGGCCAACACCCAGCAGGTGCTCAACCTCGATTTCGTCGGTGCGTTCGAAACCTTCACCAACGCGGTCCGCGATTCCGTGGTGGCGGTGGGAGAACCGCTGCTCAACTCGTTGATCTGGCGTAACCAGAAATATCTGGCAGTGCAGACGGCGCTGCAGGCCGCCCGCCCCCAGGCCATCATCGCCGTCACCAACGGCTTCCTGGAAGCCGCCAACGGCGTCACGGTGTCGGCCATCACCGGCACCCAGAATCTGATCGCGGCCGTCCTGACGTTCAACCTGAGCAACATCATCAACACCGCTGTCGACGGCACGGTGGACTTCGTCCAGGCACTCGGTCAGGGCGCCCAGGACATCATCGCCGGCGTCGAGACCGCGCAGTACCTCGTCGCCACCGCACTGGCCACCCCGCCGCCGGGAATGGTCGCCGAGGCCGCCGAACGCTCGGTCGCACCCGAGCAATCCGTGGCCACCACACCCGAGACCGGTCGCCACGCCAAGCTCTTCACGCTGGATGTCGCCAAACCCCTCGGCCTGACCTCCACCGACACCGCGGACACGGATTCGCCGCGGTTCAGCAAGCTGCGCGCCATCACCTCGACGACCCAGGACACGTCGGCGACGAAGACCGAGCGGCCCCGGCCCGTGAAGACGGCGCTGAAGAGCATCTCGGATTCGGTCGAGAAGGCGGCCGACCGGGCCGAGGATTCCGTGGCCAAGGTGACGAAGGCCGCGAAGGCCACCCGGTCCGAGGCCGCCAAGGCCACCGGCATCGGTAAGCACCGCAAGGACAAGGAGCCGGCGGGCGCCGCAGCGGAGTAACTACCGGCGCTGGTTGCGCGGCAACAGATCCCACACGTGTTCGGTGCCGTTGGTGCTGACCACCGTCGCCTGCCCGGTGCGCGAGTACAGCAGGCGCGTCACCGACACATAGTCGATCGGGAAGGACAACAGCCGGCGGGTGCCGAGGATCTCGTGCAGCAGCACGTTGATCACTCCCCCGTGGCTGAACACCGCGACGGTGTCCTCGTGGTCGGCGGTGGCGACGATATCGGCGATTCCCGCGCCGATCCGGGCGCGGAACGCGTCCTCGTCGACGCCGCCCGGCAGATGCCCGTCGGCCATCCGCGCCCAGTCCTCAGGCCGTTCGGTGCGCAGTTGCTCGACGGGCACGTAGACCGCCATGTCACGGTCGTACTCGGCGAGCCTGGCGTCGATCTCCACGGGAATCCCGAGGGACGCCGACACCGGCCCCGCCGTCTGGACCGCGCGCTTCTGCGGGCTGCTGACCAGCCGCGAGATGGGGAACCGGGTCAGCGCGCCGGGCAGGCGACGGGCCTGTTCCAGGCCGGCCTCCGACAGGTCGGGGTCGGCGCCCTCGCCGTGATCGGTCCGGTTCGGCAGGGCGTGCCGCACGAGCAGCAATTGCATGCTGCAACCATAGGGAAGCTCGCCGACCCCGTACTATTCGGGGAAGTTGTCATGACAACATGTCGATAGGGGACTCCATGGCCGGCTCGCAGCCCCGCCATGAGCATGTCGCGGCGGTGTTGCGGCAGCGGATCTCCTCGCGCGAGTACGCCATCGGGCAGTCGCTGCCCACCGAGAACGCATTGTGTGCGGAGTTCGACGTGTCGCGGGGACCGGTGCGGCAAGCGCTCGCGACGCTGAAGAACGAGGGCCTGATCCGGGTGTCCCGAGGCAAGCCGGCGGTGGTCAACAGTCATGACGCCACCCAGACGCTCGACACGTTCACCCCGTTCACCCAGTGGGCCCGCCGCAACGGGCGCACGCCGGGCAGTCGCACGCTGGAGATCGCGCGCCGCCGGGCGACCGAGTCCGCGGCCGTCGCCCTCGGCCTGACCACCGACGACTTCGTGGTCGACGTGCTGCGGGTCAGGTTGCTCGACGGCGAGCCGACCATGATCGAGCGCAGTACCTACGTCGACACCGTCGGATCCCTGCTGTTCGATTTCGACACCGACTCGGGGTCCATGACCGACTACCTCGCCGGCCACGGCGTGCATTTCGACTCGATGGAACATGTCCTGGACGCCGTCGCGGCTGCCCAGGTCGACGCCGACAATCTCGGCATCGACCCGGGCAGCCCGTTGCTCCGGGAGCGACGTACCTCGCGCGATGAACACGGTGTTGCGT
>CAMFLL010000304.1 GCA_945957405.1 uncultured Mycolicibacterium sp. | reverse complement strand
CAGGAGGACTTCATCGGCATCCACTTCTTCTCGCCGGTCGACAAGATGCCGCTGGTGGAGATCATCAAGGGCGAGAAGACCTCTGACGAAGCACTGGCCCGCGTGTTCGACTACACCCTGGCCATCGGCAAGACCCCGATCGTGGTCAACGACAGCCGCGGCTTCTTCACCTCCCGCGTCATCGGTACCTTCGTGAACGAGGCGCTGGCGATGCTGGGCGAGGGGGTGGCCCCGGCCAGCATCGAGCAGGCGGGTTCGCAGGCCGGTTACCCGGCGCCGCCGCTGCAGCTGTCCGACGAGCTCAACCTCGAGCTGATGCACAAGATCGCCGCGGCTACGCGTCTGGCGGTGGAAGAAGCGGGCGGCACGTATGAGCCGCATCCGGCCGAGGTCGTCGTCAACAAGATGATCGAGATCGGCCGCCCGTCACGGTTGAAGGGCGCCGGGTTCTACGAGTACGTCGACGGGAAGCGCGCGGGGTTGTGGGACGGCCTGGCGGACACCTTCACGTCCGGTGGTGCTGGATCTTCCTCGATCCCACTGCAGGACATGATCGATCGCATGCTGTTCGCCGAGGCGCTCGAGACGCAGAAGTGTCTCGACGAGGGCGTGCTGACGTCCACCGCCGATGCCAACATCGGTTCGATCATGGGTATCGGCTACCCCCCGTACACCGGTGGATCGGCGCAGTTCATCGTCGGCTACGAGGGTGCGGGCGGTGTCGGCAAGGCAGCCTTCGTGGCGCGCGCCAAGGAACTGGCCGCGAAATACGGCGATCGGTTCAACCCGCCGTCGTCGCTGGACAGCTAGCCGCCAGAGACGCAGAGCCCCCGCGACAATGACGTCGCGGGGGCTCTTTGCCGGTGTTGACCGCTTATGCGGCAACGGATTCCCCGGCCAAGGCGGCGGATCTCGGCGCGCTGGGGAGGCGCCGAAGCCTGTTACGGTGTATCGATACGTTTGCCCGACGGGCACGGGGGAGGACCACGTGAGCTATCCACCGCAGGGGTATCCGCAGCAGCCACCTCCTGGCTGGCACGGATACGGCGGTCCACCAAACCAATTCGCACCGCCACCGCGCAACGGTGGGGGGCGGTGGGTATGGGTGTTGATGGCGTCCGCCGTGGTGGTGACGGTCGCTGTGGTGGTCGCCGGTTTGCTGCTGTCGGGTTCCGATGATTCATCCGGCGGCGTCGCGCAGACCGCCACCTCGACGGCACCGCAGGACCAGTCACCGAGCAGCACCACCACAACCACCGCCCCCAGCACCACCAGCAGCGCTCCGCCCACCACCACGACCACGACCACGAGCGCCCCGCCGACCGCCGCGCCGGGATCGGCGATCTGCGAGGGCTTCACCGCGGGGCCGGGTGCGCAGACGCCGGCGGGCTGGAAACCCGTGGTCGGCCCGCGTGGCCTGGCCTATGACGTGCCGCCGGACTGGGTGGTCGAGAAGTGCGGCGTGCTGGTGGGCTGGGAGAAGAAGTGCGACGACGGCCCGTTCGGCTACTGCCCGGTGCGCACCATGAGCGGTGCGGCCTCGCTGGAGAACAAGACGTGCCTGCACCAGGTGCGGGGGATGGCGGGGCTGCCCGGGGCCAGCAATGCGCCTGACATCGACGAAGCCGTCAAGATCGAGTCCGGCCTGGTGAAGGACATCTACACGTCCAGCGACGGCAAGCACGTCCCCACGGTGTCGCTCAGCGCGCCGAAGAACATCACGGTGGACGGCGCACCCGCGGTTCAGGTGATCGCGACGGTCACCGACATCCAGTCCGATGACTGCACCGCTCCTTCGGCGCTGCACAGCATGGTGGCCACTCAGGGTCCCCTGCAGGAGGGTCCGGTGCTGTTCGTCATCAGCCTCGAGCAGGGTTACCCGGGTGCGCCCGATCCTTCGGTGATCGACCAGATGGTGAGCAGCCTGCGGCGTGCGGATCGGGCGCGGTGACACCCGGTCAGAAGCTGCCCATGTCGGCCGACAGCCAGCGCTCCGGTGCCATGTAGATGGCAACGTGTGCACCCAGTTCGGTGCGGGCGAAATCCAGGTAGCGGTCCAGCGCGTCACCCGACAGGTAGCGGCTGGCCATCTCGACCGTCTGCGCGTCGGTACCGGGTTCGATCCGGCTGATCGCGCCGTCGACCGAGACATAGCGCACCGTCGGTTCCGCGCGCTCGACCATCAGCGAGAAGAAGCCGTTCGCCTCGATCAGGCGGGCCTTGTGGGAACCGGCGCCCGTGAGCACCCACGGTTCGCCGCCCGGTTCGTACTGGTACCAGATGGGCACCGTCAACGGGCCGCGGTTGCCGCCCGAGTTCACCGACAGCGCGGCAATGTGGGGCTCGGCGAGAAACTGTTCGCGTTCATCTTGTGTCAGGGCCATACCGCCACGGTAGTGAACCGCTACGACGCCTGGTATTGAGCGATCTGCCAGCCCGCTGAGGTGCAGCAGACAACGACACCCAGGTGCAGCAGCACCGCATCGCGGTCGGGGAACGTGAACTGGGCCTCGAGGTAACCGTGCACCACATCATCGGCCGGCCGGCGCGCCTCGAGGATCCGGTAACTCACCGCCATGCCTGCCGGTTGCGAACGGTAGTACTCGTCGACACCGGCGCGGCCCACGGTGTAGGGCCGCAGTCCTTGGAACACAGCATCGTCGGTGAACGCGTCGGCGACCCGTTCCGGTTGCGCCGCATTGATGCCGGCCTGCCACCGGTCCATCACGTCACGCAGGACTGCATCAGTGTCCGGCACTCTGGCCTCCGTCGACGTGCAGGATCTCGCCGGTCACGAAGCCGGCGCTCTCCAAGTACAACACCGCACCGACGACGTCGTCGACCTCACCGAGGCGAGCGAGCGGATGCAGTGCCGCCAGGGCGTCGTGCGTCGACGGCGCATGCATCGGGGTGCGGATGACGCCCAGCGCCACGGCATTCGACCGGATCCCGGCCGAGGCGTACTCGATGGCCAATTCCCTCGTCACTGCGTTGAGTCCACCCTTGGTCAGCGCGGCCAGCGCGGCGGGCACCTGTGAGTTGGCGTGGTCGACGAGGGTGGTCGAGATATTGACGATGTGGCCGCTCCCATTGGGCAGCATCGCTGCCAGCGCTGCCCGGGTGACCTCGAAGAAGCCGCGCAGGTTCACACCGGTGACGGCGTCGTAGTCGGCGTCGGTGTATTCGGTGAAGGGTTTGGCGACAAAGATGCCGGCGTTGTTGACCACGGTGTCCACGCGGCCGAACCGCTCGATGGCCGTGTCGATGATGCGCTGGCCGACACCGGGGATCCCGATGTCGCCGGCGACGGTGGCGACCAGCGGGTCGTCACTGGCGTCGATGGTGCGTGAGTTGGCAACGACGGCGTAGCCCACTGCGCGGTATCCCGCGACCAGGCCCGCGCCGATTCCCTGGGAGGCGCCGGTGATGACGGCGACGCGTGGTGTGCTTTGCATGATGTTCGGTCCTTCCGTGTTCCGATGCCTGGCTCAACGCACGCCGACGCGAGGGCAGTCCGTGTCCACACGACGCTTTTGCTCTCAACTGAGAGTCGCTACCTATCAGTGGCCTAGGCTGGTCGGCGTGGAGCTGCGGCAGCTGCGCTACTTCGTCACGGTGGCCGAGGAACTGAACTTCGGGCGTGCCGCGCAGCGGCTGCACATCGCCGGTCCCTCGCTGTCGCAACAGATCAAAGCGCTCGAACGCGATCTGAAGATCCGGCTGTTCGATCGCGACCGGCGATCGGTCACGCTCACCGCGGCGGGCGCGGCACTGTTGCCCGATGCGCACGCATTGATTCAGCAGGCCGACCAATTGCGCAGGCGGGCAATGGGTATGGCGTCCACAGATCCGGTCCGGATCGGGTACGTGAGCTGGTTCCCCGCAGACTGGGCCGAGCGGGCCGCCGGGCTCGCGCAGCTTCGTGTCGATACCTGGGTGATGCCGTCGCACACCCAAGCGGCCCGCGTCGCCGAAGGCAGCCTTGATCTCGCGGTGTGCTGGGTTCAGGCCGACGACCTCGAAGCGCTGGGGCTCGACGCCGTCGTGATCGGCGTCGATCGCCTGTTCGCGCTCTCCCCGGGCACCGATGAATCGCCGGTACGCGCCAAGGACGTGGTGGTGCTGCTCGACGCGGATGAGTCGACGTGGTCGTCGTGGAACAGGTATGCCGAGCAGTGGGCGACGGCCGCCGCCTCACCCGTGGTGCGTGTCGATGACGGCGGTGTCACGGGCACAACGTTTTTCGAGCATGTGCGCCGTCTCGGCCGGCCGGTGCTCAACAATCCGAAGGACCAGCGCACGCTGCAGACGCCGAGGGGTATCGCGCGGCGCCCGGTGGTGGATCCGACCCCGTTGTGGACCTGGTCGCTGGTCTGGCGGCGAGGCGAGGACAATCCGCCAGTGCTCGCCCTCATCGACGAATTCAGTTCGGGGATAGGTGATCTGGGCCTAGGCGACACCGGCGGCTGGTTGCCGCCCGGCGATCCGCACCGGGCCGCCGAACCCCGGGCGTAACCACGCCGCACACAGTGCGGCCGCCCCGATCACCACCGCGCTCGTGATGAGCGCAGGCTGGAAACCGCGGTGCAGCAGCGGCGCCACCGCCACCGGGCCCAGGATCTGCCCCACCGAGTAACCCGCGGTCAACAGCGCGACGGCGCGCGGAAAACGCAGCAGGCGCCCGGCCGCCAGTGACAAGGTACTGATGCCCACGAATGTCGCGCCGAACAACAACGCACCGACGAGCGCGGCCACCGGGTTGTTCACCAAGGCGGCCAACGCTATTCCGGCGGCCTGCAGCAGCAGGGCCGCGGTGAGCAGGGTCGGATGGGAACGGCGCGTGCTCAACCACGCCCAGGCGGCAGCCGAGGGAATGGTCGCCAGTCCGACCACCAGCCAGGCGCTGCCGCCGAGGCGACCTGGGGTGCCCTGCTGGACGGCGGCCACCAGGAAGGTGCCCGCAATGATGTAGCCGATGCCTTCGAGGGTGTAGCTCATCATCAGCAGGCTGAACCATCGGTGTCCACCGGCCCGCGGGCGGGCGGGTGCGGTGCCAGATTTCGCCGTTCCAGTGGTCAACGGCCATGCCGCCGCGCTGAGCGCCGCGGCCAACGCCGCCGCCGCCCACCACGCACCCCGCCACCCGGCCGCCACGGGGGCGAACAGCAGGACCGCGGCCGACAGGGCGATACCGACGCCGACGCCGCCCAGGCCCCAACCGGGCAGATGGGGTGGCTGCGCATGCAGGTGATCGAGCATCGCGTTGACGGCGAATACGAAGATCAGTGCGCTGACGAAACCGGCGACGGTGCGGACCGCCACCCAACCGATTTCGTCGGTGATCAGCGGCATCGCAGCCAGGCCGGCGACGCTGACCAGCAGGGCCACTCGGAACGCGGTGGTCGAGCGTGCCAGCCGTGACGACGCCACACCTGCGAGCGCACCGGCGAGGTAGCCCACATAGTTGGCCGTGGCCAGGTGGCCGGCGACCTGCGGCGTCAGGTGCGCCTGCGCGGTCATCAGCGGCAGGATGGGAGTGAAGGCGAACCGTCCGATTCCCATCGCGGCGGCCAGGGCGGCGGCGGCGCGGGCGACATGGCGCCAGGGGTGTGCGTGCATGGTCACCAGGGTGCGCGGGTGACCAACAGCGCGGCCACGACCGGAATGCTTGCAGCTGCGAGGCTACGGCTCGCAGGATGCAGCCTCGGGTACGGACAGCTCAGTACGTATACGTATAGTCCATCTGGTATACGTTGAACATGCGCTTGGACAACCAGTTCGTGGTACCGGTGCCCATCGAGCGGGCCTGGGCGGCGCTGCAGGATCTCGAAGGGATCGCGCCGTGCCTGCCGGGCGCCCAGCTCGAATCGGCGGACGGTGACACCTACGCCGGAACCGTCAAGGTCAAGCTCGGACCGGTCACCGTGGCGTACCGCGGAACCGTGTGCTTTGTGTCAAAGGACGAGGACAGCCGGGTCGCCGTGCTGCGCGCGACCGCGCGCGAGACACGTGGCGGAGGCAATGTGAAGGCCGATATCACCGCATCCCTGACCGAGGGGCCGCCGGGCTCCACCACTGTCATCGTCGACACCGATCTGGCCATCACCGGCCGCCCCGCGCAGTTCGGCAGGGGCATGCTGCTCGATGTCAGCGCAAAGATCTTCGACCAGTTCGCCGACCGGTTGGCCCACAAGCTGTCGGCTGACGCGCTCGCCCCGGCGGCATCCCAAGGATTCACAGCGGTCACCTCGAACCACCCACCGCAGTCAGGTCCCGACGTGCTCGACGTGGCCGGCATCCTGCCGTGGCGGCAGTTCGTGACTGCAGGGGCAGCGGTGCTGGTGGTGATCCTGGCGGCGACCGCGGTCACGCGGGCGATGCGGCGACCGGTCAGTGTGCGCTGTTGATCTGAAGTTCCTGCGCTATCAGGACATAACGGATCTCGGCGGCCGCCTGCATATGCGCACTGCCGATGGTTCGGGCCGCTTCGCCGTCCTGTTTGCGGATGGCGGCCACCAGATCACGGTGCTCCTGGTTGGATGCCGACCAGCGGCCGGGATAGCCGAGAGTGGTCGAGGGTAGCTTGGCGACCTGTGCTGTCAGCCGACTCTGCAGATCCTGCAATGTCTGGTTGTGGCTGGCCGCCGCCAGCGCCTGATGGAATGCCAGGTTGGCGGCCTGCAGCAACGCGGGATTGTCGGTGCCTTCCAATCGTTCGCCGGCGTCCGCGGCGGCCGCGAGTCGCATCAGGTCGGTCTCGCTCCGCCGGTGCGCGGCGTCGAACGAGATCGCACCTTCGAGGTACACCCTGACCCGATAGATGTCGATGATCTCGTCGGCGGACCGGTCTCGGACGAACAGTGCGGTACCCCGGCGCTCGACCAGACCGTCCTGTTCCAAGCGCGCCAATGCTTCTCGGATCGGTGTGCGGCTGACGTCATGCTGACGGCACAGGTCGATTTCGGACAGCGGGCTGCCCGGAAGCAGCTCACCTCCGGACACCGCGGCGCGGAGCTGCTCGTACAACGCGACGGATTTCGGCACTGCCGGCAGAACTTCTTCCACTGCTTCTCCTGAAGACGGTTGTCGCTGTCGGACGGTGAACACCCATACGTCCACAGACCATTTTAGGGGTATACGCGCTGCCATGGTTGGTATACATTGTGTTCAATGAGTAGACAGATAGCGCCTGGCCGCGAACTGGCTGACCTGCTCGCCGCGCCCGCCGTACTCGAATTGCCCAGTATCTGCGATCCGCTGGGTGCCCGCGCCGCCGTCGACGCTGGTTATCGCGCCCTTGCGTTACCGGCCTACGCCGTCGGCGCCCATCTGCCCCCCGGTGCGGAACTGTCGCCGACCGCAGCGGCCGAGACCGTCCGACGTATCCATGCCGTGTCCGGTGTACCGCTGGTGGTCGACACCGACGCCGCATGGGACGGCGGCGACAATCTGGCAGCGGCGCTGCGTCGCCTTGCGGCGGCCGGCGCAGCGGGTGTCCAGCTGAGCAGTCGCTACCTCCCCGACGGGGCGCCGCTCGAGGGCGGTGACGTGCGTCGGCGTACCCACGATGCGCTGATGGACCGCGTCGGTGTCGCCGTCGATGCGGCCTCCGGCATGGTGATAGCCGCCAGGTACGACGTGGACACCGACGACGGTTACGCCGTGACTCTCGAGCGTGGTGCCGCGCTGCTGGCTGCGGGTGCCGATGCCCTGCTGCTGCAGTCCGCGAACCAGTCGGTCCTGGCGCGGCTTGCCGCCGATCTGCCCGCGGCACGCCTGATCTACGCGTCGAATCCGGCGCGACCGTGCCAACCCGCCGTATACCCGCCGCAGATTCTGCAGGGCTGGGGGTTCGCGGCGGTCAGCAACAAGTACCACCGGTGCTATTGCGCGCGCGCAACAGAATTCGCCCGCGACACCCGCCAGCCGCACGTCGCGGGTAAGGGGTGAGCCCGCACAGTCGGGTCGACGAAGGGATGCGATGACTGATCAGCCCAGTCCAGCTGACCGACGCGAACGAGGCCTCGAGATCCGCGATCGGATTCTCGGGCCGGCGTGGAACGAGAAGTCGCGCACCACGCCGGGTCTGGCCAAGTTCACGGAGGCGGGCATCGAGCACATCTGGTGTGAGAGTTGGCTCGACCCGACGCTCGAACTGCGGCTCAAGAGCGTGGCGACCATCGTCGCGACCATCTCGCTGCGCCACTACGGCCTCCTCGGATTCCATGTGGCCGGAGCACTTCGCGAGAATCTGCTCACCGCCGAAGAACTGCGTGCACTGGCCCTGCACCTCAACCCGTACGTCGGATATCCGACCGCCCGCGAGGCGATGGTGATTATCGACCGTGTGATCGACGAACACGAGCAGGAGAACGCGCCGTGACAACCCTGGCGATCGACACGCACGGCCATTGCGTCCCAGCGGCATTCCTCGATGACGTCGTGCGCACCAAGCCCTTCGGTGTCCAGGCTGAGTACGCAGACGGTCAATACCATCTGACGTTCCCCGGCCAGAAGCCACTGCGACCGGTCGCCGGTGTGATGCTGGACTCGACCGACCGGACCGACTGGTTCGCCAAACAGACTGTCGGGCATCAGGTGGTCGCCCCGTGGCTGGACGTCGACGGCCAGGATCTGCCGGCAGCCGACGGCGCCGCCTGGGTGCGGCAGCTCAACGACGCGATGGCCCAGTCGGTCGCCGATGATGCGCGCCCGCTGAGTGCGCACGCCACCCTGCATCTGGCTGATCCGGAGTCGGCTGCCACCGAATTGCGCCGGGCTGTCACCGAACTCGGCATGCGCAGTGCCATGCTGCCCGTGGCGCAGCCGGTGGGTGCGCTGTCCGATCCGGGATTCGACGCGGTGTGGCAGACCGCCGTCGACTTCGATATCCCGATCGTGCTGCACCCGCCCACCAAAGCGCCGTCGAATGAGCTGATGGCCCGGTTCGCGGCCCTGAAAGGGTTGTTCGGCAGACAGATCGATTCGACGCTGACCACCGCCGAGCTCATCATGACCGGAGTGTTCGACCGCTTCCCGGACCTGCGTGTTGTCGTGGTGCACGGCGGGGGGTTCCTGCCTTATCAGGCAGCCCGATTCGACCGGGACGCCAAGGGCGGCGGTGATC
>CAMFLL010000303.1 GCA_945957405.1 uncultured Mycolicibacterium sp. | reverse complement strand
GTTGGGGCTGGGCTGTCGCGCCGGCGTTGGCGCAGGGCGCCGGCGGCGAAGCCACCCGCAGCGGCGGCACTCAACGCCAACAGGCGGTTCTTCACAGTGCCCCGCCGCTCGGGTGGTTGGCTCTGGGTCTGAGTCACTGGGTACACCTTGGGGGTTGTCGACCGGGCTTGGGTCCGGTGGTCACATCAGCCACACTCGTCACGGGCAGGGCGTGGGAGTTCATTGTGCCCAGCTAAGAGCGACACGTCGCGACAGCAGCGACAAATGTCATGTGTTCGGTTCGACGTTGCTGGGTCGCGTTTGTGAATCTGTGGCGGAAATTTTGGTGTTGGAACGCAGTGGGCGCACGTTCGGCGCGGTGGTTGGGTGCGTCTGGGTGGTGGCGGCGTCGAGCGTGCGGTGAGTGCGAAAAAGTTGGCCTTGGAGCGCACTGAGCGCACGTTCGGCGCGGTGGTCAGTCGCGGTTGTCGCGAGTTGTCGCGCTGAGGTGGGCAGGACGAGGGTGGGGGAGCTGACGCTGGGCTGGATTGGCGGGGCCCCTCGTACGCTCGTTCCTCGCGCCCTTCGTCGTCCCGCTAGGTTGGTCCGGGTGAGCGTTACGCCTGGCGAGCTGACCGGAACCGAACGAGCTGTCCTGCTGGTTCTGATGGCGCAATGTCGCCCCGTACCGAATCCGGAGCTGCCCACTTTGGGCCCGGCGCTGGACAAACCCGGTCGTGAGAAGCTCAATCGGCTGGGATTGATCGAATCGCAACGCACTGGGGGACGCATAGTGCACGAACTGACCGACCGCGGCTGGCGTCTCTGTCGCGACATCACGCGCGACGGCGCCCCACCCAGATCGACGGGACCCGCCAAGGCGCTGTACACGTTCCTGACCGCCTTCGACCGCTACCTCACGCGCGCCGACCTCAGTTTGGCCGACGTGTTCGCCCCGGCGGTCGAGGAGCCCGCGTCGCTGCCGGACCGTATCCGCCACGCCTACACATCACTGGCCCCGCGGCCGGGCGCCTGGGTCGAGCTGGCGCGACTGCGGGACGAACTGGACGACCTGACCCGCGACGACGTCGACGCCACGCTACGCACGCTGTATCGCCAACCCGACGTCAGCCTGATCCCTGAGGAGAACCAGAAAGTGCTCACGTCGACGGACCGGGCCGCGGCCATCGAGATCGGTGATCAGGCCAAGCACCTGATCGCCATCGAGGCATGATGCAGGCCGCCCAGCGGGAGGCGCTCTCGTCGCTTCGCCTGACCTGGGCACCCACTCAAGACGACCTGTGGCGACCGCAGGCCGCGACCCACGTCAGCGGTCTCAACGAAAACGCCGTCGACGACGTCATGGAGGCGTTCCGCGACGCGTTGCGTGATCCTGACTCGACGCCGCTGGGCGTCGCGGTACGCGGGCAGGCCGGTTCGGGTAAGACGCATCTGCTCGGCCAGATCCGGGAACGCGTACAGAAGGAGGGCGGCCACTTCTTCGTCGTCCAGTTGCTCGACGCCGCGAGCTTCTGGGAATCGGTCCGCACCGGAATCCTGGACAGCCTCGGCCGCCCCGGCGCGCAGCGCGAAACCCAACTGAAAGACCTGCTGTGGGAACTGGCTTCGGTCGCCCACGTTCCGCGGGCGGATCGACGCGCCATCGTCGGCGACGACGATCTGGACCCGGAGATCCTGGAACGTTTCGTGAGGGGGCTGGCGAGGGCGCGCCGCGACACGGTCAGGGATTGTCATCAGACGCTGCGGGCACTGGTGCTGCTGGGCGCCAACGATTTCGCGCAGCACGACATCGGTGAGGCCTACCTGCAGGCCAGCGATGAGATCGGCGCCGACGAACGCCGGCCGTGGGGCATCCGGTCGGTCGGTCAGTCCGCGCAGGAATGCGTGCAGGACATCTCGCGGCTGGTGGCGCTGGCCGGACCGGCGGTGCTGGCGCTCGACCAGATCGACACCCTGCTGGCGCAGTCCTCGGCGCGGACCGACGGCGAGGGCGAACACAGCGGTAACGCGGTCCTGGAACAGGTGGCGCACGGTCTGATGGCCCTGCGTGAAACGATGCGACGCACCGTCGCGGTGGTCGCGTGCCTGCCGGCCGCCTGGGAGAGTATTCGAGAGCGGGCCACATCCAGTGTCCGCGACCGGTTCCGGGTGACCGCACCGCTGCAGCCGCTGCCGACACCGGAGATCGGCCAGGCGATCCTGGAACGCCGGTTCGGGTCCAGCTACGCCGAGGTGGGGTTCACCGCGCCGTATGCAAGTTGGCCCATCAGGCCGTCGGCGTTCGAGGACGCCCCGAACTACACGCCGCGACAGCTGTTGATCCGCGCCGATGCGCACGTTCGGTACTGCCTCAAGCAGGGTGACGTCATCGAGCTCGACCACCTCAGCGATCGTGAGCCGGTGGTACCGGATCATCCGGCTGACGATGACGTGCCGGACGACTTCGGCACACTGGACCGCAGGTTCGCGGAGTACCGCCGGCGCGCGGTGCCCGCCGCCGCCCTGGATCCCGAAGGTGAGGACACCGCGCTGCCCGAGCTGCTCGGCGCGGCGCTGATCGCGTGGATCGCCGAGCTGGACGACCCGCAGCCCTACGTGTGCGACCCGCCACCGGGTGCCAACGTCGCATTGCACGCCCGGCTGCGGCAGAGCCTGGATGCCGACACCGACGACGAACGGCACTGGGCATTTCGCGCGGTTTCCGCGGTACACGCGACCGCGGCGCAGAACCGGATCAAGAAAGCCTGGACCACAACGGGTCTCGGTGGCGGTTCGGATAGGCGACAGCTTTTCCTGCTGCGCAACACACCATGGCCTACCGGCCCGAAGACGGCCGCACTGATCAGGGAATTCGAGCGTGCAGGCGGGCGGCGGCTGCAGCTGGCCGAGGACGACGTGCGGACCATGACGGCCCTGCGCGACTTGCTTGCCGACGACGACGCCGGGCTGCCGGGCTGGCTACGTGCGCGGCGGCCGGCCCACGGATTGACGCTGTTACGTGATGCGCTCGGCGACGACGGCGTCGACGCCACCGAGATCCCTGCGGTGCATGAGCCGGAACCATTGGCCGACAACGCGGTTCCCGACGTCGCCGACGACGTGCCCCCGAACGCTATCCCACTGGGGGTCGACACGCAGAACGACTCGATGCTGGCAATCCCGGTCGCTGCGCTGCGTAAACATGTGGCAGTGTTCGCGGGTTCCGGATCCGGAAAGACGGTGCTGATCCGCCGCATCATCGAGGAATGCGCACTGCACGGCGTGTCATCGATTGTGCTGGACCCCAACAACGATCTGTCCCGCCTCGGCTCGGCATGGCCGCAGAGCCCGCCGGGGTGGCGGCCTTCCGACCAGCGGAGGTCAGACGACTATCTGGCCAACACCGAAGTGTTGATCTGGACGCCGCGGCGTTCCGCCGGGCGACCGCTGGCCTTCCAGCCACTGCCCGACTTCGCGAGTGTCATCGACGACCGGGACGAGTTCATGGAGGCCGTCGACTCGGCCGTGGCGGCGCTGGAACCGCGGGCCCTGATCTCAGGCCAGACCGCGAAGGCGTCGCGGTCCCGCGCGGTGCTCCGTGAGACTCTGAAAGTATATGCCCGACAGCCGCATCCGACGATCGGCGGTTTCATCGACATGCTGTCCGATCTGCCCGACGATGTCAGTGATCTCGCCGGGGCCGACAAGATCGCCGCAAACATGGCGCAGGACCTCAAGGCCGCGATGGTCAACGACCCGATGTTCGGCGGTGCCGGAACGCCGGTGGATCCCGGCGTGCTACTGACGCCGTCGGAGGGCAAGCGGGCCAGGGTGTCGGTGATCAGCATGATCGGCCTGCCGTCCGAAGAGCAGCGGCAGAGCTTCGTCAATCAGCTGCAGATGGCGTTGTTCGCCTGGATCAAACGCAATCCGGCGGGGGACCGCCCGCTCGGTGGTCTGCTGGTCATGGACGAAGCTCAAACCCTAGCCCCGGCAAGGGGTTTCACCGCATGCACCCGCAGCACCCTGGCGCTGGCCTCGCAGGCTCGCAAGTACGGGCTTGGGCTGGTGTTCGCGACGCAGGCCCCAAAGGGCCTGCACCCCCACATCCCGGGCAACGCCACCACTCAGTTCTACGGGCTGCTCAACTCGCCGTCACAGATCGACACTGCGCAGGAAATGGCCCGAGCGAAGGGCGGTCTGGTGCCCGACATCAGCCGGTTGCGAGCCGGCAATTTCTATGTCGCCACCGAAGGGAAGCGGTTCCACCGCATTGTGGCGCCGTGGTGCCTGTCCTATCACCCAGCCAGCCCGCCGTCAGCCGATGAGGTGTTGAGGCTGGCGACGGGCGGGGTGGACAGTGGTTTGGTCTAGACGGCGAGCAGCCGGTCGAAGAACTCCCGGTACCGCTTGAGTGCCACGCGGAGGTCTTCCGTGGACGCTTCTTCGCCGCGGGCCCACTGTTCCTCGAGTCGGGAGCGGGCCTGGGAGAAGCCGGCAGTCAACTGATCGACGACGTCGGACACCAGCCCGTCGGCCTGTTGCACGCACTGGCGCGGATCATCGACGAAGCCCGCCTGCACATCGTTCCACCGGTTCTTGAGGTCCCCGAGATCGCTGTGCCCGAAGAGGGATTCGAACTGGTCGTCGCGGGCGGCATGGTCCGGGGCCGCGCCAGGTTCCATCACCGGTTGAGCGGTCTTACCGCGTAAGTCGTCTGGTGCCCGCATCGTTTCCCGGCCTTGCTCGACATCACCGGACTGGTCCGGTACCTGCGTAGTCGAGGGGATCGAGGGGTTGGAAAAGGCCGGATCCTGTGTGCCGGTGCGTGTTTCGAGGCCGCCAGCGTCGTCCCAGCCGGCGTCGGCACGTTGCCGGTGGTCGGCGGGCTGCCGGTTGTCGGTGCCGGCGCGCTCGTCCCAGCCTCCGGCGTCGGGGTACTGCTGCTCGACAGGTTGCCGGGTGTCGGCCGCGGCCGGGTCACTCCAGGCGTTGGGGTCGCTGTGCTGCTGCGGGGTGGTCATGCTCGTGCCTCCTTGGGAGCGTCATTGTCGGATTCCAGCAACTTCTCGAACAGCGTGCGGTAGTGCACGAATGCTTCCCGCTGGTCTTCGGTTCGGATCTCGCCGTGCCCTTGTGCCAGGTGGATGTGATGAGCGGCGCGGTAGCTGTGCACCACCGTCGGGTGGTCGACGGAGATGTCTTCGGCGCGTTGCTCGAAATCCTCGACCGGATAGCCGCGTTCGTGCATCACCTGGCTGACCAGACGGTCGGCGTCACCGACTGCGGCGGCCGGGTTGTCGACGAACGCGGTCTGGACGGCCCGCCATTGTCCGGCGTAGACCGATCGCGCCTCATCGGTGAGGGGGACGATATCGAGCTTCTTGTGTTTGCGTTCCCGCTCGATCAGCTCGTTTTCGGCGGCCCTGGGGTCGCCGGTCTGGCGAACCACATGCTCGTATTCGGGACCGAACCGTTGCTGCAGCCCTTGGCTCCGTCTGTTTTTGCTGCTGGCGCGTGCCGCGATCGCGATCGCCACCACGGCGATCACGGCCAGCGCCGCTATCAGAATCCAACCCCATTCGGGCATCGTGACCTCCTTGTCGGTGAAGGAGGAGTACCCGAGCGTCTCCTACGGAAACGTCAATTTCTGTCCGGGGGTGTTGACCAGGCATCGGGCCGCACCGCTTGGCGGTCACGCAAGCGGCGGCCGTCCTGCGTCAGAATGGCCAGGCCGCCGGCACTGGCCAGCAGAGCCACGATTCCCGCCGATGTGCCGAAACCCACGTACTGCAAGGCGAATCCGCATACCGACGCGATGAACGCCGCCAAGCCGGTCAAGATCAAGACTGCGCCCGGCCTGCTGACGCCCTCACCCGGTGCGTCCTGCCACGAGCCCTCCACGCTCTCGGCCATGTTCGTCTCCTGTTCGTCGACGTCATGATGGCCTACCCGTTGCCGGCGCCTCGTCAAACCGGGATCTCACGGATGCCATGAGTGCAGGGTGCGCGGCCGGGAGTTCTTCTTGCGAAGGTGCTCGTCCAGCCGCGTCAAGATGCTGGTCAGCGAGGTTACCGCGGCAAGAATGTGAGGCGCTTGCCGGGCATGACGGATTCGTCGCGCACACTTATGGAGGCGTCACCGATTCCGAACGCGCACACCAGCCCTTCTTTGCCAGCTACTCGAGCACCTGGGGGGCCCGACGTCGACTCCCTTGCCCGCCTTCGGCTTTGCGGGCTGGTCAATTCGGATCCCGTCAGACGGGGAGTCTGGTGCCCGTCTCCCGTTCGGCGAATTCGACCACCTTGCCGGCCAACTCGTAGTCGCAGGCCACTGCCGACCGCCCGATAAGCACGGGCGCCCCGCGCAGGCCGAGTCTGCCGTCGACGCCGACGTAACTGCCCGGCGGGATCGGCTCGGTGATGCAGTACAGCGTGGGTGCTGCGCCGGCGTCGATATCGTTGGCCAGCTGGTCGGCCACCGCTTTGACGGCCTTGTGGGCGATCGACATCAGCGGTGTGTCGGACAGCTGAGACAGGTTGGACGCCACCCAGCCCGGATGGGTCAGTTGGGCGACGACGGGGGAGTCTGCGGCGCGCAGTCGGCGGTCCAACTCCAGCCCCCAGAGCATTGTGGTGAGCTTCGAGCGCATGTAGGCGCCCATCCGGGTCCATTTGTGCGATCGGAGATGCATGTCGTCGAGTCGCAGCGTGCCGTTGCGGTGTGCGTCGGAGCCGACGGTGATGATCTTCGAGCGGACCCGCTCGAAGATCAGATTGGTCAGCGCGAACGGACCGAGCAGATTGGTCGCGATGGTGGCCTCGAAGCCGTCGACGGTGTCGGTGCGGGTGTCGGTCAGTGCGCCCGCGTTGTTGATCAGGATGTCGATGTCGCCGTCGAGCAGGCCGGGGAACGCCCGCACCGACGACTGGTCGGCGAGGTCGAGCCTGATGATCTCGGTGGAGCCGCCGATCTCACGGGCCCGCGCGGCGCCCAGGTCGGTGTTGCGCACCGCGAGGATGACGTGGGCGCCGGCCCGCACCAGCGCGCGTGCGGTCGCGAAGCCGACACCGTTCGTCGCACCGGTGACGATGACGCGGGTGCCGGAGAGGTCGCCGAGCCGATCCACTGTCCATGCCATGAACCGAGATTAGCGAGCCCGCGTACGTCGAGACGGTGTGAATTCATTCACTTTTGGCGCGGCGGCGAAGTGGATACGCGTGTCGGGGTGTCCACCAAACACATTCGGGAGGTAGGCCCAATGGAATTCAACACATCACGCCAGCGTGCCCTGGCCAAGCGGGTCGGTCCGGTGGTGAAGGTGCCGAACTCGGGAAGCGAGTCGGCGCGCGTGCGTTCGGTCAAGGCGCAGGTCAAAGAGATGACGAATGTCGATCTCCGCGACGACATCGCCTTGGCCTGGTTGCGCAGCGATGCCCTGAGCCGCGAGCACCGATCGTGACGACGGGATCATGAGGCGCGGGCATCTCGTATTTCTGCTCGGTGGGCTGGGAACCGGGCATAGCGTATAGCCATGGCCGACGACGCAATGAGTTCGGAACGCGACTTCAACACGAGCAATATCGAGGAGTTCCGCCGCAATGGCGGCAAGGTGGGCGGGCAGTTCGAGGGTTTCCCCCTTCTGCTGTTGACGTCGACGGGTGCGCGCAGCGGCGAGCAGCGCGTGAACCCGATTGCCTACTTCGACATCGACGGCCGGATCTACGTCGTCGGTTCCGCCGCTGGTCGTGATCGAAATCCCGCGTGGGTGCACAACATCCGGACCCATCCGGAGGTCACCGTCGAGATTGGTTCGGACGCACCGGCCGCCGCCACCGCCCGCGAACTGCCGGTGGAGCAGCGCGACCGTATCTACGAGATCGTGGTGCAGCGCGCGCCGGGCTTCGGAGAATACGAGAAGCGGACCGACCGCGTCATCCCGGTCTTCGAACTCGACAGGACAGGTCGATCGGTCAGCTGACCGCGGCGGCCAGGCAGTGACCGGTCCAGTACTTGAGGGCCGCAGCCCAAGCCGGTCGGTCTGTCGATGGGCCGGCCCAGGCGATGTAGCCGTCGGGCCGCACCAGCACCGCGGGCCCATCGTCGGCTCGTTCGGTTTGGATGACACCGGCGACCAGAGGCCGCGTACCGCGCTCGCGAACGAACACGAAGCCCGGTGTGCGCTGCAATTCGGTGAGCCGCATCCCGATCAGCGGTATCTGGGTGGCGCGGCTGCCGACGACGCCCTGGCCGTAGTGCAGCGTGGTACCCGCGAAGCTTCCGGCGATCGCGTCGCGGACGGCAGGTACGCGAAGCAGCCTCGGCGCCAGCAGGTTTCGCACAGCCCGCCCGATGCGCGGCTGCAGGGTGACCGCGCGTGCCATCATCCCCGACTGTCGGAGGACCCGGTTGCCGATCGGATGACGCTCATCGTGGTAGGTGTCGAGCACGGCGTCACCGGCGCCGCCGAGCACCGCGTCGATCTTCCACGCGAGGTTGGCGGCATCCTGGATGCCGGTGTTCATGCCCTGCCCACCCATCGGGGAGTGCACGTGCGCGGCGTCGCCGGCCAGGAACACCCGACCGTGCCGATACTGCTCGACCTGCCGTTCGTCGCAATGGAAGCGAGACTTCCAGCCGATCTCGATCAGGCCGAGATCGCGCTGGAATGCCGAAGCGAGCGTGTCGACGATCTCCTGGCGCTCGACCGGTTCGCTATCGGGTACCTGATGATGGCGGTCCCAGACCATGGTTCGGAACCACGAGCCGTCGGTGTCATGCCGGCCGTAGGGGACAAGAAAGGCGATCGTGTCACGGGTGCTGCCCAGGACGAGACCGGAGCCCTCGGGGCCGTGCGCGAGCTTGACATCGGCCAGGACCATCGACGACAACACCGTCTTGCCGGGGAAGTCGACGCCGAGTAAGTCTCGAACCGTGCTGCGCGACCCGTCCGCTGCGACGACGTAGCGGGCCCGAACGGTCATCGTCTGGTCCGGATCATCCTGCGTGCGGGCGGTTACCGTGACACTGTCGGAATCCTGGTGCAGCGCAGTGACTTCCATGCCCCGTCGGATATCGGCTCCCTGTTCTGCGGCATACCGGGCCAGGGCATGGTCGACATTGGTCTGCGGTGTCACGGCCACGAACGGGTACGGCGAATCGAGATGGCTGAGATCCAGGCGTGCCCCGGC
>CAMFLL010000302.1 GCA_945957405.1 uncultured Mycolicibacterium sp. | reverse complement strand
CCGCTCTTCGCGCAAGCGCTCATCGCAACCCCATACCCCGCGCTACGACCCCCCGCAGCACCTCGTTTGTACCCCCGCGCAGCGTGAACATCGGCGAGTGCAGCCGCGCGGCGGCCAGCAGCTCCCTCAGACCCGCATCTGCACCGGGGTCGACGTAATCCAGCAGATCGGCAGCCAGGTCGACAGATTCCTGTTCGAAGCGGGTGCCGAGATCTTTGACCAGCGCGGCCTCGTTGGCGGCGGGCCGCCCAGCGGCCAAGGCATGCGCCACCGAGACGGACAGCTGTCGCAGTGAGATCAGCCGCGCTACCAGGTGGCCGACCTCGGCTGCTGTGCGGTCGTCGACCCGGTCGGCGCGGGCCGTCAGCGCCCGTAGCAACCCGAGTAACAGCGGTGCGGTCGACAGGATGCGTTCTGGCCCGCTGCGTTCGAAGGACAGCTCGGCGGTTACCTGGTGCCAGCCGTCGCCGATCTCGCCGAGGACGTCGCTGTCGGGGACGAACACGTCGGCGAATGCCGTTTCGTTGAAATGGTGCGCGCCGTCCATGGTGACGATCGGCTCGATCGTGACACCTTCGGCATCGGTGGGCACCAGGAACTGGCTGAACCCGGCGTGGCGGTGCTCCGGATCCAGCGGGCTGGTGCGCGCCAGCACCACGATCTGGTGGGCCAGATGGGCGCCGCTGGTCCACACCTTGAGGCCGTTCAGGATCCAGCCGCCGTCGGTACGGGCGGCCCGGGTCACCGCACCCGCCAGATCGGACCCGGCCTGCGGCTCGCTCATCCCGATCGCCGAGAAGAACCGGCCCGCGGCGATGCGGGGCAGGATCTTGCGCCGCTGCTCCTCGGTGCCGTAGGTGAGCAGTCCCGGCGCCACCTGACGGTCGGCGAACCAGTGCGCGGCCACCGGCGCCCCGGCGAGCAGGAGTTCCTCGGTCACCACGTAGCGGTGCAGGTGTCCCAGTCCGCGCCCGCCGTACTCGGTCGGGATCGTCAGCCCGAGGAAACCGGCATCACCGAGGCGGGCGCTGAAGTCGGCGTCCGGACCGCACAACCACGAGTCGACGGCCGGTTGCCAGCCGTGGCGGTCACGGTCGCCAATCAGGAACTCGCGCACCGACGCCCGCAGTGTGGCCAGTTCGGGCTCGCCGGCGCACAGTGCGTCGAACGTGCTCATCTGTCGCACCCTAACCGACGGTGACCGGTCGTGAAGCCGGAGCTGTGACACCGGATACGAGTATTCGACTACGCATGTGTCAATTGTCGGCCCGGACGATTCTGATCGCGAAGCCGATCCACGGCTTGAACAGGTACGTCGCCAGGAGGGCGCAATGAATATCGGGACTCGATTCGTATCCGCGGGCGGGGCGTTCGCGATGGCGGTCGGTGTGATGGCCGCACCGGTGGTGCTGGGCACGGTGGCTTCGGCGCACGCCGCCGGGTGCACGAATTCAGGTGGCACGGTGATGAAGCCGAACCCGTTTAGGGCGTACGGCGTCGGCAACGGTAGCTGCGGGGACATCGGTACGTGCGTGACGACCGCGCTCCACCGCGGGAACCGCGTCTTGGCCACCAACCGGCAATGCGGGTTCGGCAATGTCGAGGTCGCCACCGAATGGGTGATCACCAACCCGATCGAGAACCTGTGGGCAGACGTCCAGGTGGTGCCGAACGGTTGATGACGGCCTGGCGGGGCCAGCAGGAATTGTCATGGCCGTGAGGGTCGGTGGACCGCAATACTCCAATGCATGAGCGCAGAACCGCCGACTTCGGGCCGTGACCGGCTGCGTGAACTTCTTGACGCTGTGATCGCCGTCGACCTCGACAGCCTGACCGTCGAGGAGATGGCGCACAGTGCCTTTGTTTCGGAATTCCACTTCTCGCGCGAGGTGCGCCGACTCACCGGGGAGTCACCCGCCGCGCTTCGGCGCCGCGTCATGCTCGAACGGGCGGCGTGGCGGCTGCAGCGCGGCGAAGGCGTCGCCGCGGTGGCCGCCGCCGAGGGATGGTCGTCGCCCGAGGTGTTCTCGCGGGCGTTCCGCCGCAGCTTCGGTGTGCCACCCTCGCAGGCCGGCGGCGGCTTCCGGCTGCCCGCGCCGAACGGACTGCACTTCCACCCGCCCGAGAGCCTTTGGCTCGACAGCGATCCCGCCAGCGAAGAGGGCGCGGCGCAGCCCGACATCTCGCGGTTGATGATCGCCCATGACATCAGCGATACGGCGCACCTCATCGACTGCGCCGGCCGACTCACCGAAAACCAATGGCGGCAACCCCTTTCGCCGGGTCAGGTGGTGCTGGACTGGGACGGCGAGGAGCCCAGCGTCGGCGCCGTGCTGGGCGCGGTGGTGTGGACCAAAGAGGTGTGGCTGGCCAGCATCGAAGGCCGTGATTACCCGTCACGCGACGCCACCGATCCGGCGCACACCACACCCGTCGATCTGGCCGCGCATCACGACAAGGTCGGGGCGGCATGGTCTGCCATGGTCGCCGACATGACGGTGCAGCGCCGGATGGGGGACACCGTCATCGATGCGCTGTGTGACCCACCCGAGTCGTTCCAGCTCTTCGGCATCGTCGCTCACGTCCTGAACTACGCCGCGCACCGCCGCGAGTTGGCCCGCGGAATGCTCACCCGGTTCGCCGTGACCGCGCGGCCCGGCGATCCCCTCGACTGGATGAGAGGTCTGTGAATGTCGACCGTGTACTTCACCGCGTCGAGCCTGGACGGCTACATCGTCGACGGCGACAACAGTCTCTCCTGGCTGCTCACCCGTGTGGTCGACGCCGACGGGCCGTTCGGGTACCAGGCCTTCATCGCGTCTGTCGGTGCCTTGGTGATGGGATCGGCCACTTACGAATGGATCGTCGAGAACCAGCCCGGCGAGTGGATGTACGCGCAGCCGTCCTGGGTGCTGACGCACCGCACGGGTGTCATCGTCGAGGGCCACGATGTCCAGACGTACTCCGGCGACGTCGCCGACCTGCATCCCCGGCTGGTGTCGGCCGCAGGCGGTAAGGACGTCTGGGTGGTCGGCGGCGGGAATCTGGCCGCCCAGTTCGTCACCGCGGGCCTGATCGACGAGATGATCGTGACGTACGCGCCGTGCAGTCTCGGGGCCGGATCGCGGCTGCTGCCGATGCGCTCGGAGTGGACGCTGGCGGAATCCGGGGTCAACGGCGAGTTCGTCTGCGCGCGCTGGCTCAAGGCGGTCTGACCCGAGGTCTCCCTCACGCATACTGACCGCACGCAGCCGTTATGGTTTAATCGGAGAACCATGTTCTTCAATTCGGCCAACGTCAATATCAGGCGTCGACAATGAGCATCTCGATGCTCCTCGAGATGGCGGCCTCGGGCGATCCGGATCGCGTTGCCGTCGTGTCCGGCGACATGAGGCTGACCGCCCAAGAGTTGTCCGACCTGGCCGACGGTGGGGCTGCCGTGATCGCCGGGTCGGGTGCCGAACACGTGGTGTACGTCGGCGCCGGAGGGGCCATGCTGCCGGTGCTGCTGTTCGCCTCGGCCCGGGCCAACCGGGCGTTCACGCCCATCAACTACCGGCTGTCCGACGACGGCATCCAGGCCCTGATAGAGCGGCTGCCGAACCCGCTGGTGGTGGTCGACGACCGCTACCGCGACACGATCGGCACCGCAGGCAAGGCGGTCAGCGCATCCGGGCAGTTCCTCGCGGCCGCACGCACCGCGGATCCAGTCTCCGAGTTCGCCGATCCCGATGACATCGCGGTGGTGTTGTTCACGTCGGGCACCACGTCGGCACCCAAGGCTGTCGAACTGACGCACAACAACCTGACGTCCTACATCACGGGCACCGTCGAATACGGCTCCGCCGAACCCGACGACGCCGCACTGATCTGTGTGCCGCCGTACCACATCGCCGGGGTCAGTGCGGCCCTGTCGAATCTGTACGCGGGCCGAAAGATGGTGTATCTGACCAACTTCGACGCCGCCGAATGGGTGCGGCTGGTCACCACAGAACATGTCACGTCGGCGACCGTGGTGCCGACCATGCTGGACCGGATCGTCACGGTGCTGCAGGACGGCGACCATCGGATGCCGTCGCTGCAGACGCTGGCCTACGGCGGGTCGAAGGTCGGTCTGCCCCTGGTCCGCACGGCGTTGAGCCTGCTGCCGCATGTCGGCTTCGTCAACGCGTACGGGCTCACCGAAACGTCGTCGACCATCGCTGTGCTCACGCCGGATGACCATCGGGCCGCACACGGTCACGACGATCCGGCGGTGGCGCGGCGTCTGGGATCGGTCGGCCAGGCGGTGCCCGGCGTCGAGATGCAGATCCGCGGCGCCGACGGCGGCGTGCTCGGCCCGGGCGAGACCGGCGAGTTGTTCGTCCGAGGCGAGCAGGTGTCCGGGCGCTACACCGGTGTCGGATCGGTGCTCGATGCGCAGGGCTGGTTCCCCACCCGAGACGTGGCGATGCTCGACCCTGACGGGTATCTGTTCCTGGGCGGGCGCAGCGACGACACCATCATCCGGGGCGGCGAGAACATCGCTCCGGCCGAGATCGAGGACGTGCTCGTCGAACATGACCTTGTTCGTGAGGCCGCCGTCGTCGGCGTGGATGATCCGCAGTGGGGACAGGCCATCGTCGCGGTGGTGGTGCCGGTCGCGGGTATCGATCCGGATCCCGAGGAACTGCGCGCCCACGTACGTACGCATCTGCGTGGATCTCGGACCCCGGACCGGGTGGTGTTCCGCGATGAGTTGCCGACCAACGCCACCGGCAAGATCCTGCGACGCCAGATCCAGGAAGACCTGCGCGGCCTGCAGGATCGTCACGGCGCCGAGAGGTAGGGGAAGACAGCATGGTCAAGAACGGCACGCGCCTGCAGAGCCAGGTGGATGACACACAGGTCATCGTCGTCAGGACGGCCGAATCGCTCGACGATCTGCGCTGCGGCGGGGTGGCGATGGTGGCCCTGGACGCCGAGAAGTCCGGCGGTGACATCGACCCGCGGTTCGCCGGTGGTACGGCGATGGGCAAGCGATACGTCGACGCCGCGGGCGCCGAACTGCTGGTGACCAAGGCGGGCCAGGGCACGTTGAGCATCGGTGAGACCCCGCTGGAACTCAAGGCAGCCAAACCACTGCCCGCCAGCGATTAACCGGCTCGCGCGCCACGCCAGGATCTTGCGTGCGGCAACACTTTGGATTGTTGCGGCATGGACGGACTATCCTCGGGCACATCCCAACCGGAGGGTCCCGACCCGGAGGCGCAGAGCATGGGGCACTACAAGAGCAATGTCCGCGACCTGGAGTTCAACCTCTTCGAGGTGCTCGACCTGGACAAGGCACTGGCCAGCGGTTCGTTCAGTGACCTGGACGGTGAATCGGCGCGCGAGATGCTCACCGAGGCCGCCAAACAGGCCGAGGGAGCGCTCGCCGAATCGTTCGCCGACGGCGATCGGCATCCGCCCACGTTCGATCCCGACACCCACGTCGTGACCATCCCGGAACCGTTCAAGAAGTCGCTGCGCACCTGGCAGCAAGGCGAGTGGTTCCGGATCGGCCTCGAGGAGAGCGTCGGCGGCGTACCCGCGCCGAAGATGTTGGCCTGGGCCATCAACGAATTCGCGCTCGGCGCGAACCCGGCCGCCTTCATGTATCTGGCCGGCCCCGTCTTCGCCGGGATCCTGTACGGCATCGGTAACGAGCAGCAGAAGCACTGGGCCACGCTGGTGGTCGACCGCAACTGGGGCGCCACCATGGTGCTCACCGAGCCCGACGCCGGATCCGACGTCGGTGCGGGGCGCACCAAGGCCATCGCGCAGGACGACGGCACCTGGCACATCGAGGGTGTCAAACGCTTCATCACCAACGGCGACACCGACGACCTGTTCGAGAACATCATGCATCTGGTGCTGGCCCGTCCGGAGGGCGCCGGCCCCGGTACCAAGGGACTGAGCCTGTTCCTGGTCCCGAAGTATCTGCCCGATCCCGAATCCGGTGAGCCGGGTGACCGTAACGGCGTCTTCGTGACGGGGCTCGAACACAAGATGGGTTTGAAGGTGTCGGCCACCACCGAGTTGACGTTCGGCGGGCACGGTGTGCCGGCGACGGGGTATCTGGTCGGCGACACCCATAGTGGTATCGCGCAGATGTTCAAGGTCATCGAATACGCCCGGATGATGGTGGGTACCAAGGCGATCTCGACGCTGTCGACGGGCTACCTCAACGCGCTGGAGTACGCCAAGACGCGTATCCAGGGTGCCGACATGACGCAGATGATGGACAAGACCGCGCCGAGGGTCACGATCATCCATCACCCCGATGTCCGGCGGTCGCTGCTGACCCAGCGTGCCTATGCCGAGGGGTTACGCGCCCTCTATCTGTACACCGCGGCTCACCAGGATGCCGCCGTCGCCGAGATCGTCTCGGGCGCAGACCCTTCCATGGCCGAGCGGGTCAACGATCTGCTGCTGCCCATCGTCAAGGGGGTGGGCTCCGAACGGGCCTACCAAAGCCTCACCGAGTCGTTGCAGACCCTCGGCGGGTCAGGCTTCCTGCAGGACTACCCGATCGAGCAGTACATCCGCGATGCGAAGATCGACAGCCTGTACGAGGGCACCACGGCCATCCAGGCGCAAGACTTCTTCTTCCGCAAGATCGCCCGTGACCAGGGTGGTGCACTGGCGCACGTGGTGACCCAGATCGAGGCGTTCCTGAAAGCGGACACCCATGCCGAGCTGGCCGGTGCGAAGGCCGCGTTGTCGACGGCGCTCGATGACGTCCGGGCGATGACGGTGACATTGACCGGCTATCTGATGGGCTCCCAACAAGATTCGCGTGAACTGTATCGGCTGGGCCTGGAGTCGGTGCGATTCCTGCTGGCGGTCGGGGACCTGCTGATCGGGTGGCTGCTGCTGCGGCACGCCGATATCGCGTTGGCGGCGCTCGACGCGGGCCCGGGCGACCGTGACCGTGACTTCTACCGTGGCAAGGTCACCGTCGCGAAGTTCTTCGCCGCCAACATGTTGCCTCGGCTCAGCGCCGAGCGACGCATCGCCGAGGCCACCGACCTGGCGGTCATGGATCTGGACGAAGCGGCGTTCTGACCTCGCGGGTCAGATCACCTCGATGACCATGGCGGCGCCCATGCCGCCACCGGCGCACATCGACAGCACGCCGAGCCCGCCACCGCGGCGGCGCAGTTCATGGATCGCCGAGGTCACCATGCGGGCACCGGTCGTGGCGATCGGATGACCGAGGCTGATGCCGGAACCGTAGACGTTGACGATCTCCTCGTCGAGGCCGAGCTGGCGCGTGCAGGCCACGGCCTGGGCGGCGAACGCCTCGTTGATCTCGAACAGCGCCACGTCCTCGATCCTGCGGCCGGCCAGTTCCAGGGCCTTCGGGATGGCGTAGATGGGTCCGCTGCCGGTCCGCTTGGGCGGGACACCGACCTGCGTCCAGGACAGCACGCTCGCGAGGATGTTCTGCTGGGTGTCGGGGCCGGCCAGTGCCACGACGGCGGCCGCATCATTGGTGCCCGACGAGTTGCCCGCCGTGACGGTGAAACCCTCGATCTCGGGATGCAGTACCTTGAGCCCGGCGAGAGTCTCCAATGACGTTGTGCGCCTGGGATGTTCGTCCTCACTGAAGGTGATCGTCGATCCGTCGGCCTGCGTGACCGTGATCGGCACGATCTCATCGACGAACGAACCGGCGTCGATGGCCTTGATGGCGCGCTCGTGGCTGCGCACGGCCCAGGCGTCCTGATCCTCGCGGGTGATGCCGTACTCCACCGCACAGTTGTGGCCGACGGTGATGGACATGTCGAGCGGGGGAGCCTCGTCGCTCCACGGATTGGCCAGCGGGAACCACGGCTGCATGTCGCCGTCCTCCTTGCCGGAGGTGTACGGCGTGCGGCGTACGAAACGTGGGCCCAGGGACAGTGATTCCATGCCGCCGGCCAGGATGGCCCGGCTCATGCCCGACGCGATCTGCCCGGCTCCGACGGCGATCGCCGACAGGCTCGACGCGCACTGGCGGTTGACCGCCATGCCCGGGATCTGATCCAGGCCAAGGTCGACGGCGATGTAGCGGGCGCTGTCGCCGCCGCCCTGGAGGCTTTCGGCCAGCACCAGATCGTCGAAGTCACTGGCGTCCAGCCCTGAGCGCTCGATGGCGGCCGCCACGACGGGCTTGGCCAACTCGATCGGCGCGGTGTCGGCCAGCGTTCCCTTGCGGGCGGTGCCGATTGCGGTGCGGGCCGCCGCGACGATCGCGGCCTTGCTACGTACGGTCATCTGCTCTCCGAAATCCGGCATCCCGAGAATGGCATGTGAGTTTACAGAGAATGATATTACCGTAACGTTGGCAGCGGGGTGCTACCCCGCGTTCTCGAGTGCGACCAGCGCGGAGGCGATCGCGAAGTACTTGCTGGAACCCAGTTGACGCACCGTCCTGATGTTGAACGCCTCGGCCAGATGTTCGGCATCCTTGTCGGTCACACCGGCCAATGCCGCAGGTGACGCGTCCAGGATGTCCTTGAGCGGTTTCTCTTCGTACGCCTTGTCGAGCGCCTTGGTCAGATCGACGGATACCGGCATGAAAGTGTTCCCTTCGATTCGCGAGGACGGGCGGGCTCACGCTATTCGGCACGCCCGGCAATCAGATGTACCGACGATTCGAGAACGCTGGCAGAGTCCTGGCAGAGTCATAGCCACCATGATTGATGACGAGAACGCCATCCGTGACCTGATCGACCGCTGGTGCGCGGCCATCACCGCGAAGGATCTCGACGGTGTGATCGCCCACCACACGGCCGACATCGTGATGTTCGACGTACCGCCACCCTTCGACGGTATTCGAGGGCTGTCGGATTACCGCGACTGCTGGCAGCCGTTCTTCGAATACATCGACAGCGGCGCGATTTTCGAGATCGAGGAACTCGACGTGGTCGCCGGTGAGTCGGCGGCATACGCGTTCGCGTTGCTGCGGTGCGGTAAGCCCGAGGAACTGGCGGTCAAACCCGATCTGCGGTTGCGGGTCACCATGGGGTTGCGCAAGGAGCCGGCGGGTTGGCAGATCGCGCACGAACACCACTCGTTCCCGCTGCCGGATTGATACCCCGCCGAGACTGTGGTTTTTGCCGGTGCCACTCGGCGGATGCGTACTGGAATTACAGTCTCGGCGCG
>CAMFLL010000301.1 GCA_945957405.1 uncultured Mycolicibacterium sp. | reverse complement strand
CTCGGGGGGCTTAGTGGTCGTCCTCGCCGATCCTGTGCACATGGATCAGGTTGGTCGAGCCCACTGTGCCAGGAGGCGCGCCCGCCACGATGACCACCAGGTCACCGCGCTTGTAGCGGCCCAGCTCCAGCAGCGATTTGTCCACCTGCCGGATCATTCCGTCGGTGGTCTGGATGTGCGGGACGATGAACGTTTCGGTACCCCAGGTCAGGGCCAACTGGCTGCGCACCTCCGGCAGCGCCGTGAAGGCCAGCAGCGGCAGCGGGGTGTGCAGCCGGGCCAGCCGCTTGACGGTGTCACCGGACTGGGTGAACGCCACCAGAGCCTTCGCGTCGAGGCGCTCGCCGATGTCGCGGGCGGCGTACGAGATCACGCCGCGCTTGGTGCGCGGCACATGGGCCAGCGGGGGCGCCGCGGTGGAGTTGTCCTCGACGGCGGCCACGATGCGGGCCATGGTCCGAACGGCCTCCAGCGGGTACTTACCCACCGAGGTCTCCCCCGACAGCATCACGGCGTCAGCGCCGTCGAGCACAGCGTTGGCGACATCGGAGGCCTCCGCACGCGTCGGGCGTGAGTTCTCGATCATCGATTCGAGCATCTGCGTCGCCACGATCACCGGCTTGGCGTTCTCCCGGGCGATCTGGATCGCCCGCTTCTGCACCAACGGAACCTCTTCGAGCGGCAGTTCCACGCCGAGGTCACCGCGGGCCACCATCACGGCGTCGAACGCGAGCACGATGGCCTCGAGGTTGTCGATGGCCTCGGGTTTCTCCAGTTTGGCGATCACCGGGACGCGTCGCCCCACGCGATCCATGATCTCGTGCACCAGCTCGACGTCGGCGGGCGAGCGGACGAACGAGAGGGCGATCAGGTCGACGCCGAGCCGCAGCGCGAACTCCAGGTCGTCGATGTCCTTCTCGGACAGCGCGGGCACCGAGACGTTCATCCCCGGCAGGGACAGTCCCTTGTTGTTGCTGACCGGGCCACCCTCGGTGACGGAGCACACGACGTCGTTACCGTCGATGTGCTCGACGACCAGGGCGACCTTCCCGTCGTCGACCAGCAGCCGGTCGCCGGGGTTGGCGTCCTTGGCGAGCTGCTTGTAGGTGGTGGACACCCGGTCGTGGTCGCCGGGGTGGTCGTCGACGGTGATCCGGACGGTTTCACCCGTCGCCCAGTAGGTCGGTCCGTCGGCGAAGCGCCCGAGCCGGATCTTCGGCCCCTGCAGGTCGGCGAGAATGCCGACGGCGTGCCCGGTCGCATCCGATGCCGCACGCACCCGGTCGTAGTTGGCCTTGTGGTCCGCGTGCTCGCCGTGGCTGAAGTTCAGCCGGGCCACATCCATACCCGCCTCAACGAGCGCCTTGACCTTTTCATCGGTTCCGACAGCCGGTCCGAGAGTACAAACGATCTTGCCGCGTCTAGTCACGACGAGTCAGCATAGTCGCAGTCCGGACCCATCTCGACCGATACAGATACCGGCGCGGGTTGCGTGCATAGTGTTCGCCGACCCGTCACTCAGACGACTGCCAGCGGCAACGCGCCCGGCCGCACCGGCTCCGGCAAATCCGATTCACCCATCAAGAAGGCGTCCACGGCGTGGGCGGCGCTGCGCCCCTCGGCGATGGCCCAGACCACCAGCGAGGCGCCCCGGTGCGCGTCACCGCAGACGAACACCCCAGGGGCGCTGGTCTGCCAGTCCGACCCGCAGGGCAGGGCGCCGCGCCGGTTGAGCTCGAGGTTCAGGTCGTCGAGCAGCGCCATGTGCTCCACGCCCTCGAACCCGATCGCCAGCAGCGCCAGCTCGCACGGCAGCCGCAGCGAATCTCCGACCGGTGTGATGGTGCGCCGGCCCTGTGTGTCGCGTGTCACACGCACCTCGGCGATCTCGATTGCTGTGAGATTGCCGTCATCATCGCCGAGGAAGCGCTGGACGGCGACCTCGTAGCGCCGGGCGCCACCTTCGGCATGCGCCGGAGACATCCGCAGCACCAGCGGCCACGTCGGCCAGGGGCTCAGCGACTCGTCGCGGGCACCGGGCGGCTCGGGGTTGTAGTCGAGCTGCGTCACCGAGGCCGCACCTTGGCGGTGCGCGGTGCCCAGGCAGTCCGCCCCGGTGTCACCGCCACCGATGATGACCACATGCCTGCCCGCGGCCGAGATCGGTGACGGGCCGTCACCTTCGCACTCCTTGTTGGCCGGGACCAGATGCTCCATCGCCAGGTGCACACCCTTGAGGTGACGGCCCTCGACGTCGTTGTCCCGTCCACGCAACGCACCCACGGCCAGCACGACGGCATCGAAACGGTGACGCAGTTCGTCGACCGACAGGTCGACGCCCACCTCGCAGTCCGTCACGAAGCGGGTGCCTTCGGCCCGCATCTGCGCGAGGCGCTGGTTGAGCGTGCGCTTTTCGAGCTTGTACTCGGGGATGCCGTACCTCAGCAGGCCGCCGAGACGGTCGTCGCGCTCGTACACCGTGACGTTGTGACCGGCCCGCGTCAGCTGTTGGGCCGCCGCGAGTCCGGCGGGTCCCGACCCCACCACGGCGACGTTCCTGCCGGTCGAGATGGCGGCGGGCTGTGGCTCGACGGTGCCGTCGAGCCACGCCTGGTCGGCGATGGTCTGCTCGATGCGCTTGATCGTGACGCTGCCGCCCGTCTGCTCTTCGGCGATCGACAGCACGCACGCGGCTTCGCACGGCGCCGGGCACAGCCGGCCGGTGAACTCCGGGAAGTTGTTGGTGGCGTGCAACCGGTCGCTGGCGGCATCCCAACGGTCGCGCCGCACCAGGTCATTCCATTCCGGGATCAGATTGCCCAACGGGCAGCCCGCGGTTCCCGAGTGGCAGAACGGGATGCCGCAGTCCATACAGCGCCGCGCCTGCTGGCTGACTTCGCCGGAGCGTTCGTGCGGATCCTGTTGCTCGTAGACCTCGCGCCAATCGCCGACCCGTTCGTCGACGGGGCGCTTGCTCGCGTCGACCTTGGCGACGTGAAGAAATCCCTGCGGGTCAGCCACGAGTAGCCTCCATGATCGCCGTGTCGACGTCGCGCCCCTCGGCCTTGGCCATCCGGGTGGCCTGCAGCACCCGCTGGTAGTCGGTGGGCATGATCTTGGTGAATTGCGCGCTGCGCCTGGGCCAGTCGGCCAGCACCGAGGTGGCAACCGTGCTGCCGGTGTACTGCGCGTGGCGGGCGACCACCGCGCGCAGCCAGGCCAAATCCTCGGATTCCAGACGCTGCAACTCCACCATCGCGGTGTTGACCTTGGCCGGGTTGAGGCCGAGCACGTACGCGATGCCACCCGACATGCCCGCCGCCATGTTCCGGCCGGTGTCACCGAGCACCACCACCCGGCCGCCCGTCATGTACTCGCAGGCGTGGTCGCCGACACCTTCGGTGACCGCCAGCGCGCCGGAGTTACGTGCGCAGAACCGTTCTCCGACGCGGCCGCGCAGGAACACTTCGCCCGAGGTGGCGCCGTAGAGCAGCGTATTACCCGCGATGACATTGTCCTCGGGCAGGAACAGCACGTCATCGGGTGGCCGGACGACGATGCGGCCACCCGAAAGACCCTTGCCGACATAGTCATTGGCGTCACCCTCGAGATCGATGGTGACACCGGGCGGCAGGAATGCGCCCAGGGACTGCCCGGCCGAGCCGGTGAGCTTGACCGTGATGGTGTCGGCCGGCAGGCCCTGGGCGCCGTAACGCCGCGTCACCTCCGAGCCGAGCAATGTGCCGACGGTGCGGTTGACGTTGCGCACCGGGAGTTCCAGCGTGACCTGGTGGGCGTCCTCGAGTGCGCCTTCGGCGAGCGCGACCAGCGTCTGATCCAGGGCATGTTCGAGCCCGTGGTCCTGATCCCGCAGACGCCTGCGCTGCGGCAGTTCCGCGCCGTGGGCATCGGTGGGCACCGCGAACAGTTTGGACAGATCGAGCCCCCGGCTCTTCCAGTGTGCGACACCGTCGCCGGTGTCCAGCAGTTCGGCGTGGCCGACGGCCTCGTCGATACTGCGGAAACCGAGTTCCGCCAGGTACTTCCGGATGTCCTCGGCGATGAACTTGAAGAAGTTCTCCACGAACTCGGGTTTTCCGTTGAAGCGGGCCCGCAACTCCGGGTTCTGGGTCGCGACGCCCACCGGACAGGTGTCGAGGTGACACACCCGCATCATGATGCAGCCTGACACGATCAGCGGCGCGGTGGCGAAACCGTATTCCTCGGCGCCGAGCAGCATCGCGACCATGACATCGCGCGCCGTCCGCATACCGCCGTCGCACTGCACCGTGATGCGGTCGCGCAGCCCGTTGAGCACCAGAGTCTGCTGCGCGTCGGCCAGCCCGATCTCCCAGGGCGCGCCGGCATGTTTCAGTGACGTCAGGGGTGCCGCACCGGTTCCTCCGTCATAGCCGCTGATCAACACGACGTCGGCGTGGGCCTTGGACACGCCCGCCGCGACGGTGCCGACACCCACCGAGCTGACCAGCTTGACGTGCACGCGGGCCTGCGCGTTGGCGTTCTTCAGATCGTGGATCAGCTGGGCGAGATCCTCGATGGAGTAGATGTCGTGGTGCGGCGGCGGTGAGATCAATCCGACACCGGGCGTCGAATGCCGGGTCTTGGCGATGTTCGGATAGACCTTGTATCCCGGGAGTTGGCCGCCCTCACCGGGTTTGGCGCCCTGGGCCATCTTGATCTGGATATCGGTGGCATTCACCAGGTAATCGCTGGTGACCCCGAAGCGACCCGACGCGACCTGTTTGACCGCGCTGCGGGTGCGGCGGTCGTAGAGCCGGTCGGCGTCCTCGCCGCCCTCGCCGCTGTTGGATCGCCCGCCGATATTGTTCATGGCGATGGCCATCGTCTCGTGCGCCTCGGCAGAGATCGAGCCGTAACTCATGGCGCCGGTGTTGAACCGGGTGCAGATCGCGTCGACGGATTCGACCTCGGACAGCGGCACCGGTGGCCGCACCCCCGTCTTGAAGGTGAACAGCCCGCGCAGTGTTCCCCCGTCCCGGGACAGCCGATCGACCTCCTCGGAGTACTTGGCGAACACCTCTTCGCGTCCGGTGCGCGTCGAATGTTGCAGCAGGAAAACCGTTTCCGGACTGAAGAGATGCAGCTCGCCTTCACGGCGGAACTGGTATTCGCCACCGACCTCGAGGCGCCGGTGCACCCGTTCGGTCGGGTTCTCCGGGTACGCGCGGCGGTGCCGCAGCTTCACCTCCTCGGCGATGACGTCCAAGCCGATGCCGCCGAGTTGACTGACCGTACCGCTGAGGTACTCGTCGACCACGCCCTGATCCAGGCCGATCGCCTCGAAAGCCTGTGCGCCGGTGTAGGACGCGACCGTCGAGATGCCCATCTTGCTCATCACCTTCATGACACCCTTGCCGAGCGCCTTGAGGTAGTTGCGGCATGCGGTCGACGGTTCGATGCCGGTGAGCTCACCTTCACGGATCAGGTCCTCGATGGACTCGAAGGCCAGATAGGGGTTGACCGCCGCGGCGCCGTACCCGATCAGAAGCGCGATGTGGTGCACTTCGCGGGCGTCACCGCTTTCCACCACCAGCGCGACCTTGGTGCGTTCCTTGGTGCGCACCAGGTGGTGGTGCACCGCCGAGACCGCGAGCAGAGACGGGATGGGCGCCTTGGTGTGGTCGGAGTCACGGTCCGAGATCACCAGGGTGCGCGCACCTTTGGCGATCGCGTTCGACGCCCGCCGGCGAAGATCATCGAGTGCCTCGGCGAGGCCGTCGCCGCGGCGTTCGACGTCGTAGAGCGCCCGCAGCACAGCTGTGCGCAGACCCGGCTGCTCACCATCGTCGTTGATGTGGATGATCTTGTTGAGCTCGTCGCTGTCCAGCACAGGCCACGACAGCAGGATCTGGCGGCACGAGGCCGCGCTGGGTGCGAGCAGGTTCTGCTCCGGCCCCATGACGCGCGCCATCGACGTGACGATCTCTTCGCGGATCGCGTCCAGCGGCGGGTTGGTCACCTGGGCGAACAGCTCGACGAAGTAGTCGTAGAACAGCTTCGACCGTTGCGAGAGGACCGCTACGGGGGTGTCTGTGCCCATCGAACCCAGGGGCTCTCCCCCGGAGGCCGCCATCGGCGTCAGCGTGATGCGCAGATCCTCCTCGGTGTAGCCGAACGCGATCTGCCGACGCACCACCGATTCATGGTTGGCCTGCACCCGGGTGCGGTCCGGCAGGGTCTTCAGGTCGAGGAGGCCGGCGTGCAGCCACTCGCCGTACGGATGAGCTGCTGCCAGTTGGTCTTTGATCTCGTCGTCGGAGACGATGCGGCCGGCGGCGGTGTCCACCAGGAACATCCGGCCCGGCTCGAGCCGGCCCTTGGCCACCACTTCCCCTGACGGCACGTCGAGCACACCGCTCTCGCTGGCGAGGATGACGCGGTCGTCGATGGTGCGCCACCAGCGGCCGGGGCGTAACCCGTTGCGGTCCAACACCGCTCCGACGACCGTGCCGTCGGTGAACGTCACGCACGCCGGACCGTCCCACGGCTCCATGATCGACGCGTGGAACTGGCAGAACGCCCGCCGTGCCGGACTCAGGGTTGCGTTGTTCTCCCACGCCTCCGGGATCATCATCATCACGGCGTGCGGCAGGCTGCGGCCACCGAGATGTAGGAGTTCGAGAGTCTGGTCGAACGACGCCGAATCCGAGGCGTCCGGGGTGCAGATGGGCGACAGCCTGGACATGTCGCCGCCGATGAGGGCGCTGTCCAGCATCGCCTCGCGGGCATGCATGCGGTTGCGGTTGCCGCGGACCGTGTTGATCTCACCGTTGTGCGCGACGAACCGGAACGGGTGCGCCAGCGGCCAGGACGGGAAGGTGTTGGTCGAGAAACGGCTGTGCACGATCGCGATGGCGCTCATACACCGCTCGTCGCGGAGGTCCGGGAAGAACCTCGGCAGCTGCATCGTGGTCAACATCCCTTTGTAAGTGATGGTGCGCGATGACAGCGACGCGAAGTAGACGCCGGTGCCGGCCGCCGCCACGTCGGGGGTGACATGGCCGGCCCGCTTCCGCAGCGGGTAGACCCGGCGGTCGAGGTCAAGGCCCGCGGGTCGGTGTCCGTCCACATCCGGCGCGGCGACGAACAACTGCGCCATGTAAGGCATACAGCCCGTCGCCGTCTGGCCTACTTCGGCCCCGTCAGGGTCGACCGGGACCGTACGCCAGCCGAGCACCTCGACACCTTCGTCGGCGGCGATCGCTTCGATGCGCGCGCATGCCCCGGCGCGCGCGACGGGGTCCTGCGGCAGGAAGCAGATGCCGGCGGCGAAGGTGTTCGCGCCGTCCTCGGCTGGTGCCGGCAATTCGAAGTCGACCACCTCACGCAGCAGCTCGACGGGTAGCTGCAGCAGAATGCCCGCCCCGTCGCCACTGTTCGGTTCGGCGCCTGCGGCACCGCGATGCTCCAGATGTTCCAGGGCCACCAGGCCGTCGGCGACGATCGCGTGGGAACGTCGGCCCTTGATGTCGGTGACCATCGCCACACCGCACGAGTCCGACTCCTGCTCGGGGTCGTAGAGTCCCTGAGCCTTCGGCATTGCCGAGAACAGCATGCGCATCCACCTCCGCTGTCGTACCGCGACGTGCGAAAGATCATGTGCGCCAGAGGCATTCAATCTGACGGAGTTATCTCTGGCCGGTTCGCAGTCTGACGTGTGTCCACGGGACTGCATCGGCCCGACAATTCGGTGCGACGTTGTCGCGCACCAAATCGTGAGTGTATCAGCGCGACGGGTCGGCTACCCACCGATGAGTGTCGGAACCAGCGGAAAGCCCGGCAGGTTCCGGATCACCGTCCATGCCACGGCCGAGACGATCAGGACGGCCCCCACACCGAGTGTCAGGACCTGTTGGCCGCGGGACCGCCGCCACAACACCCACGCCGCCAGGAGAGGCAGGCCGACGAGCAGGAAGATGTTGTCGACGACCGCGGCGGCGAGATCGCCGTGGATGACGTCGTGGATCATGCGGAGTCCGCCACACCCGGGGCACTCCAAACCGGTCAGGAGTTTGAACGGGCACGGCGGGAACAGCGATCCCGGCCGGTGTGGGTCCGCGAGACCGATGTAGGTGAGCGCCGCGCCGAGCACGACGCCGGTACCCAGCGTGGTGTAGAGCCGGGTTCTACGCTGCGACGTGCCGTTATGTGCCATCGCGCAGCGGGCGACCCTGCACGTCGCGGACGTTCCCGGTGAACATGATGATGGCGTCGATGATCGCCCACACGAACGGCACGACGAATCCGAACCCACACGTCACGATCGTGATGACGATGCCGATGACCAGTTGCGCAATGCCGAGGCCCGTCTGGCCGATGTAGATCCTGCCGAAGCCCAGCAGTCCGAACAATCCGATGAGCTGCAGCAGGCCGGCGATGACCTTCGACTTGTCCGACAGCGGTTCGCCCGTGAGCGGGTCACGACCGTACGGAGCCATCGGGTCGTAGTACGCACCCGGCGGCGGTGGCGGCGGATAGTGGCCCGGCGCAGAGTACGGGCCCGGCGCGCCGTAGTGGCCGGCCTCGGGATACTCCTCGGCCATGGGGTACTGCTCGGGCATGGGCGGTGGGTACGCCGCACCCTGCGGGGGCGGTGGCGGGTAGTTCGGAGGCGGTGGGTAATACGGCTGCTGCGGCGGCGGCGTGCCGTCACCGGGTGTGTAGCCGGATTGCGGATCCGTCATCGCTCCAGGATGCCAGATCGTGTGGCGCCCGCGGTGCGCGGCGCGGACGCTTCCCGCGGGCCGGCTCAGCGCATCGATTCAGACCCCACGCAGAGCTCTACTCGCACTTCTTCTGCGTGAGTTCTCAATGAACACCGGTGGGGGCCATTACCGCCCAGCGGGGGCCGGACGTGCTGCCGCCGGTCGCCGGTCAGCCCCGGCGACGCAACAGCCGGCCCACGCCTCCCCGGCCCGCTCAGCGCATTGATTGAGACCTCACGCAGAGCTCTACTCGCACTTCTTCTGCGTGAGTTCTCAATGAACACCGGCGGGCGCCACTACCGCCCAGCGGCGGCCGGACGTACTGCCGCCGGTCGCCGGTCAGCCCCGGCGACGGAACAGTCGACTCAAGCGTCCCCGGGTCGGCTCTTCAGCCTGGGCCGGCGTCGCAGGCGCAGGTGTCTCGGCCTTCGCCGGATCTTCGGCGTCGGCGTTCTCCTGCTGCGCCTCATCATCTGCCGACG
>CAMFLL010000300.1 GCA_945957405.1 uncultured Mycolicibacterium sp. | reverse complement strand
GATGGCGCGCTCCTCAACGGACCTCGTTCCTCGGTCCGCATCGTCGCCGCGCTAGACCGATGGCGCGCTCCTCAACGGACCTCGTTCCTCGGTCCGCATCGTCGCCGCGCTAGACCGATGGCGCGCTCCTCAACGGACCTCGTTCCTCGGTCCGCATCGTCGCCGCGCTAGTTTTACAGCGGAGGCGTCAGGGTTCCTGGTGGTCCCCCCGGTCTTCAAAACCGGTGAGATCGAGTAGCTCGGTCTGGCGGGTTCGATTCCCGTCCGCCTCCGCCAGTCTCCGCACGAGGAGGGACGTGACCCAGGTCGATCCGCGCCGGCTGATACCGCGCACCGATCAGCTGCTGACTCTGCCCGCGGTGGTCGATGCGCGGAACCGGTTGGGTGAACACGTGGTTCGGGAGATCCTGCGTGATGCCCAGGAGCGCGCGCGGCGCGGGGAGATCGCCCCCGCCGAGGTCGCCGACGCCGTCGTCGCCGCGGTCAGCACACGCGCCGCGACCAGCCTCCGGCCCGTACTGAACGCCACCGGCGTCGTCGTGCACACCAACCTCGGCCGCGCTCCGCTCGCCCGGGCAGCGCGTGATGCGCTGATTGCGGCCAGCGGGTACGTCGACGTGGAACTCGACCTTGCCACCGGAGCCCGGTCCAAACGTGGTGTCGCGGCACGTCGGGCCCTGCTGACGGTGTGCCCGGCGGCCGAGGACGCGCTGATCGTCAACAACGGCGCCGCCGCGCTGGTGCTGGCCACCACAGCGCTGGCCGCCGGCCGCGAGGTCGTCATCAGCCGGGGTGAGCTGATCGAGATCGGAGCCGGGTTCCGGCTGCCTGATCTGATCGCATCGACCGGGGCACGGCTGCGCGAGGTGGGTACCACCAACCGCACGCACCTACGGGACTACGCCGACGCCATCGGGCCCGACACCGGTTGCGTGCTGAAGGTTCATCCGAGCAACTTCCGCGTCACCGGTTTCACCACGGCGGTTGGTCTTCCGGAGCTTCGGGAATTGACTGCAGCGCATCAGATTCCACTCATCAACGACCTCGGTAGTGGTCTGTTGGCACCCGATGCTGCGCTGCCCGACGAGCCCGATGCCATGACCGCGCTGAGCGAGGGCGCCGATCTCGTCACCGCCAGCGGCGACAAATTGCTCGGCGGACCCCAGGCCGGCATCGTGTTGGGCCGGGCCGACGTGGTGGCGCGGATGGCGCGTCATCCGCTGGCCCGGGCCGTCCGCGCCGACAAGCTCACCCTGGCCGCACTCGAAGCCACCGTCGTGTCCGGCGCGGCTCCGGTGGCGCTGGCGCTGCACGCCGATCCGGACGGGTTGCGTGAGCGCGCCGACCGGCTGGCCGCCGCGGTCGGTGCCGTCGTCGTCGCCCATGACGGGCGGGTCGGGGGTGGAGGAGCGCCGGGAGTGCCGCTGCCCGGCTGGGCGGTGCGGCTTCCCGAGGCGGCCGCGGCGCATCTGCGCGCCGGTGACCCGGCGGTGCTGCCCCGGGTGCATGATGGCGCCTGCCTGCTCGACCTGCGGTGCATTCCCGACGCAGACGACGACCGACTGCTGGCCGCCGTCGCAGCGGCGCTGGCCGCGTTGACCGGTGAGGTCCGCTGAACGCGTTCGTCGTGGCCACCGCTGGTCACGTCGACCACGGCAAGAGCACCCTCATCCGCGCGTTGACCGGGATGGAACCCGACCGGTGGGAGGAGGAGCGCAGGCGCGGGCTGACCATCGACCTCGGGTTCGCCTGGACCTCACTGCCGTCAGGACGGCAGGTGTCCTTCGTCGATGTACCGGGCCATCAACGGTTCCTCGGGAACACGCTGGCGGGCCTTGGGCCTGCGCCCGTTGTCTGCTTCGTGGTGGCCGCCAACGAAGGCTGGCAGGTGCAGTCCGGTGACCACCGTGACGCCATCGCCGGGCTGGGGATCGACCGCGGCGTCCTGGTGATCACCAAGGCCGATCGCGCGCCGGATCGCGTCGACACCGTGTTGGCGCAGGCGCGTGCCGAACTCGCCGGGACGGGGCTGGCTTCGGCACCGGCGGTCGTCGTCTCCGCCGTCGCGGGAACGGGCCTGACCGACCTGCGTGGCGCCCTCGACGATGTCCTCGCGGACCTGCCTGCGCCGCCGCGGCATGCCCGCGTCCGGCTGTGGGTCGACCGCTCGTTCACGATCACCGGGGCGGGCACCGTTGTCACCGGAACCCTCACTGCGGGAACACTTTCCCGCGGTGACACGCTGGAGTTGCACAATGCTGACCGCACCGGGCCCGTCACCGTGCGCGGTCTGCAGAGCCGCGGTGAGACCCGTTCGGCGCTCGAGCCCGTCACGCGCGTGGCGCTGAACCTGCGCGGCACCTCGACCACCGATGTCCACCGCGGCGACGCGCTGGTCACCCCCGGCGCGTGGCCGAGCACCCGGGAACTGGACATCCGCCGTGTCTCGGGTGAACCGCTCGACGGCGTGCCGCGGCACCTCGTCGTCCACGTCGGCACCGCCGCGGTCCCGGGCCGGCTGCGGGAGTTCGACGCCGACCACGCTCGACTGACCCTCGACCGCGCGTTACCGCTGGTGCGCGGAGACCGGCTGGTGCTGCGGAATCCCGGTGCCCAGGTGATCGGCGGTGCTGTCATCCTCGACGGGGATCCGCCGTCGTTGCGCCGCCGCGGTGACGGCGCCCGGCGCGCGGTGGTGCTCGGCACCATGGATGCCGGCGGCGACGTGATGATCGAGCTGACCCGCCGGGGCGCCGTCGAGCGGCAACATCTGCAGCGACTCGGGCTGATCGCCGACGACACAGCGGCCCCGGACGGGATCCTGGTGCACGGCGAATGGTGGGTTCACGACCAGACCCTGGCGACGTGGCGGGCCAGGCTGCGCACCGCACTGCAGGCCCATCACGAGCGAGATCCGTTGGCTGCCGGACTGTCCCGCGGCGCCGCGCGTGACCTGCTCGCACTGCCTGACGACTCGCTGCTCGACATCGTGATCGCCGGCACCGGGTTCGAGCGGGTCGGCGGCCAGATCCGGTTGCCCGGCACGGGCGCCGCTCTCGGTGCCGCCGAAGCATCGGTCGCTGAACTCGAAAAGCGGCTTGCTGCAGCACCTTTCCGCGCTCCCGAGGCGCACGATCTCGGCGAGTTGCGGCTCGGCGCCCGTGAACTGGCCGCCGCCGAACGCGCGGGCAGGGTGCTGAGACTGCGCGACGGCGTGGTGTTGCTGCCGACAGCGCCTGCGCTCGCGATGCGTGCCCTGGCCCGCCTCGATCAGCCCTTCACCACCAGTGAGGCGCGTCAGACGCTGGACACCACCCGTCGGGTGGCGATTCCCTTGTTGGAGTATCTAGACGGTCGCGGGTGGACGCGCCGTCTCGACGGCGGCCACCGCGAGGTGGTGCGCGGATAGCTCAGGCCACGGTGAAGTGGAGTTCGCCGATGCCGTCGATTCCGCCGTCGACGGTCTGACCCCGGGCAATGGCCCCGACGCCCGCAGGTGTGCCGGTCATGATCAGGTCACCCGGACCCAGCGCCACCGAGGCCGACAGGTGGGCGATCACGTCGGCAACCGGCCAGATCTGATCGGCCAGGTCACCTTCCTGCCGTAGTTCGCCGTCCACATTGATCCAGATCCGGCCGCGGTCGGGCTGCACACCGGCGGCCGGTACCAGCGGCGACAGCGGGCCCGATGCGTCGAATCCCTTGGACAGATCCCACGGCCGTCGGCTCGCCTTGGCGGCATCCTGCAGGTCGCGGCGGGTCAGGTCGACACCCACGGCATAACCCCAAACATGGTGCAGCGCAGCCGCAGGCGCGATATCGGTGCCGCCCGATCCGATCGCGACGACGAGCTCGATCTCGTGATGCAGATTGCTGGTCTGCGGTGGATAGGGGACGACGTTCGGCGTACCGCCGAGGTAGCCCTCGTCGACGGTGAAGACGGCATCGGCGGGTTTGGTGAAGTAGAACGGCGGCTCACGGTCGGGGTCGTGGCCCATCTCGCGGGCGTGGTCGGCATAGTTGCGGCCGACGCAGTAGACGCGCCGAACGGGAAACCGTTCGGCGGACCCGGATACGGCGAGAGTCGGCTGGTTGACGGTGACCATGCTGCATCCTTTGCGGCTTGACCGGTCTAGTACCTAGACGGCATCATCGTGGAACGTTAGCAAACACATGGGGGTGACAGCGTGCCGGACCGCCAGGCCAGACCGACGATGCAAGACATCGCCGATCGAGTCGGCGTGTCAAAAGCGCTGGTTTCCTTGGTGTTCCGTAAGGCCCCCGGGCCCAGCGAGGAGACCAGACAACGTGTGCTGGCAGCGGCCGATGAGCTGGGCTACCGCGTCAACCGCACCGCCGCGTTGATGACGGCGCGCCGCACCCACCTCATCGGCGTGACCACCGACATCCGCAACAGCTTCCACGCCGAGATCGTGGAGCACATCGTGGCAGCCGCCGACAAGGCCGGTTACGAGGTGGTGCTCGGTGCGGTCACCCCTACCCACGGAGAAGCCAAGGTCATCGAGACCCTGCAGGATTTCCGCTCAGAGGGTCTGCTGCTGATCGGCCCCGAGCTGCCCACTGAGACGCTGGCCGCGCTCGGTGAGCAGCTTCCGACCGTGGTCATCGGCCGGCGAGTGGCCGCCGAATCGCTGGACGTCGTGCGCACCGCCGACGCCCGGGGGATCGGCTCACTGGTCGACTACCTCGTCGGGCTGGGCCATCGTCGCATCGTGCACGTGGCGGCGGGTCGCGGTGTGATCGCCGCCGACCGGCGAACCGGGTACCTGAGGGCGATGCGTAAGCATGGGCTTGACGCCGATGCACGGGTGCTCGACGGCGATTTCACGGAGGCGTCGGGCATGGCAGCGGCGTCGATGCTGATCGCCGAGGGCCTGCCGACCGCGGTGGTCTGTGCCAACGACCGGGTAGCCGTCGGAGTCATCGACACGCTGCGGCGCCGAGGGATCACGGTTCCCGATGACGTGTCGGTGGCGGGATACGACGACAGCGCACTGGCACGGCTGGGGCACATTGACCTCACGACCGTCAGTCAGCAGCCCCGCGAGCAAGCCGACCGGGCCATCGAGGCGGTGGTTGCACGCCTGGACGGGGAACGGAGCGAACCGGTGTCCTCGGTGCTGCAGCCCAAGCTGGTGATCAGGACCACCACGGCACCTCCGGGACTCTGAGTTTTCTGCGCCGAGCGTGCAGGTGTTGTACACATCGGCCGAGTGGACCGGTGAACACCTGCACGTTCGGCGCAAAGATCAGCGGTGGTTCTGGTGGTGGTGATGGATGGCGGTGCCGGGCTGGGGGAAGTTGTCCTGGTGCGGGAAGGCCTGGTGGCTGGATACCGACGGGCCGGTGTTGGTGACCGAGGTCTGGGCCTGGCTGGCGGTGGCGGCACCGAGGGCGATCAGGGCGGGGGCGGCGGCGAGGGCGGCGGCGGCAGCGATGCGGCGAGTCAAGACGTTCATGTGAGTTCTCCTGTGTGAGTGGGCTTTTGGTGTTTCTCGGCCGGTGTGTTCCGGCGATGAATAAAGAATGCCTCACCACAAGAGCGTTGTATGTCGACCAACCGGCCCCGCCGGCGGATGAAACCTCTGTCCCCCGATTGGAGGATGCCGAACCGGGGCCTTGACAGCGGGCTGTGACGACCCTCATAGTAGTCGAATTAGACCGGTCAAATAGACCGGTCGATAACATCCGACGAAGGCAGGGATCGTGAGACGAACACTGAGCTATGCGGCGCGGACGGTGGTGTTCGCCGTCGCATTCGCGCTGGCCCTGGTGGGCTGCAGCAGCACGGGCGGAAAGCCGGAGAGCCAAGGCGCTTCAGGCGACGGAGGCACCGTCAACGTGAACCTGCCCCGCCACACGGTCGCCATGATCGGGCATTGGGACCCCAGCGACGCCTTCGTCGACATCCTGCGTAAGGGCGCCGCGCAGGGCGCGGACACCAACAACGTCGACCTGCGCTACTCCTCGGACCCGCAGCCCGACAAGCAGGCCACCCTGGTGCAGAACGCCATCGACACCAAGGTCGATGCGATCGCCCTGGACCTCGCCAACCCCGAGGCATTGCTCGAGGTGTCCAAAAAGGCTGTCGCGGCGGGCATTCCGATTGTCGCGTTCAACTCCGGTTATGACGACTGGAAGCGGGCCGGGGCGTTGATGTACATCGGCCAGGATGAAGTCATCGCGGGCACCGCCGCGGGTCAACGGCTCAAGGAGCAGGGCGTCAAGAAGGTGCTGTGCGTCGTGCACGAACAGGGCGTCCCCGCCCTGGACAAGCGCTGCAATGGTGTCGAGGCCGGCTTCGGCGGCCCCACCGAACGCATCTACCTGACCGGTTTCGACATGGCCGCTGCCCGCTCCACCATCGAGGCCAAGCTCGCCGAAGACCCCGCGATCGACGCCCTGATCACTCTCAATGCCAGCTACGCCATGACCGCGCTGCCGGTCGCAAAGGCCACGGGCCGCCCCATCACCGTGGCCACCTTCGACACCAATCCTGAACTGATGAACGCCATCAAAGACGGCGACGTGATGTTCGCCGTCGATCAGCAGCCGTGGCTGCAGGGCTACCAGGCCGTCGACACCCTGGCCAACTACCTCAACAACAAGAGCATCTTGGGCGGCGGTCAGCCGATTCTGACCGGGCCCTCGTTCATCGACAAATCCAACATCGACCAGATCGCGTCCTACGCTCAGGAAGGTATCCGCTGATGACCAACTCCCTCGGAGTCGCCGTGATCGGTGGCGGCATGGCAGGCCGGGCCCACGCGGCCGGCTACCGCACCGCCACCACCTTGTTCGGCACCGACCGGCCGGATGTGCGGCTCGTCGCGATCGCCGACACCAACCAGGCCGTTGCCGACGACACTGCCCGCCGCTACGGCTACGAACGTGCCGAGTACGACTGGCGCGCCATCGCCGACGCGCCGGACATCGATGCCGTCAGCGTCGTGGTGGCCAACCACCTGCACCGCGAGATCGTCGAGGGCCTGCTGGCCGCCGGCAAGCATGTGCTCTGCGAGAAGCCGTTGGCCGGATCGCTGGCCGATGCCGAGGCGATGGTGGCCGCGGCTGAGGAGTCCGACCGGGTCACCGCGGTCGGCTACACCTACCGCCGGTCGCCGGCCGTCGAGCAGATCCGGCGCGAGCTCGCGGCGGGCACCATCGGCGAACTGGTCCACTTCAACGGCCATTACTGGTGCGACTACGCGCTGGACCCGACGTCGCCGATCACCTGGCGCTACAAGGGCGGACCGGGTACTGGCGCGCTCGCCGATGTGGGCAGCCACCTCATCGATCTGAGTGAGTTCGTCTGCGGGCCGATCAGTGAGGTCAGCGGCGCAGCATTCGCGACGGTGATCAAGGAACGGCCTGTGCCGATCGGTGTCACCTACGGCCACACCAAGGCCGCGGTGAGCGACGACGTCGCACCGGTCGAGAATGAGGACGTGGCCACCTTCACCGCCACCTTCGGAAATGGCGCCGTCGGGACGTTCTCGGCGTCGCGGGTCGCCCACAACCTGCCCGACGGTCTGGCGTTCGAACTGTTCGCCTCGAAGGGCGCAGCATCGTGGGATCTGCACCGTGCCAGTGAATTCCATCTGTCAGCCGACGATGTGCGCACCGATCTCGGTGGTGCGCGCCGGGTGTTGATCGGCCCCGAGCATCCCTACATCCGCGGTGGCCTGCCGATGGATGCGGGCGGTGTCGGTCACGGTGTCGCGGATCTGTTCGCCTACCAGACCCGCGCGTTCCTGGATCAGATCGCCGGCATCGGTGACCTGGGTCCGCTGCCCGGATTCGCGGCAGGCCTGCACGGTCTGCGCGTCGTTGCCGCGGTGACAGAGTCCGCGCAAGCCGGCGGCGCCGCAGTCAAAGTCCTCTGACACAAGGAGCTGAGTGTGGAGTACGCGCCCCTGGGCAAGACCGGGCTCGAGGTGTCCGCGGTGTCGTTCGGCACCGCGCCCCTCGGCGACATGTTCGGTGCCGCCGACAGCGAGACAGCCATCGGTGCCGTGCATGATGCTCTGGATGCGGGGATCAACTTCTTCGACTCCTCGCCGTACTACGGTGGCGGCCTGGCGGAGGAGCGGTTGGGGCGCGCCCTCAAGGGCACCTCGCAGCAGGCCATCGTGGGCACCAAGGCCGGCCGGTACGGTTTCGACCAGTTCGACTTCTCACCGAAGCGGATCCGCGATGGGCTGCACCGCAGCCTGGAGTTGCTTCAGCGCGACCACGTCGACATCCTGCAACTGCACGACATCGAATTCGTGCCGCTGGAGAGCATTCTCACCGATGCCTACGCCGAACTGGTGCGGCTGCGCGACCAGGGCAAGTGCCGGTTCATCGGAATGACGGGGTATCCGCTGCACACACTTCGGCGTGCGATCAGCGAGACCGACTTGGACGTGGTGCTCAACTACGCCCACTTCACGCTGCTGAACACCGAACTCGTCGACGGACTGCTGCCCACCGCCAACGAGCACGGGACCGCCGTCATCAATGCTGCGGCGGTGGCGCTCGGCCTGCTGACGCCGGCAGGCCTGAAGGCCGACGTCGGGGCCAGCGCCGAAATGCTCGAAGCCGCGCGCCGGGCACGCGAGATCTGCGACCGCCGAGGAGCCGATATCGCGTTCCTGGCCAACCAGTTCGCGATCCAGCGCTGTGGATGTGCCACCACCGTCATCGGTACCACCAAGTCCCACCACCTCGCCGCCGCGGTGCGCGCAGTCAGCGAACCGATCGACGAGGACCTGCTGGCCGAAGTGCTCGCCGCGACAGCATCGGTACACGCTGAATCGTGGCCGAGCGGATTACCGGAGAACAATTGATGAAAGCCGTGCTTCTCGGCAGTGACGGTAAGGAACATCTGGGCGACATCCCCGAACCTTCCCCGGCGCCCGGTGACGTGGTGGTGCGGGTGGACTACTGCGGTATCTGCGGTAGCGACCTGCATGCCCAACAGCAGGGTTTCGCCGCCGGGGTGGCGCTGGGTCATGAGTTCGCCGGTGTGATCGAGGAAATCGGCAGGGATGTAGCCCATTTCGCCGTCGGCGACCGGGTGTGCGTGAACCCGAACGGTGATTGGTGCGGGCTCTGCGGGTTCTGCCGGGCCGGCCAGTTCAACCTGTGCACCGAACTGTTCCGCACCGCGGTGGGCGTCGCCCGCCACGGTGGGATGGCGCCGTACAGTGCGGTTCCGACGAAGGTGTTG
>CAMFLL010000299.1 GCA_945957405.1 uncultured Mycolicibacterium sp. | reverse complement strand
AGATTCGCCTTAGTCTCGTGGGCTCGGAGATGTGTATAAGAGACAGATCACGGGCAGCGAGCGCGCCGGCAGCGCCGTGGGTTCCGTGGCCGGGCGTGAGATCAAGAAGTCGGTGCTCGAACTGGGCGGATCGGACCCGTTCGTCGTGCTGGCCGACGCCGACCTCCCGAGGGTCGCGGCGCTGGCCGTCAAGGGGCGCTTCCTCAACGCCGGACAGAGCTGCCTCTCGCCGAAGCGTTTCATCGTCGAGCAGGCGGTGGTCGATGAGTTCAGCCGGCTGGTCGTCGAGCACGCCGCCGCACTGACGGTCGGCGATCCCGAAGCGCCCGGCACCGACATCGGACCGATGGCCCGCCGGGACCTGCGGGACGGTGTCGCCGCCCAGGTCCGTGCCGCCGTCGATGCCGGTGCCACCCTGCTGCACGGTGCCCAACCGGATGATGCCGCAGGAGGTTTCTTCTATCCGCCAACGGTTCTCGGCGACGTGACAGCGGGGATGTCGGTGTACGAGCAGGAGGTGTTCGGGCCGGTGGCCACGATCATCACCGTTGCGGACGCCGACGAGGCGGTCGCCGTGGCCAATGCCACGCCGTTCGGGCTCGGCGCCAGCGTCTGGAGCCAAGACGTCGACGCCGCAATTGCGGTCGGCAGGCGCATCACATCGGGCGCGTGTTTCATCAACGCGACGGTCGCATCCGATGTGCGGATGCCGTTCGGCGGCACCAAGCGCAGCGGGTATGGTCGCGAACTCGCCGGACCGGGTATCCGGGAGTTCGTGAATATCCGCAGCTGGTGGGTGCTCGATGAGCCCCAGACCACCGCACCCCTATCCGAGTAAAGGAACTCACTCCATGACCGAGACACCCGTGACCGCACGCAGTGCCGAACTGCGCGACGGCCGCACCGCGGCAATCCTGCGGCCTTCCGAGATCACCCCGCGCCAGCGGGCCGGCGGTGCGCGCACCCTGCCGATGGTTTCACGGCAGGTCGGCGCCAAGGATTTCCTCAACGGCATCACCGCGTTCCCACCGGGTGCCGCGATTCCCGAACATTTCCACAACTGCGACGAGTCGGTACTGATCGTCCGCGGTTCGGCCATCGCCCATATCGACGGTGGGCAGCACCAAGTGGGACTCGGCGACACCTCGTTCATCCCCGCCGGGATCCCGCACTTCTTCCAAAATGCCTCGGACACCGAGGAACTGCACATCTTCTGGACCTACGCCTCGATCGACGCCAACCGGACCATCGTGGCAACGGGTGTCACCACCCGCATCGACGAGGAACACGGCACCGCCGTCGCGTGAGCGACCGACCGCACATCGCACGAAAGGACGAATAGGACAATGACCGAAAGCACATTGCGACTGGGCCTGCTGGAGGGCGACGGGATCGGACCCGAGATCGTGCCCGCCTCCGTCGAGGTGATCGAGGCCGCCCTGGCCGCCGCCGGCGCCCCCAGCGCCGACTGGGTGACGCTGCCGCTGGGCCGGTCCGCCATCGACACCCACGGCAGCCACATCCCCACCGAAACCCTCGACGCCCTCGCCGGAATGGATGCCTGGCTGTTGGGACCGCATGACAGTGCGGCCTACCCTGAGCCGTTCAAATCACAGCTCAATCCCAGCGGCACCATTCGCAAGCACTTCGGGCTGTTCGCCAACATCAGGCCGGCCAAGTCGTTCGAGGGCGCCAAGGCCGTGGTACCGGGCACCGATCTGGTGATCGTGCGGGAGAACACGCAAGGGTTCTACGCCGACCGCAACACCTTCGCGGGCACCGGTGAGTACATGCCGGACGAGAACACGGCCATCGCGATGGGCATCATCACCCGGGCCGCCGTCGAGAAGATCGCGAAGGTGGCCTTCGACCTGGCACAGGCCCGCAGGCACAAGCTGACCATCGTGCACAAGGCCAACGTGCTGCGCCTGACCACCGGTCTGTTCCGCGACGTGTGCCGTGAGATCGCGGCCGACTACCCCGACGTCGAGGTCGATGATTACCACATCGATGCCATGACAGTGCATCTGGTGCGCCGGGCCAACAAGTTCGACGTCATCGTCACCGAGAACATGTTCGGTGACATCCTGTCCGATCTGGCCGGAGAGCTCGCCGGCTCGCTGGGAATCGCTCCTTCGATCAATGCGTCGCTGGACCAGGCGATGGCACAGGCCGCGCACGGGTCGGCACCCGACATCGCGGGCCGCAACATCGCCAACCCGATCGCGATGATCCTGTCGTCCGGAATGCTGCTGCAGTGGTTGGGCGCCCGCCGTAACGACGCCACCCTGCTCAAGGCCGCCGAACTGGTCGAGGGCGGCGTCGAGACCACCGTCAAGTCGGGCATCATGACCCCCGACATGGGCGGCGACACCGGAACCAAGGAGTTCGGGGCCGCTGTCGCGAACACCATCGCCGCGGGTTGACATGGTGGTGCCACAACCCCTGATCGCTGTCGTCCACACCACGCCGGCGTCCATCGAGCCGACTGCTGACGCGCTCGGCGAGCAGGTGCCGGGTGCGCGGGTGTGGAATCTGGTCGACGACTGCCTCGGTCCCGACGCCGATGCCGCCGGCGAGATGACGCCGGTGCTGCGGCACCGGATGCTCGATCTCGTCCGGCACGCTGTCACCGGTGGTGCGGACGCGGTGCTGATCGTGTGTTCGATGTACGGAGACACGACGGCGGTCGCCGAAAAGCTATTCACTGTGCCAGTTTTCAGTTCAGATGCGGACATGATGGCCGAGATCGGGCGGCAGGCCCCGCGGCGGATCGCGGTGCTCGCCTCGCTGCGGGCCGCCACGGCCGACAGCACCGCACGACTGCGGCAAGTCCTGGGGGACACAGTCGAGGTGGTGCCGGCATATTGCGCCGGGGCGTCGGCGGCGGTATCTGCCGGCGACCACATGCGACTGCTCGACGAACTGAGCGCCACGGTGGACGCCGCCGGGGGTGGGTTCGACATGCTGTGCCTGGCGCAGTACTCCCTGAGTCCCGTCACCGATGAGCTGGCGGCCAAGACCGGACTTCCGGTGGTCAGTCCGCCTCGCTACGCGGCCCGTGCCATCGCTCATCGACTGGCGCAACGATGACCAGTGTCCAGATCGGTTGTATCGCCGATGATTACACGGGCGGCACCGACGTCGCGGCGGCGTTGCGACGCCAGGGCCTGCGAACGGTGCTGCTGTTCGGTCCGCCGGCTGACGATGCGGTGGTCGGTGACTGCGACGCCGTGGTGGTGGCGCTCAAGACGCGAGCCCTCGACGCCGAGTCCGCGGTGAAGATGTCGCTGGCCGCCCGGCAGTGGCTCGTCGCCGGTGTCGGCGTCACGACCGTCTACTTCAAGTACTGCTCGACATTCGATTCCACGTCCGCGGGGAACATCGGCCCAGTCACCGACGCCCTGTTGGACGTCGCCGGCGTCGCCGGTGCCGTCATCTGCCCGGCCACGCCCGAGCACGGACGCACGGTGTATCAGGGACACCTGTTCGTCGCGGACCGGTTGCTGTCGGAATCTTCCATGCGGCACCACCCACTGACGCCCATGACCGATTCCGATGTGGTCCGGTTGATGGCCGCCCAGAGCCCGCACCCGGTCGGTTTGGTGCCCTGGCAGCAGATTCGGGAGGGCGCCGGAGCAGTGCGGGTGGCCCTGGCGAACGCCGTCACCGACGGAGTCCGCCACGTGGTCGTCGACGCCCTCGATGACCAGGATCTGGACGTCATCGCGCGCGCGGTGCACGGTGCGGCGGTGGTGACCGGTGGCGCGGGCCTGGCAGGCGCGCTGGGTCGTGTCACGGTCGAGCATCGCCATGGCCATGCCGATCCCGTTCCGGTGAAGGCACCGGACGCACCCACTGTCGTCTTCGCCGGCAGCTGCTCGAAGACCACGCTCGCTCAGGTCGGCATGGCCCGCGAGCGCTTCGCGTCATACCGGCTCGACCCCAGGACCGTCGCCGAACCGGCGGATCTTCTGGCCGCGGCCCGGGACTGGTTGTCCGACAACCTCGGTGATAATCCAGTGCTGATCTACTCGTCGGCACCCGCCGACGATCGTGGTCCGGCCGATCCGGTGGTCGCCGATCAATTGGAGACCACGATCGGCGCCCTGGCCAAGGCCGCGGTATCCGCCGGTGCGCGCCGTATCGTCGTGGCCGGCGGGGAGACCTCGGGAGCGGTGGTCGACGCCCTCGGCATCCGTTCGGTCATCGTCGATGCCGAGGCCGACCGTGGTGTGCCCTGGTGTAGCACGCCCGACCATGGTGTGTCGTTGCTGTTGAAGTCGGGCAATTTCGGCACCGACGATCTGCTGGTGCGGGCTGCCACAACCGAGGTGCTGGCATGACTTTCGCCGATGACATCGTCGATCTGGGCAAATCGTTCTTCCGTCGCGGACTCACGTTCGGCCGCACCGGAAACCTGAGCGTCCGGGACGCCGACGACACAGTCCTGATGACACCCACCGGCGTCGCCCTCGACAAACTGGACGCCGAAACGTTGTCCAGAGTCGGTGTCGACGGCTGACACCTGGATGGGCCGCCACCGACCAAGGAGGCGTTTCTGCATCTGGCCATCTACCGGGCCCGGCCGGATTCGGGTGCGGTGGTACACACCCACAGCACACATTCCGTGGCGGTATCCTGTCTTCGGGATGTCGACTACGACAATGTATTACCCACGCTGACCGCCTACTACGCGATGCGGGTCGGCGCACTACCGTTGCTGCCCTACCACGCACCAGGGGACCAGAGCCTCGGTGCCACCGCTGAGCGTGCCGCGGCCCGGCATCATGCGCTGCTGCTCGCCAACCATGGTCCGGTGGTCGCGGGCCGCGACCTGGCGTCCGCGGCCGATGCGCTCGAAGAAATCGAAGAGACGGCCAAGCTGTATCTACTGCTGCGCGGGCAGGCCGTGGCACCTGTCTCTGACCGTGACGCCCGACGACTGAAGGAGTTCCACCGATGAACACGACACTCGATCAGCAGATATTCGACGCCACTGCGGTGATGGATTGCGGCACAGCGATTCTGGGTGCCCACGGCGTCCCCCGTGGGGATGCCCAGCTGGTGGCCGAATCGCTGGTGACCTCGGATATGTGGGGCCATCCCTCGCACGGCATGCTGCGGCTGCCCTGGTATGTCGCCCGGGTTCGGGACGGCGCCATGGCGGCGGTCACCGAACCGCAGACGGTGAGCACATTTGCGGCAGTGACAGTGCTCGACGGGCGCGACGGGATCGGCCAGGTGGTCACCGATCACGCGATCGACATCGCGGCCCGGTCCGCGCAGAAGTTCGGTGTCGGCGTCGTCGCGGTGCGCAACAGCAACCACTTCGGGACGGCGGCGTACTGGACCCGGGCGCTGGCCGAACGTGGATGCGTGGGAATCCTGACGACCAACGGCAGCCCGGCGATGGCACCGTGGGGTGGCACCACCAAGATGGTCGGCGCCAACCCGTGGTCCATCGCGGTGCCCAGCGGTGGCCACGGTACCGTGGTGCTCGATATCGCCAACACCGGTGTGGCGCGCGGAAAGATCTATGCCGCAAAGGAACGCGGGCAGCGGCTGCCCGAGGGGTGGGCGATCGACGCATCCGGTTTCCCCACCACCGATCCGCAGGCCGCGCTCGACGGTGTGATCCTGCCCATGGCGGGCCACAAGGGTTATGCGATCTCGTTCATGATGGATGTGCTGTCCGGTGTGCTCACCGGCAGTTCGTTCGCCACCGATATCGTCGGCCCGTACGTCCCGGACAAGCGAAGTGGCTGTGGGCATCTCGTGATGGCCATCAACATCGACGCGATCATGCCGCGCGCCGAATTCGAGGAGCGGATGGACACGTTGATCACCACCATCAAAGCCGGTCCAACCGCGCCGGGAGCCGAGATCGTGGTGCCCGGCGAGATGGAGAACCGCGCGCTGGGACGTGCCCAGGGCGCTGTCGCCCTGCCGGCGGCCACCATCGCCGAACTCAACGCCCTTGCCGACCAGGCCGGCGTGTCCCGACTGACCCAGGAGTGATCGGTGTACACACTGTTCGTCACGCTCGACGTGCACCCCGACAAGGTCGACCAATTCGTCGACGCCATGACTGTCAACGCCGCCGCGTCGTTACGTGACGAACCGGGCTGCCTGGCGTTCGACGTGCATCAGGATGCCGAGACGCCCACCCGCTTCCACCTCTACGAGATCTACGTCGATGAGGAGGCCTTCCAGGTCGGGCATCGCGGCGCGCCGCATTACGCGCGCTGGCAGGAGATCGCCAAGGAGGTCGTGGTGCCGGGCAGTCACACGAACACGTTCGCCCGGCCCGTCCGGCTGGGTGGAGGTCTTGCCTGAGCTACAGTGGTTGGGTGGGCGACCAATTTACCCGAATCGAGCAGGCGCCGCGTGAGCCGTTGTCGTCCGAGGTAGCCAAGGCGCTGCTGGATGCCGTGTTCTCGGGCCAGATAACACCCGGCACCCGGATGCCGTCAGAACGACAGCTCGCCGAGCAGTTCGGCGTCGGCCGCTTCGTGGTGCGGGAGGCGCTCAAATCGCTGGGCCTCCTGGGGTTACTGGAGGTTCGCCAGGGCGACGGTACCTATGTGCGGTCGCCCGACTCGAGCCTGCTGCCGAGGGTGGTCGAGTGGGGGTTGCTGGTCGGCGAGCAGCGCACGAGCGATCTCGTCGAAACCCGGCAGTACATCGAACCGATCACCGCGCGATTGGCCGCCGAGCGGCGGTCCGACACCGACCTGGCCGCCATCCGCACGCACCTGCACGGGATGCGCGACGCCGGTGACAATTCGACGTTCGTCGATGCCGACGTCGCCTTTCACCTCAGCATCGCGGGTGCCACCGGCAACACCGTGCTGTCGAACATGCTGACCAGCATCGCGTCGCTGCTGAACGTGTGGATCCGCAACGTTGTCGACGCGGCGGCGTCGCGGGAGCCGTCCTACCTGGAGCATGTCCCGATCTACGATGCCATCGAGGCGCGCAACGTCGATGCGGCAGGCGAGGCCATGCGCACGCACATGGAGGGCGCCGCGTGCCGGCTCAATGCGGCCATCGCCGCGCACAGCGCCGAGCGTGCCGCGTCAGTGAGCTGAGGTGGTTGGGCCACCCGTGCACAACTCGACAAGGGCGGCAGCGTTCCATGCCGGCCGGACGCCGCGGGCCCGCAGCAGATAGTCGGCGCGTTCACGCGGCGTCCAGCCATAGGCCTGATGCAGTCCCTCGAGCATGGTGTTCAGGTACGGGGCCGACGGCGCTGCCGGTTCGAGGTCCTGCAGCGACGTGATGGTGAACACCGGCAGGCCGTCGCGGTCGGCCACGTGGAGCAGAGTTTCATAGACGCGCACCGGTGCGGTCCATCGCCGCGGAACCTGCGCGACCAGGCCGAGATCGCTGCCCACCGGGCGGCGGATCTCTTGTGCGAAAACATCTTTGAGTTGCCCGAAGGTCATCTGATAGGCGCGGGCGGCCAGCTCGCCATCCGCATCGGGGTCGTAGAACGCGATACCCCCGCCCCACACCGAGGATCGTCCGGCGAATGTGAGGCCGCCGGTGAGACCGACCGGGACGGCCCGTCCCGGCGGCGTCTGGTCGCGGCAGCCCCGGTAGGTGCGCCCCGCACCGGGCGGGCGGCCGCCGGCGATGTAGCAGCCCAGGCGCCCGGCGCTCATGTTCGACCCGTACGCGGCATACCAGACGGGCTGCTCTTCGCCGAGAAGCGGACTCAACCGACGACGGCCCCTTCCTCGAGCGCCAACCCTGCCTCGTCCAACAGCACGGTCTGCGCCTCCTGGTAGATCCGCCATGCATCGTCGGGGCTGTCGCCGACCGCGGTCATCCCGATGCGACCACACTCCGTGAGGCAGCTGATCATGTGGAACACCACACCGGTGCGCCGAGCATGATCGAAATGAATGCCGTGGCGGACGACGGCGTCGAACAGGTCGGTGACGGTCAGCGCCATCAGCCTGTCATCCTCGAGATGATCTGTGGCGACCAGGTATTTGGCGGTGCCGCCGGGGGTGAGGAAGACTCCTCGCGCACCGTCGTAGGTCCCGTCGGTGAGGAACTGCAGCGTCAGGAACGGATGGGTGGTGCCGCCCTTACGCAGGTTGAGTTCGATCGCGTACGGCGTCCACGAACCCGCTTCATCCTGGACGACGACGAAATCGACGGCGAACCGGCCGAGGGCGCCCAACTCGGCCAGATGCCTGCCGATCACCATTGCCGGTTCGGCGATGGCCGTGGCGTAATCGGTGTTCGCGGGGAACACGCAACCCAGGTACTTCTGACCGCTGGCACCGCCCAGGAGTTGGTCATGGGTCGACAACAGCTCGACGGTGCCGTCGGGCAATGCCCGCATCTGGACACTCGGGCTGGTCAGCGTGACGCCGGTGATGCGTTCCTCGACGATCCCGCCGTGCTTTTCGAACGCGGCCAGATAATCGGCGACTGACAGCTTCTCGGACTCGGGTTGCAGAACGTGCAGTCGCTCGGTGATGGCGCTCCGCTCATCGGCGGCACCCGGCGCGGGCAGGTCCGCGAGATCGACAAGGGCGTTGCCCGCCCCTGACACGCCCTCGTTGAGCTTGACAATGGCCTGAGTCAATGCGGGCCGCCGTGCACGCATGCTCTGCACACCGGTCACGATGTCCTCGACGGTGTGCAAGTCCTCCGCACCGACCGGGCAGCACACCCCGAGCTCGTCGAACATCCTGCGGCAGCCGGTCTTGCTGCCGAGTTCGGCAAGCCTGGGGTCGGCGCCGTACATCGGGATGCCAAGGCTCAGGGCGACATCCCGCTCCAGCGGGGTGGTGTTGTACGGAATGAGATGACTCAGGGCGGCATTCGGGATGAGCGACCTGATCTCCCGCAGCAGCCGCGGCCGCGCAAGCAGTTTCGCACTCAAAGAAACGGCGGAGGCATCCCCGACCGGAACCATCGTCAGCCGGGCCCTGGCCTGGCTCGGGATGACGCCGGGTAGTAGACCGAGGTAGTACTCGATGATGGCTTCGGACACCGGTTGTGACGTCACGTAGATCATCCGCAACCGAGGCTGGCGGAGCAGCAGCAGCAGGAACAGGGCGCGTTCTTCCATGGCCTGCATGATGGTTCCGCTGCCCGGCGTGGTGCGCTCGATACTGATCGAGGGGACCACCACCACGGATTCGTTCTCGAGATCAAGCTGCATCGACTGCCACACCGACGGCATCGCCAGCTGCAGATCATCGAAGGTCCGGTAGCGCTGCGCCTCGTCGAGTTGCGAGAGTCGACGCCCCTGGCG
>CAMFLL010000298.1 GCA_945957405.1 uncultured Mycolicibacterium sp. | reverse complement strand
GTGTTGCGGGCGAACGTCACGGTTGCCGCGCCGACATCGCTGACGCCCTGGGCGGCTGTCTCGACGATGGCCGGTCCGTCAAGGGCCAGCAGCGGCTCGCGCATGTTGTACGTGGCCGTCTGGGGAGCCACGATCAGATCGCGCGTGTTCACGAACAGCTTCACCGGGAGCGACGGATCCTGGTCGACGTCCTCGCCCGCCCAACTCACGAGGGTCCAACCGCCCGCGTCGTTCTGCTCGACCACGACGACGTCGGTGTTGTCCAGCGGATGCTGCAGCAACAACAGCAGATCGGGGTTGTCGACGTTCATCATCGTCCAGAACATGATGGTGGCGCCGTGGGAGAAGACGACGGGGTTGTCGCTGTCACCCTGCTCGGGGCCGGCCATCTGGGCCAGCGCCGCATCGACGCGCGCGTCGAACTCGTTGCCGTTCTCCGAGCCCGGGATCCGGACGAAACGCAACCCCAGGGTCCAGGCGACGGGGGCCAGGATGTAGCCGATGCGCCCGATACCGCTGCCCTCGGGCGAGCCCTCGAAGATGCCCGCGCTGATCTCCTGCAGACCGTTGAGCACGACGATGTCGCTGCCGTAGTCCGGGTGATACGGGTCGGTGGATGTCGTGACGGCGCTCTGGTCACCGCTGTGGTACTTCACGGCGGCGAACGGCGTGGCCGTCTGTTGTGTGCGCACCATGGTGGAGGCATAGACGCCGTCGTACGCGGCGGTGTGCAGAGCAGCGGGGTTTTCCGGGTCGACAAGGTAATCGGCTTCGGTCCACCCGGTGTCGGTCAACGGTGGGCCCGGCACTTTGGTGTCGATCAATCCCGATGCGTTGCCTTCGGATTGACCGTGCCGGACGAATGTCACCGTCATGGCGGCCGCGGGAATGGCTGCGACCACGAAGACTGCGATTGCCGCCAGCACCGCCAAAAGCCAAGTCAGGACTGCGCGTTGAGCCCGCATGTTCTGCATGAACCACCCCATCTGATCCAACCGCGACGTTCCTCGCCTGGGTGCGCCCGACTGTGTGCGCTGGATCACTGTACAAGAGCTGATATCTGTCTTGTGCGGTGAGTCAAATATTGACGGGTGTTGATGTCAGGGTTCGCACACGACCAGCGGGATAACCCGATCGGTCGCGTCGCGATACCCCCGATACGGCGGGTAGATCTTGGTGAGCCAACGCCAGTAACGCTCCCGCTCAGCGTCGTTCGCATCGCGCGCTGTCATGTCGAAGTGTTCCGAGCGCACCTGCACGTGCACTCGAGGATCGTCTTTCAGGTTGAGGTACCAGACCGGGTTGCTGTCCCGGCCACCGAACGACGCAGGCAGGATCACGCGCTGACCGTCGCGCAGATACAGGGTGGCCGTCGTACGCGGGAGGCCGGTCTTGCGGCCGGTCGTGGTGATCAGGGCTGCCGGAAACCACAACAGCCTCGCGCCCAATCGTCCGTTGGTGCGCTGGTACACCCAGATGTGGGCGCGGGCAAAGTACTTCAGCAACAGGGCGACGAACCTCGAGTTGCGCAACCTGCCCTCAGTCACACCCGCCTCCTCCCGCCGAGCAGTCGCAAATGGGCTCTTGTTGTCGGGCAAACGTGGGCCCTACGCGTCTGCTCGCGGGAAGACATCTAGGGTTCGCAGATCACGATCGGGATCTTGCGAGTGGTGTACGACCGGTAGTTGACGAAGTCGGGATACATGGCGTCGAGCTTGGGCCAGTAGTCGTCTCGCTCAGCGTCGGTGGCTTCACGGGCGGTCAGTTCCAGCACGTCGCTCTTGGTCTGAAACGACACGCTGGGATTGGCCTTGAGGTTCAGATACCACATGGGATTGGTGGCCCGCCCGCCCTGGGAGGCGACCAACACGATGCGCCGGCCCTCTTGCAGGAACAGCAGCGGACTCTCTCGCGGCTGTCCGGATTTGCGCCCGGTGGTGGTCAGGATGCCGACCTCGGATCCGCGCAGAAACTTGTTACCGAGTTTCCCGCCGGTCCTCTTGAAGATCCAGGTCTGCGCGCGGGACATCCATTTGATCGCTGTACCAGTCGATTTGGCGTTGAGTCGGTCGATTTGTCTGGCATTCAGCGGGCGGGGGTCGGCCATGATGTGCCCTATCTCGTCAGAAATGGACGGATCGACGCGCGGATGCGATGGATCTGCGCCTGTCCGGACGGGTCGTCGGCGGGGATCAGGAACGTCTCGTCGATGTGAGCACCCACCCGGCGGCCGGCCAGGGTCGGTTTGGTCGAGAGGTCGAACACCGCTCGAACGGTGTCGCCGTCCACGGTGAACTCCGGCGCCGAGACCGACTTGATCACCTTGTACTGCATGCCACGATTGAGGCTGCGGCGCAGGTGATTTCCCGAGAACCCGGTCTTGAGGCCGACTTCGACGCGGGTGCAGGTGGGCGCGAAGGGAACGTCGTCGGCCTGATGGCTGGCCAGGGCGGTGATGTACGCCTGTGCCGCCGCGATACGGTCCGCGTCAGAGATACCCACTCAGATCCGTTCGATGATGATGCCGGTTGACGTCGCCACGATGGGACGGGACTGGGCCATGTCAGATCCGTTCGATGATGGTGCCGGTAGACAGAGCCACGATGGGACGGGACGGGGCCATGTCAGATCCGTTCGATGATGGTGCCGGTTGACAGAGCTCCACCCGCGCACATGGTGATCAGCGCGGTGCTCTGGTCGGTGCGCTCCAACTCGTGCAGTGCCGTGGTGATCAGGCGGCTGCCCGTGGAACCGACCGGATGCCCCAGCGCGATCGCCCCGCCGTTGACGTTGACGCGGTCCATGTCGGGCTCGTGGACTCGGGCCCAGGACAGCACCACGGAGGCGAATGCCTCGTTGATCTCGACCAGATCGATGTCGCCCATCTTCATTCCGGCCTTCTCGAGGACCTTCGCAGTCGACTGCACGGGTCCGTCGAGGTGGTAGTACGTCTCCGAGCCGACGAGGGCCTGGCTGATGATCCGCGCCCGGGGCCGCAGGCCGTGCGCCCTGGCCACCTCTTCGTCCATCCAGAGCACCGCCGCGGCACCGTCAGAGATCTGCGACGAGGTGCCCGCGGTGTGTAGGCCGCCGTCCATCACGGGCTTGAGCCCGGCCAGGCCTTCCGCGGTGGTATCGCGCAGGCCCTGGTCGCGGCTCACCATGTGCCGCTCGGACGTCGGCTGCTTCTGTTCGTCGAGTACCGGCGCCTCGATGGGCGAGATCTCGCGTTCGAACCGGCCCTCATCCCAGGCGTGCTTGGCCTTCTGCTGCGAGGCGAGTCCGAACGCATCGAGGTCATCCCTGGTGATACCGCGGCGCGCGGCGATACGCTCGGCCGCGGTGAACTGGTCGGGCATGTCGATGTCCCAGGACGTGGCGCGGATCAGCGAACGGTCCGGTCCCGCGTTGGCGCCCAGGCCCACGCGGCTCATGGCCTCGATGCCGCAGGCGATGCCGATGTCGATGGCGCCGGCCGCGATGAGCCCGGCGATCAGGTGGTTGGCCTGCTGACCGCTACCGCACTGGCAGTCGACCGTGGTGGCTCCGACATGCTCGGGCAACCCGGCGGTGAGCCAGCCCACGCGGGTGATGTTGTTCGACTGCTCCCCGTACTGGGTGACACAGCCGCCGATCACCTGCTCGACCTCCGCGGCGTCGATACCGGCCCTCGCGACAACGGCCTTCTGCACAGCCCCCAGCAGTTCTGTGGAGTGCAGGCTCGACAGCCAACCATTGCGCTTGCCGATCGGGCTGCGTGTGGCCTCGACGATGACAGGATTACCCATGCGGTCAGGCTAGAACACGTTTCATTACTCTGACAAGCGACGATGCGACCACACGCACGTGTGCACCTTTGATCTGCGGCGGAGCCGTGTTTCAATGGTCACAATGACGGTCTGAAACAGAACTAGACCACGTTGTATGCAGTCAAGTAAACAAGCCGTTCAGCCAAGCAAACGATCGGTGCGACACCAAGCTGGAGGACACCACCATGGGCCGTACGAACCTGCCTGACGATTTCGACTTGCTCGACGCCAACCTCAACCTCGAGCGGCTGCCCGTGGCGGAGTTGGCCGAGCTCAGGAAGTCCGAGCCCGTGCACTGGGTGGATGTCCCGGGCGGGACCGGCGGGTTCGGTGACAAGGGCTACTGGATCGTCACCAAGCATGCCGACGTCAAAGACGTCTCCAAGCGCAGCGATGTCTTCGGCAGCTCGCCCGACGGCGCCATCCCGACCTGGCCGCAGGCGATGACGCGCGACGCGGTCGATCTCCAGAAAGCCGTCCTGCTCAACATGGATGCACCGCAGCACACTCGACTGCGCAAGATCATCTCCCGCGGTTTCACGCCGCGTGCGGTCGGCCGGCTGGAAGCCGAGCTCGCCGAGCGCGCGCAGAACATCGCCAAGACCGCGGCATCCGAAGGTGCGGGGGATTTCGTCGAGCAGGTGTCCTGCGAGTTGCCGTTGCAAGCCATCGCCGGTCTCCTCGGCGTACCCCAGGAGGACCGCGACAAGCTGTTCCGATGGTCCAACGAGATGACGGCCGGCGAGGATCCGGAGTACGCCGACGTCGACCCGGCAATGTCCTCATTCGAACTGATCACCTACGCCATGAAGATGGCCGAGGAGCGCGCCAAGAACCCGACCGACGACATCGTCACCACGTTGATCGAGGCGGATATCGACGGCGAGAAGCTCTCTGATGACGAGTTCGGCTTCTTCGTCGTCATGCTCGCGGTCGCCGGGAACGAGACCACGCGCAACTCCATCACCCACGGCATGATCGCGTTCGCGTCGCACCCCGACCAGTGGGAGCTGTACAAGAAGGAACGCCCCACCACCGCTGCCGACGAGATCATCCGGTGGGCCACCCCGGTCTCGGCGTTCCAGCGCACCGCGCTCGAGGACACCGAGCTCGGCGGCGTGCAGATCAAGAAGGGGCAGCGCGTCGTGATGTCCTACCGGTCGGCCAACTTCGACGACGACGTCTTCGAGAACCCCGATACGTTCAATATCCTGCGTGACCCCAACCCACACGTCGGGTTCGGCGGCACCGGGGCGCATTACTGCATCGGCGCGAATCTGGCCCGGATGACCATCAACCTGATCTTCAACGCGGTCGCCGACAACATGCCCGACCTGAAGCCTGTCGGTGAGCCCGAGCGTCTGATGTCGGGATGGCTCAACGGCATCAAGCACTGGCAGGTGGACTACACCGGCGCGACCGCCAGCTGAGCGCACCGAGCTGCCGCTCACGGATCAAGTCGAATCAAGGAGGATTCGGGTGGATTTCAGTCCGGACGAAGGGCAGCAGGCTGTCACCGATGTGGTGACGTCGGCGCTCGAACGGGACAACAGCTGGGATGCCCTGGTCAACGGCGGTGTTATGGCGTTCGGGCTCCCGGAACGCCTCGGCGGTGACGGCCTCGGTCTGGCTGAGATCACCTCCGCGCTGACCCAGATCGGCCGGTTCGGCAACACCAGCCCGGCGTTCGCGACCCTTGCGCTGGGCCTGCTGCCCGTGCTGGATCTGGCCACCGACGCCCAGCAGGACCGTTACCTGGCAGGCGTGGCGAAAGGTGGCGTGCTCACTGCCGCGCTGAACGAGCCAGGCACGTCGCTGCCCGACCGGCCCGCCACCCGCTTGTCCGGCGGTGCACTGACCGGCACCAAGATCGGCGTTCCCTATGCGGAGCAGGCGGATTGGATGGTTGTCAGCACCGACAACGGTATCGTCGTGGTCTCCCCGAAGGCCGACGGCGTGACCCTGGTCAAGACGCCGACCGCCAATCATTCCGACGAGTACGTCGTCGAGTTCACGGGCGTCGCGGTGGCTGACGACGACGTCGTGTCGGCGACACCAGACACTGTGCGCCGCGTGAACCAGCTGGTGCTGGCCGCGACGGGCGCTTACGCGGCCGGCCTGGTCGCCGGTGCGCTGCGGCTGACCGCCGACTACGTCGCCAGTCGCGAACAGTTCGGCAAGCCGCTGTCGACCTTTCAGACCGTCGCGGCCCAGCTCGCCGAGATCTACATCGCTTCGCGGACAATCACTCTCGCGGCCACGTCGGTGGCGTGGCGGCTCTCCGAAGGCCGCGACGCCGACGAGGACCTCGACGTCCTCGGATACTGGCTGACGTCGCAGGCACCGCCGGTGATGCAACTGTGCCACCATCTGCACGGCGGGATGGGGATGGACATCGACTATCCCATGGACGGGTATTACTCGACCGTCAAGGATCTCAGCCGGCTGCTCGGCGGTCGGTCACAGCGCCTGGACCTTCTTGCGGCCTCGACCACGGCGGGAGCGTAATGTACATCGAGCTGACGCCGGAGCAGAGGCACCTGCAAGCCGAACTGCGCCAGTACTTCTCGACTCTCATCTCCCCCGACGAAGCCAAGGCGATGGAGTCCGATCGGCACAACAAGGCCTACCGGGCGATCATCAAGCGGATGGGTTCGGACGGCAAGCTCGGTGTCGGATGGCCCAAGGAGTTCGGTGGACTCGGCTTCGGTCCGGTCGAGCAGTCGATCTTCGTCAACGAGGCGCAGCGTGCCGACGTGCCGCTACCCGCGGTCACGCTGCAGACCGTCGGCCCGACGTTGCAGCGGTACGGCACCGAGGAACAGAAGAGGAAGTTCCTTCCGGCGATCCTGGCCGGTGACGTGCATTTCGCGATCGGTTACACCGAGCCCGAAGCCGGTACCGATCTGGCATCGCTGCGCACCACTGCCGTCCGGCACGGCGACGAATACGTCGTCAATGGACAGAAGGTCTTCACGACCGGTGGCCATGACGCCGACTACATCTGGCTCGCCGTCCGCACCGACCCGGAAGCCGTGAAGCACAAGGGGATTTCGATCCTGATCGTTGACACCAGGGATCCGGGCTACTCGTGGACCCCGATGATCCTGTCCGACGGCGCGCACCACACCAACGCCACCTATTACAGCGACGTGCGGGTGCCGGCCGACATGCTGGTCGGTGAAGAGAACGGCGGTTGGCGACTGATCACCACCCAGCTCAACAACGAACGCGTGATGCTCGGACCCGCGGGCCGGTTCGGCGCACTGTACGACCGCGTGCACGCGTGGGCGGCCAAACCGGGCAGTAACGGTGATACGCCACTGGATCACGATGATGTCAGACGCTCGCTCGGTGAGCTCAAAGCGATGTGGCGCATCAATGAGCTGCTGAACTGGCAGGTCGCCGCGTCGGGGGAGAACATCGACATCGCCGACGCCGCCGCGACGAAGGTCTTCGGGACCGAGCGAATTCAGTACGCCGGTCGGCTGGCCGAGGAAATCGTTGGCACGCATGGCAACCCAGCCGATCCGCAGACCGCTGAACTGCTCAGGTGGCTCGACAGCCAGACCAAACGGAATCTGGTCATCACCTTCGGTGGTGGGGTGAACGAGGTGATGCGGGAGATGATCGCCGCGTCCGGGCTCAACGTACCGAGGGTGCCACGATGACTGTCGACGACATCCGTGCCGCCGCTGAGCGCGTCAAGGCCGAGGGTAAGAGCAAGCCCCGCGTCGGTAGGCATCCGGTCAACCAACCGATGATGGATCACTGGCTCGACGCCATGGGCGACCGAAATCCCATCTACGTCGACGAAGCTGCCGCCAAGGCCGCCGGGCATCCCGGTATCGTCGCCCCGCCGGCCATGATCCAGGTCTGGACCATGATGGGGCTCGGTGGTGTGCGCCCCGACGACGATCCGCTGGGCAAGATCCTCGAATTATTCGATGACGCAGGCTATATCGGGGTGGTCGCGACCAACTGCGAGCAGACCTACCACCGCTACCTGCGGCCCGGCGAGGAGGTCAGTGTTGCTGCCGAGCTGACCGATGTCGTCGGCCCGAAGCGCACCGCGCTCGGTGAGGGTTTCTTCATCACGCAGCGCATCACATGGTCGGTGGGCGATGAGGATGTCGCCGAGATGATGTGGCGCATCATGAAATTCATTCCGGCCGAGAAGACCGCGATGTCCTCGGTGCCCGAGGACCTCGACGCCGACACCATGATGCGGCCGGCCTCCTCACGCGACACCAAGTTCTTCTGGGACGGTGTCAACGCGCACGAGCTGCGGATCCAGAAGCGGGCCGACGGCACCTTGCAGCATCCGCCTGTGCCCGCGGTCTGGCAGGACAAGGCCGCACCGATCGAGTACACCGTCGCATCAGGCAACGGCACGGTCTTCAGCTACGTCGTGCACCACGCGCCGAGGGTGCCCGGACGCACCCTGCCTTTTGTGATCGCGCTCGTCGAACTCGAGGAGGGGGTCCGGATGCTGGGCGAGCTGCGCGATGTCGATCCTGCTGCCGTGGAGGTCGGAATGCCGGTCCGCGCAACGTATATCGATTTCCCGGAGAACGGTTCCGGGCCTGCTTGGACCCTCTACGCATGGGAGCCCGCCAAGTGAGCGCTCCGGCTGTCGAGGTGGGCACCAGACTGCCCGAACTCACGTTGTACGGCGACCCGACTTTCATCGTGTCCACGGCGATCGCCACCCGTGACTATCAGGATGTGCACCACGATCGCGACAAGGCCCAGGCCAAGGGGTCGAAGGACATCTTCGTCAACATCCTCACCGACACCGGCCTGGTGCAGCGGTTCATCACCGACTGGGCGGGACCCACTGCGGTCATCAAGTCCATCGGCCTGCGGCTGGGCGTGCCGTGGTACGCCTACGACACCGTGACCTTCACCGGTGAGGTGACCGCGGTCGAGGACGGTGTCATCACGTTGAAAGTGGTGGGCAGCAACAGCCTTGGCGATCATGTGATCGCGAACGCCACCCTGACGATCGGAGCGGCGCAGTGAGCGGGGAGTTGTCGGGTAAGGCCGCCATCGTGGGTATCGGGGCCACCGACTTCTCGAAGGATTCCGGTCGCAGCGAGTTACGACTGGCTGCCGAGGCAGTGCTCGACGCGCTCGACGACGCGGGTCTGACGCCCGCCGATGTCGACGGCATGGTCACCTTCACCATGGACTCCAACACCGAGGTCGCGGTGTCGCGGGCCACCGGTATCGGTGACCTGAAGTTCTTCTCGAAGATCCACCACGGCGGTGGCGCGGCGTGCGCCACGGTGCAGCAGGCGGCCATTGCCGTAGCGACCGGTGTCGCCGATTGCGTTGTGGCCTATCGTGCGTTCAACGAACGTTCGGGGATGCGCTTCGGGCAGGTGCAGATGCGGCTCGTCGAGAATGCCGACTCCACGGGTGTGGACAACTCGTTCTCGTACCCGCACGGATTGTCGACGCCGGCCGCGCAGGTCGCGATGATCGCTCGCCGGTACATGCATCTCTCGGGCGCCACCAGCA
>CAMFLL010000297.1 GCA_945957405.1 uncultured Mycolicibacterium sp. | reverse complement strand
GATTCGCCTTAGTCTCGTGGGCTCGGAGATGTGTATAAGAGACAGCAGCAGCTCCCAGCGCCTGATGGAGTGGCCTGTTGCGAATCTCGGCTTTCTCGAGGTGTCGCTCGGCAACTACCCGGCCGCGGTCCAAACCCTGACACCCCTCATCGACGGTCTGCGCGGATACCCGTATTCGACCGAGATCATCTCGGGTGGTTTCATCCCCGATGCGGTGGAGGCACTGACGCACCTGCGGCGGCTCGACGAGGCGGCCGAGCTCACCGACATCATCCTGGCGAACGGCGCGCGGCTGGACCGGGCCTGGATGCTGGCGGTGGGGCATCGTTGCAAAGCAGGTGTGCTGGCCGGCCGCGGCGATGTCGGGGCGGCGGTACACGCCGCCGAGGCGGCGATCGACCATCACAGCCGGATCCCGATGCCGTTCGAACTCGCCCGTACCCAGTTGCTCCTGGGGCAGCTGCTCCGCCGCCGACGGGAGAAAGCCACCGCTGCGGCAGCGATCGGTGAGGCCCTGTCGACCTTCGAGGGGATAGGTATGGAGCTGTGGGTGGCGCGTGCGCGAGCCGAGTTGATGCGCGTCGGCGGTGCCGCGAGGGGAACGGCGGATCTCACACCCACCGAGAGGAGGGTGGCCGAACTGGCCGTCGCAGGGATGACCAACCGGGAGGCCGCCGCGATGCTGTCGATCAGCCCGAAGACCGTCGAGGCCAACCTGGCGCGCGTCTACCGCAAACTCGGCATCCACTCGCGAGCCGAACTCGGACACCGTTTCGGATTCCGCGGTGCGCGACCTGACACCTGAGCCCATCGGCGAACCGCGTAGGGAAACACCCGATTGCTCCCGACCGCCGTGGCAATAGCGTCAGAGCGGCACGCGTGACGGAGGGGCGGAACACGCCGCGAGAACCCCGGAGTCGGCGCCATTCACGAGGGGGTTCGGTCATGGGAAACGCAGACTTCGGCGGTCAGCCCGGTGCTGGCCGCGCGTCGATCCGCAGGCCGTTCCTCAGATTCGAAGGTGTCGGCGCCGCCATCGCCGAGGGCGTGCGCGATGCGGTGGCCGAGCACCACCGCATCCGGATCGCGCGCCGTGACAGCCCGCTGCTACCGACCGTCGCGGGTGGGCCGACAGTCTGAGCGGGCGCCCGGACCCCACGGGCAGACGCAGATTCCGCAGGCCCTCCCCCCGCCAGTGCGATTCTGTGGCTGCTCGTGGGCCGTGGGTGGTGTCATCGTTCACCGCTGCGCTGTCGTGACCGCCGGGGAATAAGGTGACATGTCACGTAGTTGGCGGGAGTGTGGCAGTCGCGCCACCCCGAAACGATTGGAGCTCATCATGAATCGCCTCGCAGGGAAGACGGCCCTGGTCACCGGCGGCACCTCGGGAATCGGCCTGGCGACCGCGCAGCGCCTCGTTGCCGAAGGTGCACACGTGTTCATCACCGGACGCAGTCAGGCCCGCGTCGACGCGGCCACCGAGGTGATCGGCGCCGGCGTGACCGGAGTCCGCAGCGATATCACCAGCAGCGCCGACCTGGCTGATCTCGCCGAGCAGATCGGGGCGCGCGGGGCAGGCCTCGACATCGTCTTCGCCAATGCCGGCGGCGGCGAGTTCGCGCTGTTGGAAGACGAGACCCCCGAGCACATCGCCGACACCTTCGGCCGCAACGTAACAGGAACGGTGTTCACCGTGCAGACCGTGTTGCCACTGCTGAACGAGGGGGCCTCGGTGGTGCTGGCCGGCTCGACGGCCGCATCGCAGGGGGTTCCGTCTTTCGGTGCCTACGCTGCGTCGAAGGCTGCCATCCGCTCTTTCGGGCGCACGTGGGCGGCCGAACTCGCCGGCCGCAAGATCCGCGTCAACACGGTGGTCCCCGGCCCGGTCGAAACACCAGGACTCAAGGGCCTGGCGGCCGCAGGAGAGGAGCAGGCACTGCTTGATCAGCAGGCCTCAGGTGTTCCGCTGGCACGAGTGGGCCGGCCGGAGGAGATCGCGTCGGCCGTCGTATTCCTGGCGTCGGACGAAAGCACCTTCATGACCGGCGCAGAGCTGTTCGTCGACGGCGGCATGGTGCAGGTGTGACAAACCCGCGGCTGTTCAGTTGGTGCAGTTGAGCGAGACCGAGATGGACCGGCTGACCACCACCGGAACCAGATCCACGTCGTCATCGTCGTTGCGGTGGCCGAACAGACCGTGCCCGTGGTCCACTTCGACGAGTTGCGTCACGGACTGCGGATTCCGGACGCTGACTACGACGCAGTCCTCCAGAGGTGCACTGCCGACGCGGTCGATGTTGACGTTGTAGCCCTGGGCCTCGAGCAGGCCGATGGTCTCGACGGCCGATGTTTCCGCTGTGGCGGTACCGGCGGGTGCCAGCAACACCGCGCCGGTGACCGTGGCGAGTAGCAACGCAGTGCGCATGGCCTCGCTCCGTTCTGTCTCTCAAAGTCCCGACCCGCTGTGTTTATCGCCGGAACATTGGGAGGTGTTTCCCCCTCGTTGTGCTCCACGTATTGGCCCGTTCGATGGTTCGATCGCGAGCGTTGGCAAAGTCTGGAAAGTGGACCGCCGGGAGTGCACGATAGGGCGATGCAACTCAGCGGGGGGGTTCTCGGTTTTGCACGGGCCGCGCTCGCCGTCGCGATCCTGATGGTGCCGGTGGCCGCATCGGCCGTGCCGACCATGCCAGACCGCATCACCGTTGCCGAACCCGGCTACAGCGGCGGACCGGATGGTCAGGGTGGCGGCTCGGGGTGCAGCAGCGGTCCCGGATGGCAGGGCTGCGGCGGGTGGAATCCGTTCACGGGCGGTTTCGGCAGCGGTTGTTACAGCGGGATCTGCGGGGGTTGGGATGGCAGTCGCTTCTGGGGCGGCTGAGCACTGCGCGGCGGCTGTCGCGCTGAGCGCGCTCCTGGTCGCCTGTGCCCCGGGCGATCTGCCGAACGTGACGGTGGTCCTGGACGGCCAGAGTCAGACACTCAAGGCCGCCGTCACCTGTACCGATCAGCCCGACGGCGCGCTGCTCATCTTTGCGGCCCCACCGAACTCGCGAGGTAAGAAGTTGGTCCGGGTCCTGTTGTCCCGGGACTTCCGGCTGGTGGTACACAGCGTTGGCATCCGGCTGGACGATATCGCGGGCTTCACCGACGATTCCGACGCGCTGACCGCGACGAAGGTCGACGACACCTACGACATCGTCGGCCGGATGCCGCCCGACGCGGCGCGGGCCGACTGGCTCGGCTTCGAGATCGAAGTGACGTGTGAGGCATACGTTCCCGCGGTGACGAACGTCGAGCCGCCGCCGTACCCGTGACCACACGTCAGGTGCGGCGCGAGCAGTTCAGCGTCACCGTGATCGTGCGGTTGACGATGACGGGGACCACCCGGTCACGGCCTCCGCGGCCGTCGATGCGCACGAACTCCTTCTGCTCCTGCGGGTTACGGACATCGGTCACCACACACTGGTCCAGCGGTGCGCTGCCGATACGGTCGACCTTCACGTCGAACCCTTGAGCTTCGAGCAGGCCGATGGTGACCGACGCCGACTCGGCCTGGGCGGGAGCGGCGCTGTAGACGAGCATCCCGGCGGCGGCCGCGCCCAGTGCGGCCGAAATCAGAAGGGCGCGTACGGTCTTGGCGGCGAATGCGGCCTCGGACTGATCGGCGGTATCGAAGGTCTTCATGGTGTCACCCCTTGTGCTGGATCGGACTGACACGACGTTGCCGTAGCCGGGGTGCCTCCTGCTTGGAGGTTGTGTGGAGAACGGCTGGAGATTGCGGGCGACTAGCTGAAGTGCGAATGCGGCCGCGCCAGGGCGGTGCCGTCGACCACGATGTCGATTTTCTCGTTGTAGAACGCCACCAGGTTGGCGATCGGCGCGACCGCGGGCAACGGGTACTGGTAGATCCAGGCCAGGTCGGGATGCACGGTGTCGCCGATGCGCACCGACCAGTAACCCGACGTGACGCCCTTGTAGGGGCACAGCGTCTGCGTGTCGCTGGGCTCCAGATGGGTGAAGTCGATATCGGTCTTGTCGATGTAATACCTTGTCGGCAAACCGGTTTCGAACAGCAACACCGGACTGTGGGTGTCGGCGATCAGGATCCCGTCGAGCTCGATTCGGATGTGCCGGTGTGATCGCAGGGCGTCCACCCGTGCGTAGGGGTTGCGGGGATGACCGTAGATCGGTTCGTCCTCCTCATACCACTGCAGGGCATCCCAGTCGAAACGCACCAGCCCGGCCACCGGTCCGTCACCGGTATCGAACACCCGCGCGGCTGACGGCTGCGTCTGCCCTCCTGCGGTCACCGCGAACATCCGCGACGGCCCCAACTGAACCCGTTGAGGATGGTCCTCATCGCGGAGGACGTCGCCTCGCACATCGGCCAGCGGGATGTAGTACTGCGGGTAGTAGGGCACTTCCCACACATAGCGCGCCGACGTCGTGTCGAACACCAGCTCGCCGCCCAGATAGCCGCGGACCCGGCGCGGGGCGGGTTCGATGCGTCCCCGCGCGGCGGCCATCTGCGGGTAGTCGGTTTCCGGGTGCTGCGATGAGGTGCTCACGTCCCCAACGTATTCAATCGAGCGGTGGCGGGTCGACCATCTGTAGAAGTCCCGCCGTCACACCGGCGATGAAGAGCCGGCCGGTGGTCGCATCGACACCGAGCGTGTACGGATTCTGCACCGTCGGGATACGCGCCACTTCGCGCGGCACCGGATCGGCCATGTCGTAGCCGACGACTTCGTTGGTACCCGATGACGCCACCCACAGCCGGTCCCGCACCGGGTCGTAGGTGATGCCATACGGTCCACCGGGTTGCGGCACCGATGCGATTTCCCGCGGTACCGGCCGTGGGGTGAAGACCCGCACCGCGTCTCCGCGGGTGTCGGCGGCGATGAGCCGACCGTGCCGGTCCGCCACCAGGTGGGTGGGGCCGTCGCCGGCCGGTGCCGACCCGACGATCGTCAGTGATTCGGTGTCGTAGACGGTGAGGTCGTTCTTGCGCACGTCGAGTAATCCCATCGACGTGCCGACCGCCGCCAGGCCGGCGGGCTGAACGCTGTCGGTGAACACCTTCACGATCTGATCTCCGCGCAGGACTGCGACGGTCCCGCCGTGCTCGTTGGCGACGAAGACGGTGCCGTCGGTGGCCTCGGCGGCATCGTGCGGGACGGTGCCGGTGATCACCTGAGGTTCGGCGCGCCCGCCCGGCAGGTCGACTCGGACCAGGACGTCGGCGCTCTCCACCGGCACGAGTACCGGACCGCCCGGTCGGGCCAGTTGCAGATGACGGACCGCTCCCGGCAGACCGGTGCGTCCGGTCGTCGCGCCGGTGTCGGCATCGACCAGGACCAGTTGATCTGGATTGCGGGTGGCGACCGCTACCAATCGGGTGGTGGCATCCACCACGACACCCTCAGGAGCCCGGCCCACCTCGATGAGACGGCCTGGCGGTGTGCGCGCCGTGGCAGGTGCGTTGCGCGGTTCGGCCGGCGGGGGAAGACCGTCGGCGGCAGGCCGGCTGCCTTCCGTCGGCACACCGGGTGGTAACAACCCGGTGGTCGAGCCCGTGGTCGACCCGGTAGTCATGGTGGCGGGAGCATCCGGTGGCGGACCCGCGCAACCGGCGATCAGGGCCAGCATGGCCGCGACCATCGCCGCCGTTCGAACTCTCACCCCACGTGATTACCCGGCGGCGCAGCGGCGCACTGCGCGAAATCGTGACGTCGGTGTGAACGACCGGCGGGCTTGCTCAGTGGCCGGGTAATGCCGCCGCGAAGACCAGCAGCACCACGGCAAGGCCGGCCAGCGTGAGGCTGACCACCACCAGGAAGGCGCCCGCCACGAGCATCCGTTGTTCGGGGGTGGCAGCCGGATCGGCCAGCACTTTCCCGAAAGTGCCGAGCAGGGCGACGAGATCCTTGAACGGGAAGTCGACGGTGGTGGCCTCGCGGTCGCCCAGGCCCCTGGTGCGTACCGCCATCGTGGCGCGGACCATGAGCACGATCCCGGCGACCAGGGCCACACCGGCGAGCGCGATCAGGCCCCAGCCGATTCCCACCATTTCCCACCTCCCGCGAGGATCATGGCATCCCAGGTGGTTCCGCCGTTGCGTAGTCGACTACTCGCGACTACCTCGTCGGCGCACCGGACGATAACCCCATATCGACGCCGCCCGAGCCGCGGACGGCGTGCTGGGAGGAGTGTCGATGCCGGACAGGGACTTCGCCAACGGAAGTGTCCGCGCCACCTTTCCCGACTCGGTCGACGTCATCCGCCGGCCGGCCGGCCTTCGCTCACTCGACACCGACGGCGCCGTCCCGCGCAGCCAGGTCGTCGCCATGCTCAGAGACAGCGGTTTCGAAGTGGTGGCCGATCTGGATGTGATCCCCGGCCGGGAACTCTCCGGTGATGGCGCACCGGTTGCGCTTGCGGTCGACGTCGGCGCCGATCAGCGGGCCGTGGTTTTGTCCGACCGCGACGGCCTCTGGACGTGGCAGTTGCCGCAGTCCGCACCGCCGGCCCGCGAACCCGGCCCCGGCTCCCTGACCTTCACGTTGGCCGAGCCCGGCCCGGTGCCGCGTGGCTTCGGCGCGATCGTCCTGCGCTTCGCCGGGGCGCTGACCCTCACCGCGCTCGAATCCCATGTCCGGCCGGGACTGGTCCATCTGCGCGGTACGACGCCGAGTACCTGGAGACGCGTCGACGCACTGGACGACATCACACTGCCGGCGAACGGACCGGCCAGGATCCTGCTACTCATCCACGGCACGTTTTCGGACACCGAAGGCGCGTACGGGATGCTCGCCCGTGAGCCCGGCCTGACGTTCCTGACCCAGGCGCTGGGCGAGTACGACGCGGTGATCGGATTCGACCATCCCACACTGAGTGTCGACCCACTGACCAACGCCCGCGACCTGCACTCCCGGCTGGCGACAGCGCATCCCCCGCAGATCGACATCGTCAGCCACAGTCGTGGTGGCCTGGTGGCACGCAGCCTGGTCGAGCAGGTGATCCCGGACTCCGAATCGGCTCCGGGAGTGGAGAACATCGTCTTCGTCGGCGTGCCCAACGGCGGCACCAATTTCGTCGACAAAGGGCGACTGGTGACGTTCGTCGATCTCTACACCAATCTGCTGCTGGCCTCGGCGGCATCGGTCACCGGCGACGGTCTGGCGAAAGTGGTTGCCGGTGGTGCGATCCGCGGTGTCAGCGCTCTTGTGAAGTATCTCGTGTCGCATGCCGACGATGCCGTGATCCCGGGATTGGCGGCCATGGAACCGGACGGCCAGTTCCTGCGCGAACTCAATGCCACCCAGCCCGGCCAGCCCGCGCCGGGCACCACTCCGTGGTTCGTGGTCGGATCCGATTTCCACATCACGCGAGACGACTTCCCGAGCGAATTCCCGAAGTCGTTTGCGCTGTGGCTGGCCGAGAACACCGTCGACGATGTCCTGGATGAGGGCAACGACCTCGTGGTCGACACCGAGTCGATGGCCGATATCGACACGCCGCCGGGTGGCTACGTGCATGATGCGTTGCCCTTCGGCGCGAATCCGGTGGTGCATCACCTGAACTACTTCGTGCAACGCGAAGTGGCCGACGCGCTGGCCTTCTGGTTGATCCTGCGGGGTGACCGACTGGTCGCACCGGAGGTGACGCCGAGTCTCGACGACGGCGCGCAGATCGTGATCGGCGGTGGGGCTTTCGAGAGAATTCCGAACAGCACCAAAGGATTCCGCGATTTCGGCCTGGACCGCGGTGGGCCACCACGCGACGTGGTTGCCGATGACAGTGCTACCCCAGAGCCAGAGCCAGAGGCGCCGACCGTGCCGGCGCACGTCGCTGCGGAGATGCCGGCGGAACTGCCGGTGGGCAGAGCTGTCGACCTGCGGGTCATGCTGTCCCGCAATGAGATCGACATCGATCCGACCATGGCGTCCGATCACGGCACCCTCCGGGTCGCCGAAGGTGAGGTGTTCACGGTCCGCGTGATGGCCAAGAAGAACGCGACGATCGACGGTGCCGACACGGATCGGATCATGCTGCCGCCGGGGCGCGGGGTCTCCGAGGTGCAGTTCGCGGTCATCGCCGGCGCTCCTGGTGAGGTCGCGGTCAAGGTGGTCCTAGAACGTGGCGCGAAGAACATCGCGGCGGCACTGACGCTCGAAGCTGAGGCTGTCGCCGGCGACGACGCCGCGGCTCGCCGGGAGACCACCCGTGGTCAGGTCGAGGTCGCGGCCGAGACCTCGGCGGTGCTCGACGACTCGGTGTGGTTGGAGATCTCCGAAGTGGAACTGTCCGGCGGCGACGTGAAATTCCAGTACTGGCTCCGCCTTCCTGACGCGCCGACGGTTTTCCGCTACGAGTCCGCGCCGCTGCGGGACCGGGCCGGATTCGTCGCGGAATTGTTCGAGGGCATCGAACGCAAATGGGGGGACTGTGCCGGCGACCCCGGCAGGTTCACGCGCTACCTGCAGGACCGCGGATCGGATCTGTTCGAGCAACTGTTCCCGCAGGAGTTGCAGAGCCGGTTGTGGAACCTGCGCAATTCGCTCACCTCCATCATCCTGTTGGCCGACGAGCCCTATTTCCCCTGGGAACTGGTGCACCTCAAACCGCCGGTCGGGCGTCGGCAGCTCAAACCGAGGTTCTTCGCCCAGTACGGTCTGCTGCGCTGGCAGTTCCTGCCGTTTCCCGCGACGGCGACCATGCGGGCACGCGCAGGCAAGGTGCTCGCCGTCTGCCCCGATTACGTCGATCCGCGCTACGTTCTGGCCGAGAGCGCGAACGAGGCGGACTTCCTCAAGCACAAGCTGAATGCCAAGGAGATCGCCGCCTCGGAGAGCAATGTGCGTAACATGTTGCGGCGCGGCGGTTTCGACATCCTGCATTTCAGCGGCCACGGTGCCGCGCGCACCGACGACGTCGCGGAGGCCGTCATCCTGCTGCGGGGCCGTGAGGTACACGGCGACTTCACCCGCGAACTGCTGTCGGCCACCACGGTCGCCGAGAACGCACACCTGCGCAATGACGACGGGTCGGGGCCACTGGTCGTGCTCAACGCGTGTCAGGCCGGCATCGGTGGTGAGCAACTGTCATCGCTGGGCGGATTCGCCCGCGCCTTCCTGGAGGCCGGCGCGCACGCGGTGGTGGCATGCCTGTGGTCGGTGAAACAGGGGCCCTCGCGGATCTTCGTCGAGACGCTCTACGAGCGGCTGCTGAGCGGCGACGTGATCCGCGACGCGGTCGGACATGCCCGCGACGCGGCCCGGGCCGGCGGCGACGCGGCGACTTCGCTGGCGTTCGTGGTCTACGCCCGGCCCGACGCGACATTGGTTCTGGATTGACAACTATCAGAAGGGAGCACCAAATGACCGCAAGAGCCCTGTGTGTGGGCATCAATGAATTCGAGAATCTGGGGCGGGGCAGCTG
>CAMFLL010000296.1 GCA_945957405.1 uncultured Mycolicibacterium sp. | reverse complement strand
ATCCTGGGCGCGTGCAACCCGCCGCTGGCACACCGCGCCATGAACGCCGACCGCCAGATCGGACTATTACTGCCTTGCAACGTCGTCGTGCGCGTCGACGTCGCCAATCGGGGAGCGGTGATCATCGACGCGATGGACCCGCAGGTGATGGTCCAGGTGTCCAACGAACCGGAACTGCGGGGCGTCGCCAACGATGCCGCAACGAAGCTCCAGGCCGCCATTGACTCCCTCAGCGGAGCCCGCGCCGACCGGTAGATCGACCTTGAGGGTGCAGCGACGCACCCGGTAACGGACCACGATCATGACCATCACCCTGTCTCTACTCTTCGGTGCCGTCATCGGCGTCCTGCTCGGACTCCTCGGCGGCGGCGGATCAATCCTGGCCGTGCCCGTCCTCGTCTATATGCTCAGATTGGATGTGGCCCAGGCTATTCCGGTATCACTGATCGTCATAGCTGTCGCGTCAGCGGTGGGTGCGCTACCCAAGATGCGGGCGAATCAGGTGCAGTGGCGACTGGCTGGCATCTTCGCCGCCGCTGGCATCCCGGCCACCTTCGTCGGGACCGCCGTCGGGAAACACCTTCCACAGCACGCGATCATGATCGGGTTCGCGATTGTGATGATCGCCGCCGGAATACGGATGCTGCGCGACAACGGTGACACCGGCACCGCCTGCAAGGTCGGCAACGAGGGCATCAACTGGCGGCGCTGCGCACCACGGTCCATCCCCGCCGGGATCGTCGTCGGCTTCCTGACCGGGCTGTTCGGCGTCGGCGGCGGGTTCCTCATCATCCCCGCGCTGGTGCTGATGCTCGGCGTCGAAATGCCCGTCGCCGTCGGGACTTCGCTGCTGATCATCACCGCGAACTCCGCAGCAGGTGTGTTCTCCCATCTGAATGGCGCGCACATCGACTGGGGCATCACCGCCGCGTTCGTCGGCACCGCCATCGTCGGATCACTAGTCGCCGGGCACCTTGGCAACAATGTCAACACCAGCCGACTACAGCACTGGTTCGCCTACCTGGTCTTCGCCGTTGCCGCCTACGTCCTGATCGACACCCTTCTTCTCCACTAAGCCAAAATCACTGAACCCCAAAGCATGCGCTCCACTCCCACGCGGAACACCGGATGCACAAAGAAAGGAAACACCATGAACGTGTCCATCATCGAAACCACCGGACTCGGCGACCGCAGCTACCTGATCAGCGAAGGCGGTGTCGCCGTGGTCGTGGACCCCCAGCGCGACATCGACCGGGTTCTCGACCTCGCCCGCGACGCCGGCGTCCGCATCACCCACGTCCTGGAAACCCACGTCCACAACGACTACGTCACCGGCGGACTGGAACTCGCCCACGTCACCGGAGCCGAATACGTGGTCCCTGCCGGAGACGACGTCGCATACCAGCGACGCGCCATCCACGACGGTGATGTCATCGACGCCGGACCCATCCGGCTACAGGCTGTTCACACCCCCGGCCATACCCACCATCGCGTCAGCTACATCCTGCACGACGACAAGTGTGATGCAGTGGGCGTCTTCACCGGCGGGTCCATGCTGCACGGCACCACCGGACGCACCGACCTGCTCGGCCAGGAGCGCACCCACGAACTCACCCACGCCCAATTCCACTCGGTCCACCGTCTCGCCGACGAACTCCCCGACACCGCCGAGGTGTACCCCACCCACGGCTTCGGCAGCTTCTGCTCCGCCACACCGGGCAGCGGCGATAGCTCCACCATCGCCGAACAGCGCACCAACAACCCCGGGCTGACCCAGGACGAGCAGACCTACGTCGATCAGCTCATCGCCGGTTTGTCCGCCTACCCGGCCTACTACGCCCACATGGGTGTCATCAACAGCCGAGGACCCGCGCCCGTCAACCTGTCGCCTGCTGCGCAGGTGCACCCGGAGGAGCTGCGTCGGCGCATCGACGCCGGCGAGTGGGTCGTGGACCTGCGCCACCGCACCGCATTCGCCGCAGGACACCTCGACGGGACCCTCGCGTTCGAACTATCCGCGTCCTTCGTCACCTACCTCGGATGGCTGTACACGTGGGGCGTTCCTCTGACCCTGATCGGCGACGACCACGACCAAATCGCTGCCGCCCAGCGCGAACTCGTTCGCATCGGCGTCGACAAACGTCACCGGGTCAGCAGTCGGAGACCTGTCCCGCTTCGCCAACGGCACTCCTATGCGGTCCTACCGAGTCGCCGACTTCGGAGACCTAGCCGACGCACTAGCCCACGGCGACCTGACCGTGCTCGACGTCCGCCAACAGGGCGAGTACGACGACGGACACGTCAACGGGGCGATCAACATCCCCCTGCACGAACTCGCCCACCGGACCAACGAGGTCCCCACCGGAGAGGTCTGGGTGCACTGCGGATCGGGGTACCGCGCCTCCATCGCCGCATCCATGATCGACCGCCACGACCGCACCGTTGTGCTCGTCGACGACACGTTCAGCCGAGCCGCGAAGCTCGGACTTGCCGTCTAAGCACACGACACGCAGGGCTAGTCCGACACGGTGGCCGGGACTGCTCGCTCACCGCGTCGGACGGCAGACCTGAGCGTCGGAGAGTCCGATAGGTCAGGTGGGCCGGCCCTCGACGAGACGCTCGTCGTCGGTCACTCTTAACACGAGCTTGTCGAACGCCTGCCGAATTAGGTCGACGCTGCTCTTCAGGTCGTCGTACTTGTCCCAACGCAGGCAGTCGCGAGAGTCGTCGACCCAACTCAGCCTGTCACCGTCGTAGTACACCTCGGCGATGAAGTACTCGGCGCCATCGGCTGATTGCACCACTCGGTAGTTCCAGGTGTTCATCGGGTCATTCTGTCGCGTCGTCACCCCCCTGACAGGTTTTTCATCGGTTGTCGATACCTCCGTGGTGCGGCGGCTAGAGGCCTTCCCGGGCCGAGGGCTTGAATTGCCTTTGCCGTGATTCGGGTGGGCGTGCGGCGAGCAGCGGCCATGTCAGTTCCGGCGATATGGTTGAACTGTGGTTGTCGATGCAGATGGCGGGGATCTCGCTGCTGACCAGAACTCCGGGCACCCTGATTCCGCGGGTTCGAACTGCGCGGAGGAGGCGCGATCCCACACCGACAGGAACGTGTCCGACCATTTCGACGCCGACAGCTACGCAACGATGATTCACCGGGCCGATCTGGAATCGGCTGCGGCCGACGCGCAGAACGAATACCACGCGACGCCTGAGTTGCAGAGCCTGCTTGCACAGGCTTCTGCGGCACCTACGGTTCGGCGACGCCGTCCGCGGCGGATGTAGCCTCCCCGCTGGCTCTGTCTGCACGGCAGCTCGTCCCCACGGCCACTCTGCGCGATCTGACGGCCCGTACACACGGCGGCCGAGCAGAGGACTCCAAAGGGTCATACACCCGTCGACGGGTTGAGGCCAAGAATGTTCTCGCGCTCGTCTTTTGAGATCGGTTCACGGTCGACAAGTAGCGGCCAGATCTCAGAGTTCATCACCTCAAGCAGGCGATCACGATGAATCAACGACTCGTCTCCCGCGGCCGCGAGGCTAGCTCTCAATGCGAAAAGAATCGCCTCGCTGCGCCCACCAAGGTGCAGCCGCCTGGCCAACTCCTCAGCCAGCGCATCCACATCGTCGTCCATGTCTGATGTCACTCGTAGCTCGTTCCACGCGGGGCCGGTTGCCTCGCGGCCCTACAGCGGGCGGCCACACCACTCTCCCTGGGTGCGATTCTCCCACTAGCTGGCCAATCGCGGATGTGAACTATCTACTCCGCTATCGCTCTGGCTTTGGCGCTGACGGCAGGGCCGGTCATCTTGCTCACCTTCGCGGCTGTCTCGCGGCGGCATGACGGCAGCGGAGGAATGGCTGACCTTCGTCTTCTGCTGGCGTGACGCTACCGTCGTGTACTTGCTCCTGATGCGCTCCGAGTTCGGAGCGACCCCTATTTGATCGCGCCTTCGGTCAGCCCGACGCGGCTCAACATATGAACGTCATCTACGTACAAAGTCAGTAGGTGGTGACAGTTGGATCTCGGTCGGATTGAGATGTGGCGTCAGGCAACCGCTGTCGGGGATGGCGCTGTCATCCTGGTTCCGTGGCACCTAGGACAGCGAGGAAGACCGACAGCAGGCTCGCCGCTCGGCTCGCCGCTCTCGCCTCGCTGGGCGCGTCCGTCATTCACTTCGCCGTCGTACCCACCCACTGGCAGGAGTGGATTCCGGCAGGCCTGTTCTTCGCATCCGTTGCGGTCTTCCAATTCTGCTGGGCGCGGCTGGTTCTCGCTCGAACCACCAACCCAGTGTTGGCCCTCGGCATCATGGTCAATCTCGCGGTCATCGCGCTCTGGTCCGTGTCGAGAACCGCTGGTGCGCCGTTCGGTCCCCACGCCGGTGAAGCTGAACTTGTCCAAGCGGCGGATCTATGCGCGCTGTTGCTCCAGATTTATGTCGTGATGGGCGCGGGCTGGGTCTGGTACCGCGGCCTGCAAGGCGAACCGTTGCCTGCTTTTGGCAGCGCCATGGTGCTCCTCGGCGCGATCGGGGTCGTTACGCTGGCATCCACCGTGGGTGCTGCATCTGGTCTGCGCCATGGCCACCACGCGCCAGCAGGTGCGGAAGCGGGGGCACATCACCACGGGAATGATGCAGGACAAGCCGACCACCACAATGATCCGGAACCCGACCCTGCAGCGCCCCCCGGGGACACAGGAGGCAACGATCACGGGACCGGCATAGAACACGGCGACGACCATCACGATCATGATCCGCAGCCGGCTCCTCCCCCGCCTGCTGCCCACCCGGTCGAAGCACCTGCGCCCGCCCCTAACAGTGCACCTGAGGCGGCCACGCCAGTGCCAATCAAGGAGCCGCTTCCCGCGGCGGACCCGCTCGACGACCACCAAGGCCATGACCACGAGCACTGACGCAGACCCGCGCGGTAGCCGATCGCGCGCCTCGGCCTCCTAGTTGCCGCCCGACGGGTCTAACCGGCCATGACCTCCGGATCCGCACAGTGTCTAGGGCCGATATATCGATGCCGTGGAGACGAGCTGTCGACTTGGCCCGACGACGATGAAGCACAGCTCAGCACCTGAGCGACTATGCGCTCCTCGGCGGTGAGGATGCGACGGAGAAACCTTGACGCGTGGGATGCCCTTCGTGCCTCGGCGTCGGCGTGATCCACGATCTCGCAACCCGACGAACGGGTCAGCTGCACCGAGACAGCACCACACGGCCGACCGTTCCCCTAACGGTTGAGGACGGCGCGGGTACTCGCCTTGGGCGTCAGGTCGAGGCGGCGCAATAGTTGCGCGTTGAGCGCCACGACGATCGTCGACAGAGACATCAGTATCGCGCCGACTGACATCGGGAGCACAAACCCGATCGGTGCGAGCACACCGGCAGCCAAGGGCACTGCGATGAGGTTGTAGCCCGCCCCCCACCACAGGTTCTGCTGCATCTTGCGGTAGCTGGCACGGGACAGTTCGATCACCGAGAGCACCGAGCGCGGGTCGGAACTGGCCAGGATGACACCGGCAGAGGCGATGGCGACGTCGGTGCCGGCGCCGATCGCGATACCAACGTCGGCTTGCGCCAACGCGGGGGCATCGTTGACACCATCGCCGACCATGGCGACCTTCTTGCCTTCCTGTTGCAGCGCAGCAACTTTCGACGCCTTGTCTTCCGGGCGCACTCCGGCGAACACCCGATCTATGCCGAGTTCGTGGCCTACCGCCTGGGCGACCGCTTCAGCGTCACCGGTGATCATGACCACTTCAACGCCGAGCTTGTGCAAGGCATCGACCGCTTCGCGGGACTCGGGGCGAATCTCGTCGGCCAGGCGGAGGCCGCCGAGCACAGTGCCGTCGCGGACGACGTGCAGGATGATTGCGCCCTCGTCGCGCCACGAGGTCGCCGCGTGAACTTCCTGTCCGCCGATCTCGTCGAGCAGGCGGGGGCCGCCCACCCGGATCTCGTGCCCCTCAACCGTCGTGGTCACACCCACCGCCGGGGAGGATGAGAAGCCGCTGGCACGCGGCAGGCTGAGGCCCCGCTCCTCGGCGGCTTTCACGATTGCCCGTGCCAGGGGGTGTTCACTGTCGGCCTCGGCGGCGGCGGCCAAGGCGAGCACGGTGTTGTCGTCGAGGTCGCCGCTGGCCTCGATCGCGGTCACGGTGGGTTCCCCCTTGGTCAGGGTGCCTGTTTTGTCGAAGAGCACGGCGTTAACGGTGCGCATGCCTTCTAGGGCGAGGCGATCCTTGATCAGCACGCCGCCCCGCGCGGCGCGCTCGGTCGCGATCGACACCACGAGTGGTATTGCTAGTCCCAACGCATGCGGGCAAGCGATGACGAGCACGGTGATCGCTCGGACAACGGAGGCATCCGGGTCGCCGACAATCGACCACGCCATGGCGGTGATGGCGGCCGTCCCCAAGGCGAACCAGAACAGCCAGCCGGCCGCTCGGTCGGCGAGGCGCTGGGCTCGCGAGGACGAGTTCTGCGCTTCGGTGACCAGGCGCTGGATTCCCGCCAGGGCGGTGTCATCGCCGGTGGCGGTGATTTCGACCCGCAACCCGGAATCGGTGGCCACGGTTCCGGCCGTCACCGCATCTCCGGCGCCGCGAGCCACCGGCCGCGATTCACCGGTCACCATCGACTCGTCCATGTCCGCGCGTCCGTCGACGATTCTGCCGTCAGCCGGGACGCTGCCACCGGGTCGCACAACCACCAGATCCCCCACCCGCAGGTCGGCGGGTGAGACGGTGATGATGCGCTCGCCGTCGACCTTCTCGGCCTCGTCGGGAAGCAGGGCGGCCAGGGAGTCCAGTGCGGAGGTGGTCTGAGCCAGGGAGCGCATCTCGACCCAGTGGCCGAGCAGCATGATCACGATCAGCAGCGCCAGCTCCCACCAGAACTCCAGTTCATGGTGGAGCAGACCCAGGCTCGCACCCCAGGAGGCGAAGAAGGCGACGGTGATCGCCAGGCCGATGAGCAGCATCATTCCCGGGGCGCGAGAACGGATTTCGCTGATCGCGCCGGTAAGGAAGGGGCGACCGCCGACAACGTACATGACCGTGCCCAGCACGGGCGCGATCCAGCGGCCGCCAGGGACGTCGGGTACTGCGTAGCCGAGCAGCATGGCGAACATGGTCGAGAACGCGATGACCGGGATGGCGATGATCAGATTGATCCAAAACAGCTTCCGGAACTGAGCAACATGATCGGCGCCGTGGCCGGCATGGCCCCCGTGGCCAGCATGGTCGTCGTGGTGGACGCTGGTGTCGTGAACGCCGTGCTCGCCGCCGTCGTGGTCGGCATGTTCGGCGTGAACGCCGGTGTGCGATGTCGCCATCGCGTGCTCGTCGTGGTCAGTCATCTTGCGCTCTCCTTGAGAAGTCTCACGTGTTCGTTCGCGGGGCTGTGTAGCAGCGAGGCGGCGGCGCCGGTGCACCGCCGTTGCGGGTCATGACCGCACGAGTCGGGCGATGGCTTCGGATGCTTCGGTGAGTTTGGCGTCAGCGGCCGGTCCCCCGGCGGCTGCAGCGTCTCGAACGCAGTGTCGGAGGTGGTCGTCGAGCAGTGCCAGCGCGACGCTCTGCAGGGCTTTGGTCAGCGCGTCAGCTTGAGTGAGGATATCGATGCAATAGCGTTCGTCCTCAATCATCCGGCTAATGCCGCGGGCTTGGCCCTCAATGCGTTTCAAGCGTTTGAGGTACTTGTCTTTATCGGTGATGTAACCGTGGTTCACCGAACCCGATGCCGGGCAGTGGTCAGCGTCGTCGACGTGCGTCATGGCAGATCCTTCGTTCCGGTGAGCGGGGGCACCGCCGCCGGGCGCTCGGCGGCCGGTGCGTGGGATGTGAGTCACGCCGCGCCTGCGTACTTGTCGGGGTCACGGTCAAACCGCGGTCCACATCCCTTGCAGCAGAACCAATACCGTTGGCCGCGGTAGTCGCGGAACAGGCCCGCGGCTTCGGCGGCCGCCTTGTCCACTGGCGTGCCAGGCATCACCGGGCAGGTTGCCTGGTCCGTTGCGGGGTCGAGGAGGTTCGTGGCCGCAGGATTGATGACCGTTGCGTCGAAGTCTTGTGTTGAGCCGCTGCAGCAGCAGCTCGACGTCAGGTTCTTGTTGTCGGACATGGCTCTCCTTAGTGCAGTTGGGCTTGGCGGGTTGGGGTAGAGGCGGTGGAGGTGAAGCCGCGCAACCGCAGGCCGTTGCCCACGACGAAAACGCTGGAGAATGCCATGGCCGCGCCAGCGAGCATGGGGTTGAGCATGCCCAGTGCTGCGACCGGTATGGCGGCGACGTTGTAGGCGAACGCCCAGAACAGGTTCGTCTTGATCGTCGATAGTGTTTTGCGGGACAGCCGGATTGCGTCGACGGCGCTGCGTAGGTCACCGCGCACCAGGGTGATGTCGGAGGCTTCAATCGCGACATCGGTTCCGGTACCCATTGCCAGGCCGAGGTCGGCTTGGGCGAGGGCGGGCGCATCGTTGACGCCATCGCCGACCATGGCCACTGTTTTCCCCTCGGATTGCAGCCGGGCGATGACGTCGACTTTGTCTTTCGGCATGACCTCGGCGATCACGGTGTCGATGCCGACCTCGGCGGCGATCTGCCGGGCGACGGCTTCGTTGTCCCCAGTGAGCAGCACCGGCATCAGGCCCATCTGGCGCATCTGTGAGATTGCCTGCGCACTGGTGGGTTTAACGGCATCTGCGACGATGAGTACGCCGCGAGCCTGACCGTCCCAGCCGACCGCGACCACCGTCTTGCCCTGCGCTTGCGCTGCTGCTTTCGCCTGCATCAACTCTGGGCTCAGGTGTTGGGACCAGTCGGCGAGCAGTGATTCGCGCCCCACGACGACGGCGTGGCCGTCGACGACGCCCTGCACGCCCAAGCCTTCTGCATTGGCGAAATCCTCAGGGGTGGGTAGCGTCCCGAGTTCTTCGATGGCGGCGGTGGCGATGGCCTGGGCAATCGGGTGCTCTGAGGCGTTCTCCAATGCGCCGGCAAGCCGGAGCAGGTCTGCGCGTTTTGTTCCCGGCGCGGTGATGACGTCGACCAGGGTCATCTTGCCGGTGGTGACGGTGCCGGTCTTGTCCAGCACCACGGTATCGACCTTGCGGGTGGACTCCAGCACCTCCGGGCCCTTGATCAACACGCCCATTTGCGCGCCACGGCCGGTGCCCACCAGCAGTGCCGTCGGTGTGGCCAAACCGAGCGCGCAAGGGCAGGCAATGACCAGGACCGCCACCGCAGCGGTGAAGGCCGCCGCGACCGGGAAGCCCGCGCCCAGCCACGCGCCGAGTGTCACTACCGCGATCACGAGGACGATCGGCACGAAGACACCGGAGATGCGATCGGCCAGCCGCTGGACCTGGGCTTTGCCGGTTTGTGCGTTCTCCACCAGTTGGGCCATCTGCGCCAGCTGGGTGTCGGAACCGATGCGGGTGGCGC
>CAMFLL010000295.1 GCA_945957405.1 uncultured Mycolicibacterium sp. | reverse complement strand
CCCCGGACCCGCTGATTAAGAGTCAGCTGCTCTACCAACTGAGCTAACGGCGCGTAGTGCGTGAGAGACAATAACAGGCCGGACGCTGCTGGGTGAAATCGTTGATGCAACCGGTACCGAAGCGCGCCGTCACGCGGTCGCGCAGTTGGCTCCTGTGCCCTTAGACTCTTCTCAAAGTTCCCGGTTTCGGCCCCAGTTGTGAGGTGTGGAAGACAATGTGGCAGGTCCAACAGGTGGCCCGTCCGCGTGGTTATCGGTCCTGGCTGGCGGCAGCGCTGCTGGTCCCCGCCGTTGTTCTCGGGGTCAGCGCGTGCTCGGGACAGTCCCAGCCCGCGCCGGCGCAGCGAATCGAAGACAAGGGCACCCCGTTCGGTGACCTGCTGGTACCAAAGCTCACCGCCTCGGTGACCGACGGCGCCGTCGGCGTCACGGTCGACCAGCCCGTCACGGTGACCGCCGAGGACGGCGTGCTGGGCGCGGTCACGATGACCAATGCAAGCGGCGACACGGTCGACGGACAGTTCAGCCCCGACGGCCTGACGTGGAAGACCACCGAGCCGCTCGGGTACAACAAGCGCTACACGCTCAACGCCTCGTCGCTGGGCCTCGGCGGGGTGACTTCGAAGGCGATGACCTTCGAGACACACTCGCCGGAAAACCTGACGATGCCCTACCTGTTGCCCAACGACGGCGAGACGGTGGGCATCGGGCAGCCGGTCGCCATCCGCTTCGACGAGAACATCCCCAATCGCGCCGCCGCCGAACGCGCCATCAAAGTCACCACCAAACCACCGGTCGAGGGTGCGTTCTACTGGCTGAGCAACCGCGAGGTCCGTTGGCGCCCACAGCATTACTGGAAGCCCGGGACGGCAGTGGACGTCGAGGTGAACACTTACGGCGTCGATCTCGGTGACGGTTTGTTCGGGCAGGACAACGTCAAGACCCACTTCACCATCGGTGACGAGGTGATCGCCACGGCCGACGACAACACCAAGACGCTGACCGTCCGGGTCAACGGAAACGTCGTCAAGACCATGCCGATCTCAATGGGCAAGAACAGCACACCCACCAACAACGGCAAGTACATCGTCGGCGACAGGTACGCCGACCTGGTGATGGATTCCTCGACGTACGGCGTCCCGTCGAACTCGCCCAACGGTTACCGCACCGAGGTCGAGTACGCCACCCAGATGTCCTACAGCGGCATCTACGTGCACGCCGCACCGTGGTCGGTGGGCAGCCAGGGTTATTCGAACGTCAGTCACGGCTGCCTCAACGTCAGCACTAGCAACGCGCAGTGGTTCTACAACAACACCAAGCGCGGTGACATCGTCGAGGTGTTCAACACCGTCGGATCAACCTTGCCGGGCACGGACGGCCTGGGTGACTGGAACGTGCCCTGGGAGCAGTGGAAGGCCGGCAACGCCAACGCCTGAGTAGGGCCGGACACCCTACGACGACTTGGCGTGCATCCACCAGGCGAAGGCCACCGCGCCGATGACCAGGAGCATTCCGGTCGACAGCTTCGCGGCTCCTGCGCCCGCGATCAGCAGCCAGATCTTCTCCAGCAGCGAGATGGTCTCGCCGGGTGGTGGCACAGCGAGGTAATTCAGAGCGAACATCGCAATCCCCATCCCCTGGGCGCGACCCCCTCGCGCACTAAGCCACAGTTTAGGCAGTTTTGTCGGTCCCGTCAGCAACTGCTGACGTCACATGGTCGACGCCGTAATGCGCCGTTGCAGAGGCCAATACGTACGTTGGGTATGCGATGTGCCGTCAATCGTCACGCGCAAGCCACCCGACAACGAAAAAGGTCGGGGACCGAAAACGGTCCCCGACCTGATCGGGGTGGCTGACGGGACTCGAACCCGCGACAGCCAGGATCACAACCTGGTGCTCTACCAACTGAACTACAGCCACCATCACTGCCCCGAAGAGCAGCGTGGATGATCTTAACCGGTCGTACCCCCTGCGGCCGAATCGTTTGCCGAAGGCGGACCCAATTCGGCGGCCACGGCGGCAATATCGCTGGTGGAGGGGCCGGGCGCGGCGACGAACGTGGTCTGCCGGTAGTACTTGAGCTCACGGATCGACTCGTGGATGTCGGCCAGTGCGCGGTGCGCCAGCCCCTTGTCGGGCTGACCGAAGTAGATCCGCGGGTACCAGCGCCGGCACAGTTCCTTGATCGAGCTGACGTCGATCATGCGGTAGTGCAGGTAGCTGTCCAGGGCCGGCATATCGCGCGCGATGAAACCGCGATCGGTGGCGATGGAGTTGCCGCACAGCGGTGCGGAGTTGGCCTGCTTGACGTGTTCCTTGATGTAGTCGAGCACCTGCTTCTCGGCGGTGGCCACGTCAACCGTCGAGGCGCGGACCTCGTTGGTCAGTCCCGACCGTGAGTGCATCTGTTTGACGACGTCGATCATGGACGACAGCGCCGCATCCTCGGCGTGAATGACCACGTCAATGCCCTCACCGAGAACATTGAGATCCGCGTCGGTGACGAGCGCGGCGATTTCGATGAGACGGTCCGAACCGAGATCCAGACCCGTCATCTCACAGTCGATCCAAACTAATTCGTCAACCACAGCGATCAACCATAGGCCCACGTCAGCGCCGTGGTGTGCGCTGCACCCCTTTGCGCGTGCCGCTGGAGCTTCGCGGACCAGGTTCGGCAAGTAATGTCGTGGCTTGCTGGAATCCGCAACATTCTTCTGAGAGGACCTCGGCAGTGAGCACAGAATCCACCGGTACATCGTCGGAGATGACACCGGCCCAGCACATTGCCGCCGGTTACTCGGTGGACGGCGAAGCGCTGGTGCTGGGCTCCGTGGTGGTCGGCGACGCCGTGGACCCCAAGGCGCTGGTGCGGATCCCGCTGTCGACGGTGAACCGGCACGGCTTGGTGGCCGGCGCCACCGGCACCGGCAAGACGAAGTCGCTGCAGGTGATGGCCGAACAGCTTGCCGCGGCCGGTGTACCGGTGGTGATGGCCGATGTGAAGGGCGACCTCTCGGGGCTGTCGAAGCCCGGCGAGCCGGGGGAGAAGACCACCCAGCGGGCCGCCGACACCGGTGACACCTGGACTCCGACGGGGTATCCCGTGGAGTTCCTGTCGTTGGGCACCACCGGGATCGGGGTGCCGGTACGCGCCACCATCACCAGTTTCGGCCCGATCCTGCTGTCGAAGGTGTTGGGGCTCAACCAGACCCAGGAATCGACGCTGGGGCTGATCTTCCACTGGGCCGATCAGAAGGGCCTGCCGCTGCTGGATCTGAAGGATCTGCGGGCGGTCATCCAATACCTGACCAGTGATGAGGGCAAACCCGAACTGAAGGCGCTCGGCGCGGTGTCGACGACGACGGCTGGGGTCATCCTGCGCGCGCTGGTCAACCTCGAGGCCGAGGGCGCGGACACATTCTTCGGCGAACCGGAGTTGCGCCCCGACGATCTGATGCGCGTCGACGCCCAGGGCCGCGGCATCATCACGCTGCTGGAGTTGGGCAGCCAGGCCGCGCGTCCGGTGATGTTCTCGACCTTCCTGATGTGGGTGCTCGCCGACCTGTTCACCTTCCTGCCCGAGGTCGGCGACGTCGACAAGCCCAAACTGGTCTTCTTCTTCGACGAGGCCCATCTGCTGTTCACCGACGCGTCGAAGGCGTTCCTCGAACAGGTCGAGCAGACCGTGAAACTGATCCGCTCCAAGGGTGTCGGCGTCTTCTTCTGCACGCAGCTACCCACCGATGTGCCCAACAATGTGCTCTCGCAACTGGGTGCCCGGGTCCAGCACGCGCTACGGGCGTTCACCCCCGATGACCAGAAGGCATTGTCGAAGACGGTGCGCACCTATCCCAAGACCGATGTGTACGACCTGGAGTCGGCGCTGACGTCGCTGGGCATCGGCGAGGCCATCGTCACGGTGCTGTCCGAGCGGGGTGCGCCCACCCCGGTGGCTTGGACGCGGATGCGGGCGCCGCGCTCCCTGATGGACACCATCGGTAACGACGCGATCGCCGCCGCGGCCAAGGCGAGCCCGCTGCAGACCGAGTACGGCCAGACCGTCGACCGTGATTCCGCCTACGAGCGGCTGACGGCCAAACTGGCGCCGCCCCCGGCTGCCGAGCCTGATCTGCCGCCGGTTCCCACGGGTATCGACATCCCGCCCATGCCGACCCCGGCCGCTCCGCCGGAGCCGGGATTCTTCGACAAGATGATGGACAGCCCGGCGTTCAAGAGCGCGATGCGCTCGGCAGGCACCGTGATCGGGCGCGAGATCACGCGCAGTATCTTCGGCACCGGACGCCGCCGCCGCTAGTCGCCGGGCTGGCGTGAGATTGCGTCCAGGGTTGTTCCAGGCGTGAAATCACGACCATGGCGGCAATCTCACCAGTAGTCGAGCCGCTAGTCGCCGCCGAGCTTCTTGTACACCGCCCCGACGATCGGTGTGACGATCGCCCGCGGTGAATAGCCGGTACCCACCGACATGGCTTTCGAGGTGAGGCCGGGCACCACGCGCATCTTGTTGTGCTCCAAGCCATCCAGCGAGATCTTCGCCGTGTATTCGGTGTTGATCCACAAGAAGTCGGGGATCAACTTCTCGACAAGCGACCGCTCCGAGGCCTCGGGCAGATCGGTGCGTACCGGTCCGGGTGCCAGCAGCGTCACGTGCACGCCGTCCTTCTTGAGTTCACCACGGAGCGACTCGCTGAACGTGTTGGCGAATGCCTTCGACGCGGCGTAGGTCGCGTTGTTGGGAATGGGTGAGTTACCGGCCACCGAACCCGAGATCAGGATGCCGCCCGCCTGCCGCGCGACCATGCCTGGCAACACCGCCAGCGTAAGGTCATGCACCGCAATGACATTGAGCTGCACCTGGGCCTTCTCGGCGGCCGGGTCGAGCTTGGCCACGGGCCCGAATGTCGCGGTCCCCGCGTTGTTGCACAGGATGGAGATGCTGCGCTCGGCCAGTTCGTCGGCGAGCTTGCTGCGCCCGTCGGGATCGACGAGGTCGACAGGCCGCACCTCGACGACCACGCCGTAGCGGTCCGTCAGGCGGGCGGCCAGCCCGGTGAGCAGTTCGCCACGGCGTGCCGTGACGATCAGGCTGTGTCCGCGCGACGCCAACTCGACGGCCAACGCCTCGCCGATGCCTTGGGACGCACCGGTGACGACGGCACGGGCATCCGGACTGGGTGGGGGTACTGGCATGCGGCCATGGTAGACAACGGGCTGCGCGCCGCTCGCGACGCGGGCGCGGATCGGTCGGGACCCGCGCGGCTGGTTAGAGTGCCGGGTATGACGCAGCCCGCCGCGGCCCCGCCAGCCCCCCCGACCAAATCCACGGTCGCGGCGTGGGCGCTGTGGGACTGCGGCTTTGTCGGGATGTACGCGATTGTCGTCACGTTCGTGTTCTCGGTGTACCTGACCGAATCGGTCGGGGAGGGGATGCCCGCGGGGGCGTCACCGGCCAGCTGGCTGGGCCGGGCCCTGGCCATCGCCGGTGTCACCGTCGCCGTCCTCGCCCCGCTGATCGGGGTGTGGGTCCAGGCCCCCCGCCATCGTCGGAGCGCCCTGACCGTGCTGACGTCAGCGTCGGTGCTGTTGACCGCGTGCATGGCATTCGTGCGCGACGATCCGTCCTACCTGTTCTTTGGATTGGCGCTGTTGGCCGCCACCGCGGCCTGCGGTGACCTGGCCAACGTGCCGTACAACGCGATGCTCAAACAGCTCTCGACGCCCGAGAACTCCGGTCGGATCTCCGGATTCGGTTCGGCTGCAGGGTATCTCGGCAGTGTCTTCCTACTGCTCGTGGTCTACGTCGGCCTCATCATGGGTGATGGGCCGGCCAGGGGACTGCTCGGTCTTCCGGCGGACGACGGTTTCAACATCCGCATCGTGATGGTGGTCACCGCGGCCTGGTTCCTGATTTTTGCACTGCCGCTGCTGTTCACCGCGCACCGCATCCTGCCGCCCGACACGGTCGCCGAGCACGCACCGACGAGCATGCTCGGCGGCTACCGGCAGGTCTGGACCGACCTGAAGTCCGAGTGGCGCCGTGACCGCAACCTGGTCTACTACTTGCTCGCCAGCGCGGTGTTCCGGGACGGGTTGACGGGCGTGTTCACGTTCGGGGCCGTCCTCGGTGTGGCCGTCTACGGCATCTCGCCCGCCGACGTCCTGATCTTCGGCGTGGCCGCACTGATCATCGCGGGCGTCGGGGCCATCACCGGCGGTTACGTCGACGACCGCGTCGGGGCCAAACCCGTGATCATCGGATCGCTCGTCGTCATGGTGTTCGTGGGTGTGGCGTTGCTGATGTTGTCGGGCCCGGTGGCGTTCGTGGCGTGCGGTCTGACGCTGTGCTTCTTCATCGGTCCGGCACAGGCCTCGGCACGCGCGCTGCTGCTGCGGATGACCGCGGAGGGGCGTGAAGGGGTGACGTTCGGGCTCTACACCATGACCGGACGGGCCGTGACGTTCCTGGCGCCGTGGTTGTTCTCGGTGTTCGTCGACGTGTTCGACGCCGAGCGTGCCGGCCTCGGGGGCATCTTGGTGGTGCTGGTCGCCGGCCTGGTCGCGATGATGTTCGTCCGCACGCCGGGGGTCACCCAGCGGCCGAACACAGCGTCAGGCCCGTCCCGGACCGCTCCTTGACCGGCGCGCCGTCGACCGACACCGTGCACGTCACCTCATTACCCACGTTGAACACCGTCACGCTCGCGGCGTCGGATGCCGGCGGCGATAAGGTGACTTCCTTACTCCACGGCAGCACCACGTTGAACTCCATCTGCAGCACACCGCCGGTGTCGACGTAGGTGATGCTGATCGCGCGGCCCTGTCCGGTGACGTTGTAGGCGACCGTGTGGGTCTCCCCGGACGGGGCGGTGGTGGTCGGGGACTCGCTGGGCTGCGGCGGGAAGATCGGGACCGTGGTGGTGGTCGGGGTCCTGGTGGGTGTGCGCGTGGTGGTCGGCGGTGCGGTGGTGGAGCTGGGCTCGGGCATGGGCGGCAGCGGCGCGACGACGGTGTCCTCGTTCGACGACCCGTTCGCGATGACCAACGCGATGACCAGGCCGATGACCAGCAGAACCGCGGCGCCGGCCACGGCCCACAACCAGCGCGGCGACTTCGGTGGCTCGGGTGGCGGCTCACCGCCGGGGTTGACACCCTGCTGCGGGTACTGCGTCTGCGTCCAGTACGGCGGCAGTTGCCGGGTGGCATCCGGGCCGTTGGGTGGGATGTAACTTGGGTACGTGTACTGACCCGCGTAGGCGGGATCGGTATACGACTGTTGCCGATCTCCCAGCGGTTCAGTTGGTGGCGACCACCCTGGCTGGTTCGGGTCAGACCCGTACGGTCGACGTGGATCGCTCATGCCCACCTCATGACCTGCAGGCTACCTGCGGATCTGGACACGCTGTGCGACTAGCGGTATTTATGCACCGCACGCTGGGACAACGTGGGCGCAGTAGTAGCGTTCGATGCACTGATTTCGCGCACTGGCGAGGGCGGAGGAGACACAGTGGGACCGCAGGTACGCGCGATCTACGGCCCATCGCTGTCACCGGATGCGACGGCGTTCGCCCACATCGTCGACGACGGCGGTTATCCCCGTGCTGTACAACGATTTCTGCGCGGCTGGCGTGCGAGTTCCTCGCGCGACGTAGAACTGCCCATCGACGGCCCCGTAACCAGGGTCATCCACTCGGCCGACGGCCACTGGCTGGCGTGCGAAGTGTCGCCGGACGGCGGATCGCGCACGCAGATCTGGGTGGTGACCACCGACCCGGACGATCGCGCAGCGCGCCGGATCGACGCCGAGGGGCTGCAGTCCACCGAGGGGGTCGCCGGAACCGCCGAACTGATCGGCTGGGACGGGGCCCAGGTGGCGGCCATCCTGACCGGCGAGGACGGAGTCGGCCAGTCCTGCCTGATCGATCCCGAGACCGGTAGCCGCGTTGTGCTCGACCGTCGTTCGGCAGGGCGACTGGTGGATTCATGGGCCGGTGCGTCGCTGGTGCGCGTCGGGCCCCGCGGGTACCGCGAGCTGCTGATGCTGCGCGGTGGCACCGAAATGGCGCTGCTGCCTTATGATCCCGGGTCCACCACCGACGCCGGTGTCATCCTCGACGACCACACCCCGCGGCGGCTGCGGTATGGGACCGAAGGCGAGTCGACCAGGCTCTACCATCCCGCCAAGGACTACGAGCCCCGCGATGCCGCCGACGCCGCAGCGGGGTTCGGCCCGGGTTTCGTGCGCGCGCTGGTGCGTAGCGACAACGGCGCGGGTCACGCCAGGCTGCTCGAGGTGACGGCCATCGAGGACGGTGTCTCCTACCAGGTGATCGCCGAACGCGACGGGTATGAGCTCGACGAGTTCGTCGTCAGCGACGATCTGTCCACCGTGGCGATCCTGTGGAATCTGCACGGCTGCAGCGAGTTACAGATCATGCAATATGCCGACCGCACGCTCAGTCCACCGATCGAACTGCCTGGCATGGTGGCCGGCGAGCTGTCGATCAGCGCCGGTGGCTCCATGGTGGCGATGACAGTCGAAGGACCGTCGCAGCCTCGCACCGTCGAACTCGTCGACACGCGCACCATCGAATGGGAACAGGTCGACCGGGTGCCCATGTCGGGGCCGCGTGCCGCGGACCCCACGCTGGAAACCGTCACTGCCCGCGACGGGATGACCCTCACCGGCTGGCGCTACAGTCCGCCCCCGGGTGTGGCAGATCTCGGCGCACTCATCTACCTGCACGGCGGTCCTGAAGGGCAGTCGCGGCCCGGTTACAGCGAGGTGTTCCCGCAGTTGCTCGACGCGGGCATCACCGTCTTTGCCCCCAATGTGCGGGGATCAGGCGGTTTCGGCAGGGCGTTCATGCACGCCGACGACCGCGAGAGGCGCTTCGCAGCCATCGACGATGTCGCCGACTGCGTGCACCATCTGGTGGCCAGCGGGTTCGCGGATCCGGCGCGTATCGCGTGCGGCGGCTGGTCCTATGGCGGCTACCTGACCCTCGCGGCGTTGACGTTCCACCCCGACCTGTTCGCCGCGGGCGTCAGCATCTGCGGAATGAGTGATCTGAGCACCTTCTACCGCAACACCGAAGCGTGGATCGCCGCCGCGGCCTACCCGAAATACGGTCACCCGATCAGCGACCGCGACCTGCTCGACCAGTTGTCCCCGCTGCTGCGCGCTGACGCGCTGACCGCACCGCTGATGCTGGTGCACGGTGGCAACGACACCAACGTGCCGGTCGGCGAGTCCGAGCAGATGGCGCAGGCGTTGCGCGAACGTGGCCGCGATGTGCGCTATCTGATATTCGACGACGACGGCCATGAAATCGCCAAACGGGAGAATCGGGCGCGCCTGGCGACGGCCCTCAAGGAATGGCTCAGCGCAGCGTTCTCCGGGCAAAAGTGACGATTCTGTGATGTTTGGGAATTTTTCGCCCGGGTAAACCTCTGTCCGCCAGAAGGTGCGGAATGAACGGAGGCTCATGATGCGACGCGGCGGTCTGCTCGGCGTCATCGTGCTGGTGTGGC
>CAMFLL010000294.1 GCA_945957405.1 uncultured Mycolicibacterium sp. | reverse complement strand
GGCCCAAGGCGGCGCCGAAGCGGGCGACACGGAAACGCAGGGTGTCGGCCTGACGACGATCCCCGGCGACGGGGTGAGGAGTCGGGGTGAGGAGTCGGGCAATTCAGGTCGAGCCTGACGACGATCCCCGGCGGCGGGGGAGCTGGGGGTCGCGTCGAGATGGTCGTGAGGGTTCCTTCTCGGCCAGAATCGCAGCCCTGGGTGCAATCTCGTCGCGGCTGGGCGTCCCCGGTGACGGGGGAGCCGGGGGTCGCGTCGAGTTCGTCGTGAGGGTTGCTTCCCGACCAGAATCACAGCCTTCGGTGCAATCTCGTCGCGGCTGGGGGTCCGAGACGGAGACGGGGGAGCCCGTTAGGCATACCTTCTGGTTGTACTGGTGCTTTAACGGCAATCCTCGCGTCGCTGCGATGGAGCAGGTCGTCCCTGCATCAGCCAGACCGCAGCTCGATGAAGGAGAAACCATGGCGATCAACGATGACGACATCACCACGTCGAACGGCGGCGGCGAGGGACCTGCTGACGGCGGCTCCAACCCCGGGGGTCACGACGGTGGCGCGGACGGTTCGGCGGGTGGCGAAGGTCCCGCTGACGGCGGCTCCAACCCCGAGGGTCACGACGGTGGCGCGGACGGTTCGGCGGGCGGCGAAGGTCCCGCTGACGGCGGCTCCAACCCCGACGGCCACGACGGTGGCGCAGACGGCACCGCATAGCCGAACCCAATGCTGAGCCGCTGCATCTCCACCGACGTCCCCACGTTCGCGAACGAATACTGGGGATGTAGGCCGCTACTCAGCCGCTCGGAGGCGCTGCCCCGCGATTTCGGTGATCTGCTCTCGCCCGACACTGTCGACGAGTTGCTCGCCGAGCGCGGGGTACGCGCGCCGTTCATCCGGGTGGCCAAGGAGGGCGAAGTCCTTGCCCGGCAGTGCTACCTCGGCCCTGCCGGCTTCGGCGCCGAGATGCCCGACCAGGTGGACTCGGCGAAACTCCTCGAACAATTCGCTGCCGGCGCGACCATCGTGCTGCAGGGCCTGCACCGCCTCTGGCCGCCCGTCATCGACTTCGTCCGGGCCATGGTCGACGACCTGGGGCACCCCGTTCAGGCGAACGCCTATGTCACACCGCCGAACAGTCGAGGGTTCGACCCGCACTTCGACGTCCACGATGTCTTCGTGCTGCAGACCGCCGGACACAAACACTGGACCATCCACGAGCCGGTGCACACCGATCCGCTGGCCAACCAGCCCTGGACCGACCACCGGGACGCAGTGGCTCGGCGCGCTACGGGCGAGCCCGTCATCGACACTGTCCTGGGTCCGGGGGACGCCCTCTATCTGCCACGGGGGTGGATCCACTCCGCGAATGCGTTGGGTGCACTATCCATCCACCTGACCATCGGCGTGTCAAGCTTCACCACAATGGATGTCATACGTGCCGTCGTCGACCAGCTCGACAATGTCGACGACTTCCGCAAGTCGTTGGCGATGGGTGTCGACCCTGCCAACCACGACGAGATGACGGCCAACGCCACCAAGGTGATCGCCGCGCTCGCCGACACCCTGCGCGACCGGGCATCCGAGTTGGGGGACCGCGCGGCTGTCGGGCTGGCACAGCGCTATGCCGACCGGACGAGACCCGTCGCGGTCCGGCCGTTGGCGAGTCTGGCGGCGTCCGAACGGGCGTCGCACATCAAGGTCCGGTGGCGGCACGGACTGATCGGCACGGTCGCACGAGATGACGGTCGGGCACTGGTGAGGCTGCCCGACCGCACCATCAGTTTCCCGGGGGTGTGTGCGGACGCGCTCGCGGCGATCCACGGCGGGAACGTCGTTGACGCCGCTGCGCTGCCGGGTCTTGATGCCGCCGACGGCGAAGTGGTGATCCGCCGACTGCTACGCGAGGCGGTCGTGGTCCCGACGGAAGAAGGCCGGCCGGCCGCGGAATGACATCGGACTCCAACTGGGCGCCGTGCAGCAACCAATCGCTGGCCCGCAACGACCCGATGTACGGCACCGCGTCAGCGGGCACCGATTGGCTGCTACTCGAACTGCCCGGGGCATGGGGTAATTCGGCGTTCTTCGAGTCGCCGACGATCATCGATCCCACCCTCGGGCGCGCCATCGTCCGTCGGGCGGAATTGGCCGGGATGCGGATCGCCGCGATCCGGCGGCACGGTCGCCGGCCGGCAGGCCCACGGTGGCGGTGGTTCGTGGCGGACTCCCGCCCCGGCCGGGAAGCGTTGTGGCATGGCGAAGTCGGCGGCCCCGGTGACTACCTGGACCTGGTGCTGGACGGTTCCGATGGAACCACGTGCTCCGATCCGGTGGTCGCCGTGTGTGCCCACGGCAAGCACGACCAGTGCTGCGCGGTCCGTGGCCGGCGTGCGGTCGCGGACATCGCCGCCGAATACCCCGAGTTCACCTGGGAATGCTCACATCTGGGTGGGGACAGGTTCGCCGCAACCATGCTCGTACTACCCGTGGGGTTGTGTTACGGACGTGTCGACCTGGCGGATTCGCCGAACCTGGTCCGGCTGTACCTGGACGGGCGGTTGGACAACGCGTACCTGCGAGGGCGGACGTCGATCCCACACGCCGCCCAGGCCGCGCAGTATTTTGCGCGCGAGGCATTCGGCGATGACCGCATCGATGCGCTGGCGCCGCTCCACGTCGATCGCGAGGAGCACACCATCCGGGTTGTCCTCGACGCTGATCCGAGCGCACTGATCGTCATCCTCCGCGAGCGGCTCTCGGATCCTCTGCTGTCGCAGTGCGCTGCCAGAATTGCGGGTCGAGTGCGAACATTCGAGTTGGCGTCGTTGACCCGCGGGTGACCGCTACGGCGTTTTCGACAACGGGGACGGGAAGCGCGGGTTGATCCGTACGCCGCCGAGCCAGCCGGTCAGTTCATCTGCCTTCTGCCGCAATACTTTCCGGCCCTGAGTGCCGACATCCTCGAGGAGCTGGAGTTGCACCCGCGCATCGGCGTCCTGGCGCCATCCGCCGACGATGCGGCCGTTCAACCACGCGGTGGGACCCGCGTTGCCGTTGGTGTCGAAGACCTGACCCTTGTGCTCGCCGAGGTACCACGACCGCTCCACCCAGCCCATGGTGGTGACATCGAGCCCGGGCAACAGTGCACCCCACTGTTCGGGCTCCGGCTCGGCGTCGAGATCGTCGGGCAGCGCGTAGCCGGGGGAGCCGTGCAGGTCGACATCGACGGCTCCCACCGCGGACAGCGCCTGGCGCGCCGCCGTCAACGTCGTGCCGAACCACCATTTGATGTCGGCGACCGTGGCCGGGCCGAATGTCCGCAGCCACAGGGCCAGCAGTTCCGCGCGCGCACCGTCGGATTCGGCGAGAACCGGCTCCGATCCCAGCCATTCGGGGGTGGCCACCCATCGTGGCCGCGAGATGGTCCATGCGCCCGTGTTCGGGCCACGGACCATCTCGCCGGACACCGCCAACACCGTCAGCACCCGGGGTGCAATCGGGGTCATGCCGCCCCACCGCTTACCTGGTGCCGGGTCGTACGTGCCGGCGAGTTCGGGCAGTGCGGCCCGCAACTCGGCGCTGCTGGCATGGCCATGCTCGTCGAGGTGGGCGCGGACGGCCTTCGACGCGCGCTCCAGCCAGCGCGCACCGTTCTTGGCGACACCTGCCTTCTCGACATCGGCGATGAGCCGTCGACGCTCATTGTCGGCCACCCGGTCACTTGCGGCCGGCTGCACGATGGCGAGGTGCCGGGACGGCACCAACCACAACGTGCGCCGCATCGCCAGGTGTTTGACCACCGATCGTCGTTCGTAGATCTCGTGGTCCAGGTCGGCGACCGTGAAACCCGGGATCCGCCCCCACAACGACAGGTACGGCGTGGCGGGATCGGTGGCATGCCAACCGACCATTGCGGAGGTCATGTCCGGGATGGACACCGGCGTCGGGTCACCGACGAGAAAGTGGCGGCACGCCAGTCGCGCCCGGCGCTCGGCGACGGAGAAGGACCGCACCGCTCAGCTGTCGCCCTTCGGCTGCTGCATCGACTTCCGGATCTGCTCCAGGCGCTCGGCCGCCGCCTTCTGCCGGGCCTCGTACTGCTGCTCGACGTTGCGCGCGGTAGCGGTATCGGCGTCGAGTTCGCCTGCGCCCTGTGCTGTGCCGTAACGGGTCTCGATCTTTTCCCGAACCGACTCGAAGGTCGGAACGCCGTCCGGGGTGTATCCGGTGTCGACGTGCACGGGTGCCGATGGTGGTGGCGAGGCGGGTGTCGGCGGTGTGTCGAAACGCGCTGGAGCATCACTGGGAGCCTCGTCCAGCTGGTCGTCGGACATGGGGTCAGCGTACTCCGGGCCGTTACTTGTGATCGGTAGCCGACCGTCGTCGATGTACTTCCCTCACGACGACGCCAACAGGGCGACGCGTGAAACGAAGGGGAAACCGATGAACCGAGTTCTCGCTGCAGCGGTCGCACTGATCGCCGGCGTCACGGTGCTGGCTGCCTGCTCAGACGACAAGGGCGCCGCACAGACGTCCGACAGCGGATCGGGCAGCAGCACCCAGATCAGCACTTCCGGTGACACCGAGGTCAAGGTCGACGGCAGCGATCTGGCCGGCCTCGATCTCAAGACGGTGACCTGCGTCAAGCAGGCCGGCAAGATCAACGTCGCCAGCGGCTCCGTCGGCGGCCAGCAGGGCCTGGGCGTCGTGATGACCGATGAGGCGACGCCCAAGGTCGAATCGCTGGGCATGGTCGTCGACGGCAACGCGCTGGCGGTGGCCGACAACATGGGCGTCAAGACGGGTTCGGCCGACGTCGCGGTGGACGGCAGCACCTACACCATCACCGGTGAGGCGGCCGGCGCCGACATGAAGAACCCGATGGCGGGCATGATCACCAAGAAGTTCACCATCAAGGTCACCTGCAGCTGATCTACCTCCCCCCGGCGGCGGGCGTGTTCAACACGCCCGCCGCTTCCTATGATTCAGCGGTGGACATCGCCGCGGACCTGCACCGCGCCAGGCGCCTCGCCTACGCAGCCGATCACGTCGCCGCGCGTGAACTGCTGCTGTCGCTGATGGCCCCGATCGAGCAGGCCGACCGCGACGATCAGATCCTGGAGGTGTTCGCCCAGCTGGGCGAGATCTACTTGGAGCGCACCGCGTTCGACGGCGTCCGGGAATGCCTGCGCCGCATGCGCGACACCGTCGCGATCTATCGCGCAATCCTGGCCGGTGACGCACCCGAGGCAGCAGCGCAGGTGACCATGCCCGCCGCTGACATCACGGCGATGTGTGACCGCTACGAGTTGTACGCCGCCTTCCTGCAGGCCGGGCTGAGCGCCGGACTCGGAGACCACGACGGCGCAGCCCAGTCGGTCGAGCAGATGGCACGCCGCGTCGAGTCCGGCCCGGCACGGCGGGTGGTGACCAGGGCCCAGGTCTACTGCGCGACGGCGCTGTGCGACGACGATCAGCACATCCGCTCACAGCCGTTGTGGCAAGACATCATCGACAGCGTCGAAAGTGATTCCCGCGGTGGAGATTCCGGTGATGATGGTGATCATTTGTTGGTGCAGGCCGCGCTGGCCTACGGTAGATTCTGTATCGAGACGGGGCGCCTCGCCGAAGCCGAGCCGTGGCTGCGGCGCGCAGGGTCTCGCGCCGAAGCCCGCGGCTGGCCACTCGGCACCGCCCGCGCAGGGCTGGAACGCGCCGCGGCATGCTGGTCGGCCGGTGATTACGCGGCCACCGAGCGCATTGTCGCCGAGGTCTACCCCGTCATCGCGGAACAGGCCAGGGCCCACGACGTCGCGCGGTGCTGGCTCTACACCGGGCTGACCAATCTCGCGGTCGGCAACATCGAACGGGCCGACGAATGCTGGGCGAACGCTGAGCGACAGTGGCGCGAGCTCGACAAGCCGCTGCACATCCACCGTATCCTGCTGCAGCGCAGCTGGATACCGATCTTCTTCGGCCGGTTCGCCGACGCCGTCGAACTCATCGCGCAGGCCAGGACGCAGCTGGATTCCTCGCCCCGTAGCAGCTGGCTGCAGTACGCCCGCCTCGACGATCAGCTGGGCACCGTCTATCGCGCCGAGGCGCTCACCGAACTGGGTTTCGACGCCGCCGGCGATCCGGACGACAGCTGGGATGAGTTGGAGGAGAAACACAAACAGTCTCGGGGCATCATCGTCGAACCCATCGGGACACCGGCGTTCCAGCGGGCGGTGGCGATCCTGGAGCGGGCCGCCGAGCTCAAACTGCCTGCGGCGCTGGCCGTCGACTCGGTGCGGTACACCATCGAGGACGCCGCGGCCCGGTCGCGGTGGGCGGCGAAAGTGGCCGCGCCGATGCTCGCGGGCTCCTTCGCCGTGGTCTACGAGTGGGAGAACACCGCGCTGCTGGCCGAACTGATCGAATACCACAGCGCCCGCGGAGCCTTCGCACCGGCGACGGTGGCGCAGAGTGCCGATTGGACCACCACCGCCACTGAACCGCTACCCGTCGACGATGATGCGGCACTCGTCGCCGCCGGTGCATCGTGGCCGCGCCGTGCCTCGCTGACACGACTGCGGCCATTGCCGCCGCTGCAGATGGATCCCGGGGCGCCACCGCTTCTGGCGCACTACCGTGAACTCGCCCACACTCGTTACGGGCGCGCTGTCACCGCCGACGAAACCCCCTGGCGGACTTGGCCGTGACCGAATTGGTGCTGCGCTACGCCGACCTCGGCATCGCTACGTACGGTTCGCTGCGGGTGGTGGGCGATCCCGCCCGGACCGTGACGTGGGTCGTCGAGGAACCGTTGCTCCTGGCCGCCCTCGAGGAAATCGAGGGCGCGCTGCCGGAAATCCAACCCGGCGAGACCATCGAGACTGCACTCGAACGAGCTTTCAACCGGGGTGCTTTCGCACACCGGGACACCGAGTCGGTACTCGCGTACCACCTCGGTGTGCTGTTGTTGCCGGACGCGGCATGGCGCCTGCTACAGGATTGTGTGGCCGATCCCCGCGCGGTGCTGTTCGTCGCCCCGACGGCACGGTTGGCGCGTGTGCCGTGGCCGATCCTGGCGCTGCCCGCCATCCGGCCCACCGCCGAGGAGATGGTCCGGGCCCGCACCGAGGCCTTCACCGACGCCGGACCCATGCCCGCCCGCATCGAATGGCCCGATGACATGTCCCGGTGCACCGAGGGGTACCGGCTGCTGGAACTGGTCGAGGTCATGGCCGCGGTGCCGGTGAGCATCACCCAGACGTCCCGGCCTGGGCCGTCGGACCCCGACGGCGCGCCGCTGCTGATCCTGGATCCGCGGGTACCGGGCCAGCTGCCGTCCTCACCGCTGGGTTCGGTGCTGGGACGGCCCGCGGCGCAGACACCTGTGGCCCGGCATTTCGCCGGCGTCCTCGAGCGCGGTCCCGTGCTACCCGACACGGCGGACGTGGTGGAGCTCTTCCGCCGCTCCGACGCCGACCGGGGTTGGCTGGCCGACATGCTCGGTCGCGGGCCGGGCCGGATGCTGTTCGTCGGACACTGCAGTGCGGCCACCGAGGACAGCAGTGCCGAGCAGGCGTCACTGCATCTGGCCGAGGTCGATCCGTTGACCGCCGCCGATGTGCTCGCCTCCGATCTGGTCTTTCCGCCGCGAGTGGCGGTCCTGGCCTGCGCCTCGGGCGGCGACTACCGGTTCGACGAGGCGATCGGACTGGTCGCCGCGTTGGTGATGCGCGGAGCCCGGTTGGTGACGGCGGCATTGTGGTCGTTGCCGACCACCGCCGGTTACCGCCGGTTCGCGCCGGCGCAGGACCCCGCCGCGGATCCGATGGCTGGCCTGATCGCCGGTGTCGACGATGCGCACAGCCGGCCGGATGCGGGGTGCGCGGTCAACCGGTGGCAGCGCGCCGAGATGCGCCGGTGGCGTGATGGCGACGGCACCGCGAACCCGTTGTACTGGGCCGCGCTGGTGACGTTCGCCGTGGACGGCGCGCGCTGACAGACGCCGCCGTCACGTCGCGGGCGGGACGCACACCGCGACGGCAGATTCGTCACCGCGTCGGTAGTAGGTGTCCACGATGCTGCCCGGGGCGACATCGGGCAGCGCCGATAGGGGCACCAGCGCCGTCTCCCTGGCCGCGAACTGACCGCCGCCGGGGCGACTGACCAGCAGATCGAGCCGCACCTCGCGGTAGTTCTCGCGGGCCACTCCGGTGGCGTGCAGGGCGGTCACCACGGCGTATGCGCGGACGCCGGTACGGATCAGGTCCAACTGCCTGCTGCTCACCAAACCCTTGCGGAGCAGCATTTGATCGAACTCGGAGCGCACCGCCACGATGTCGTCGGGCAGCGACAGCTCCTCACGGCGGGCGGGATCGAACGCGACCAACAGCACGACGCCGGGTCGGAGCGAGCTGACCACCGGATGGTCATCGCCGGCGCGCAGCTTGCCGACGAAGGTCTGACCCGACACGCTCTCCACTTCCACGGTGACCGGATCGGTGGTGCTCTGCACGGTGCCGATGGCGAGAACCGGCGTTCGGGGGATGGGCCGGCAGGCCCGCCGGGCGCCCAGGGCGGCGCCGGCCACAGCGAAGGCGGGAACAAGAAGTGTCAGCAATGAGGGGTCGAGCAACATGGCGAACAGCTTCGTAGGTGGTTGTGGCTACCGAACCCAAGTTTTGCGCGTCCTATTCTGTGCAGATGGACGTCGCGGTGGCGGCGACAGCCGCCGTGGCGCGGCCACGTCGCGCAGTGATCGACGGGGCCTGGCGTGCCATCGGCCCCGGTGTCGAGGTGCTCAGTTCCGATGACGGTGCCCCGCTGCGCCGAACCGTCAAACGGATCATCGACCCGCTGGTGCTGCGGTTGCGCTCGAACGCGCAGTTCTCGGCGCCGGTGGTCGACGCCGAGGTGGCCGCCGAAATGCACGCCGCGATCGTGGACCGCGCTGCCCAACTGCGCGGGGCCGCCCAGTGGTTCGCGGTGCTCAAGTTGACGCGGCGCAGGCTGCAGATCACCACCGGCAACGCCCAGGAACTGTACTTCCCGGTCGCCTTCGAGCTGGCGGTCACCAAAGGGCTTCCGGTACAGGATGATTCCGCCACCCCAGAAGCGGTCCTGCGTGACATCCACGAGGACCGTGACCGCACCGCCGTGGAAGTGCTCAACCGGTTCGTCGCCGACCGTCGCACCATCGCCGAGTTGTCGCGTCTACTCGAGTGCGGCTGGGCCGACGTGCGCGCGGGCGCCGGTATCGTCGACCCGTTCCTCGGCGGTCTCACGACGGTCTTGGGCCGGGCCGATGACCACCGCGCACGCATGGCGCGCCAGCGGGTGTGGACCGCGATGACCGCCGATGCCGCGCCGCACAACTTCGGTGCCCTCGTCCGGGTCGACCCGGCCGCGGTGCCGTGGTCACTGGTGGGTATCGGACTGGCTTCCGTCGAGCCGCAACAACCCCCCGACATCTGCACGCCGCTGGGGGACCGGCCGCTGGACCGGGCGGTGATCGACCGGGTCCGCGCGACGTTGCGCCGGGCACTGGATCGCGATGAGCTGCCCGACGTGCCCACACTGTGTGCCGAGGCTGTCTCTTATACACATCTCCGAGCCCACGAGACTAAGG